>CALXMM010000013.1 GCA_944389475.1 uncultured Clostridia bacterium
TCATCTACTGCTGTTATGAATTTTCTTAATGCTAAGTCGAAATATACTACTCTTACTTTTTCGAAGTCATCATCATCCTCTTGTCCTGGTACATAGTCTTGGTCTGATTCATCATCTTTATAATTTGGTAAATCTTCATCAGGTGGAACTTCCTCATTATCTGGAGTTGAGTCTCTATCATCAACATCTTCTCCATCTTCATCCTTATCCTCAGTTATTTCTGCTAAGTTTGTTAATTTTTTATTAAATTCTGCTGTATCTTTTATTCTACATGCAATTTTAATATCTTTATATGATAATGTTGTTCCATCAAATGCTTTTATTAAATTTTGTCTTTCTTCTGTTTCTTTTTCTTTTGATAAATAATCAGTTTTTACTGTTCTTCCATCTTCTGAAACTTTCCATTCATATTCTTGGTTTATTTCATGGTCTGGTAAAAATTCTAATTCTTCAGGTAAGTAATCTGTTACCTCATTTGCATAACCATCTATTAGACCTTCGTTATATACCCTTATTGTGTATATTACAACATCTCCTCTTTGCATATCTACTGGTACTTTCGTATGATTATATATTGCAGTTGTATCTGTGTGGTCTGCTAAATGTGTTACATCAACTTGAGGCTCCCTTCCTGTTATTTCCTCATCATTTTTACCTGTAATAAATTTTCTTAATGATAAATCAAAATAAACTACTTTTAATTTTTCGAAATCATCATCATCTTGTTGACCTTTATAATAGTAATCCTTATCTGTTAAATCATCCTTATTATCATTTCCATTATAATCTTCCATGTTGTCTTTGTTTACATCTGGATGTGTATCTGGTTCTGAATCCCTATCTTCTCCTGGTGTATTTGTTATTGTTCTGTCTAGGTCAGAATCATATTCTTCTGAAATCCAAGCAACATTTGTTAAAATTTCTTCTTTTTCTGTTGGGAATGCTGTTACTGTACATTCTATTTCTATTGTCTCAGAATCCAATGTAGTTCCATTGTATGCATCCAAATTATCCGTATTTGATGCTACTCTTTTTAATTTTAATAAATTATCTGTTTGGTTATATGAGTCCAACTCAAAATTTCCAGATACTACTTTATTAAATACTAAACCTGTTGGCAATTGATCCTGTATTTTTGTTGCTCTTCCGGCATTTTCACCTTCATTATATATTGTAATATTATATGTTACTACATCTCCGGTTTTAACTACTACTGGGTCTTTTTTATGTTTATATGTAGCTGTTGTTCCACCATTTAAAGTACTTGTATCTATGTTTGGTACTCTGGTATCTGTTAATGCTACACCATTTACTTTTGTAATATATTTTCTTAATGCTAAGTCGAAATCTCTCATTTCATTTTGTACTGTTACTGTTATTGTTTTTCCAGATAAACTTACACTAGCACCTGTTTGAGGATTTGTTATTTCTGCTTTTGTTACTGTATATGTTCCATTTACTAACTCTTTAGTAACACTTATTGTTATAGGTGCATTAATTATTTTTTTGTAACCTGATGGTGCTTGAGTTTCTTCTATTGTTATAGTATCTGTTCCTGCACTTGTTATCGGTAAATTACCTATGGCTATTTTTCCATTCTCATTAGTTGTTTGTGTTGTCTCTCCTCCAACTGTTGTAATTTTAAATATTGCACCTTTTAATACTTTTCCATCTTTTGAATCTTGTTTTATTAAATTTAATTCATAATTTCCATTTTCAGGTTGAATTATTAATTTTTCAAAATCATCATCATCTTGTTGACCTTTGTAGTAATAATTTTTATCTGTTAAATCTTGTTTATTATTGTTTCCATTGTAATTTTGCATATTGTCTTTGTTAACATCTGGCTTTGTACTTGGTTCAGAATCTCTATCTGCTCCTTGTTGATTTGTAATTGTTTGGTTAAGCTCTGCATCATATTCTTCTGAAATCCATGCTACATTTGTTAATACTGTATTTGTTGATGTTGCATAACCCGTTACAGTACATTGTAGTTCTATTGTTTCTGAATCCAATGTATTTCCATTGTATGCATCTAAATTATCTGTATTTGATGTTCTCTTTAATTTTAATAGATTATCATTTTGGTTATATGAATCTAATTCAAAATTTCCAGATAATACTTTATCAAAAACTAATCCAGTAGGTAATTGGTCTTCTATTTTTGTAGCTCTTCCTGCTTTTTCACCCTCATTATATATTGTTATACAATATGTTACTTTATCACCTTTTCTAACTTTTACTGGGTCTTTTTTATGTTTGTATGTTGCAGTTGTTCCGCTTGTAAGTGTACTTGTATCTATATTTGGTACTCTTGAATCTGGAACTGCAGCATCATTTACTTTTGTTATATACTTCCTTAATGCTAAATCAAAATTCTTTGCTTTATTTTCTACAGTTACTGTTATTGTATTTCCAGATAAACTTATGCTAGAACCATTTTGAGCATTTATTATTTTAGCATCTGTCATAGTATATGTATTATTACTTGTAACTAATGTTTTTGTTACTTGTACTTGGATTGGATTTGCAATTATTTTAGCATATCCTGCTGGTGCTTTTGTTTCTTCTATCGTTATTGTATCTGTTCCTTCAGCTGTTACAGGTATTGTTCCAATATTTATTTCTCCATTTGAATCTGTTGTTTGTGTTACTTCTCCATTTGGACTTGTTATTTTAAATTCTGCTCCTTGTAGTTTCTTGCCAGTATTTGCTGCATCTACTTTTATAAGTTTTAAATTATATTCACTAGTTTTTGGTATTATTTTGTTTTCTACAGTTACTGTTATTGTATTTCCAGATACATTTATACTTGCTCCTGTTTGTTGATTTGTTATTGTTGCTCCTGATATTGAATATGTATTGTTTTCAAATTTCTTTGTAACTTGTACTGTGATTGGTGAGCTTATTATTTTGCTATATCCTGATGGTGGATTTGTTTCTTCTATTGTTATTGTATCCGTTCCTGCAGATGTTACTGGTATAGAACCAATATTTATTTCTCCACTTGAATTTGTTGTTTGATTAACTGTACCTGTTGGTGTTGTTATTTTAAATTGTGCCCCACTTAATTTATTGCTTGTATTTCCTTGTTCTACTTTTACAAGTTTTAAATTGTAGTTAGTATTCTTTGGTATTTCCTTGTTCTGTACTGTTACAGTTATTGTGTTTCCTGAAAGATTTATACTTGCTCCTGTTTGTTGATTTGTTATTGTTGCTCCTGATATTGAATATGTATTGTTTTCAAATTTCTTTGTAACTTGTACTGTGATTGGTGAGCTTATTATTTTGCTATATCCTGATGGTGGATTTGTTTCTTCAATCGTTATTGTATCAGTTGATGTATTATTAACAGTAATTGGTCCTACATTTATCTCTCCACTTGAATTTGTTGTTTGTGTTGTAGTTCCATTAGGGCTAATTATTTTAAATTGAGCTCCTTGTAGTTTTTTAGCAGTATTTGCCGAATCTACTTTTATAAGTTTTAAATTGTATTCACTATTTTTAGGTATTAACTTATTTTCCACTGTTACGGTAATTGTATTTCCACTAGCACTTAAACTTGCTCCCGTTTGTGGATTTGTTATTTGTGCTGCACTTGCTGAATATTGATTACCTGATAATACCTTAGTAACATTTATATTAATTGCTGAGTTTATCACTTTCTCATATCCTGATGGTGCCTGTGTTTCCTCTATTGTTATTGTATCTGTTCCTGGCTCATTTACTTTTATTGTTCCTATATTTATTTCTCCACTAGAATTTGTTGTTTGGGTTGTAGTTCCATTAGGACTTGTTATTTTAAATATTGCTCCTTGTAGTTTTTTACTAGTATTTCCTTGTTCTACTTTTACTAATTTTAAATTATATTGACCAGCAGTTGGAAAAGTTACTTGCTTGCTACCACTAAAACTCTTAGGTGCTCTATTTATTTCTACTATTGGTTGTACTGTACTATTTCCAGCTTTTGTCCAATATGTAGCACTTGTTGTTGTATAGCTTCCATTCATAGATATTTTTAAACTTGTTATATTTTCTGAATTTACTGTACTTATTGGTATTCTTAAATAAAAAGTACTTCCTACTAATTGTTCCAATGTTTTACTTGTAGCATTTTTATTGCTGTCTAAAATAGTATATTTTCCAGATAAATTTGTTTCACTTTGATTTGTTACAGAAAATGATACTGTATATGGTGTATCATTACTCTTGTTTACTTTAAATGGTCCAACAACATAATTGCTTCCATTTACAGTTACACTTGGAGTTGCTGCATCCATTGCAAGTGGAGCAGAATTATTATTTGTACTACTTGTCGCTTTTTGAGCATTAGTTACAAGATATACAAATAAATCATCCATTTGGTCATATCTTGTACGGTTTTTGTCCTCAATTTCTTGATATTCCCCTTTTCCTGCAGAGGTTTTCTTAGATTCCAACACTGTTTGGAATGATGGTAATCCTGCCATATCTTTATGGTATGTTGAATCATTATAATTTGTAAAATACCATATTGCTAATTGTTGTACCACATCTATATCATCATCTGTTAATTCATTATTAGAACTAATTCCTGCATTTGTTAATAAAGTTGATCTATCCGTACTTGCTGTTGATGCACTAGGTATATAAGCATGGTTTAAAATCCATACTATAGCATCATAATATTGTGATGGTACTGGTAAACTGCTCATACTACTTTTATTCATAAAATCATATGATAAATCATATGTTTCTCTAAACACTCCAGGTGTCGCTGTAAAGAAACCTTGTTCTGCTTTTAAACAGTATAAGGTTTTATTATAGTTAATTGAACTTCCGTTATATGTAACTATTTTCCAAACATATTTATCACTTACTTTATAACCATATTGAGCTCCATCACTTCTAGCTTTTCTATATTCCTCCAAGCCCATATCTTGAGAAGCAGCTTGAACACTTCCACTTAATAGGGCAAGTAACATTGTTACTATAGCAGCTATGAAAAGTATCATTCTCTTTCTTGCTAATTTCATGCATTATCAGTCCTTTTATTTTTTTCTAACTCTATTATAGCTACTATAATATACTAAAAAAAGACTTTTTATTTTACATTTATATAACTTATAATACCACTTACGGAAACACATTTTCATGAATTATTACATTTTTGTAATATAGGGACGGACCTTAAAGTTCATTTTGTTAACATAACAAAAAAATCCAACTCTTTTACGAGTTGGATTTTTTATTTATCTTATTTTCTTAAGACTTTTCTCTTTATTAAGAAGATTCCTGCTCCTAAGATTGCTACGAATACAATTGCAATAGCTGTGTATTTAATTACATCTGCTGCACCAAATGGTGGAACTATTGTAATTCTTTCTGATAATGCTGTATCTGGTTCATCTAAATTATAGTTACCAGGTATAGAAACTATATCTCCATTATATGTTCTTCTACCATTTGTATTAATTGATTCTACAACCTCTGCGGCATTTTCATATTCAGTGTCTTCTGTATTATTCTCATCTGATGCAAGTACTTTTGTTAATTTAACTGTTGCAGCTTGTGTCTCTGATGATTTTCCTGCTTTATCCTTAGCATTTTCTGGAACTATTGGGTCTGATTGTACAATTGGGTTATCATCTGTTGAAATAATTACCTTTTGTAATCCATTGAATGCATTTTCATCCACTGCTTTAATATATGGGTCATCACCAGATGTTAATTCTGTCTTATCTGTTATTTCACGCCATCCACTATTATTAGCTGCATCATATGATAAATTATTTGATACATAATCTACAACTGTTGCAGGTTTTAATGTTACTATTGTGCTTGGGTCTGAAGCAACACCTGTATTATAGTATGATTCATCATTATAATCTGTCTCACCTGTATTTATTACTTTAATTTCAAATGTTACTTCCATTGTTGCACCATGTACTAAGTTTTGGTCAACTGTTGCTTGAACTAATCCTCTTCTTGTTCTGCTATTTCTCATCCATGTTAAGTTAGATACTTCTTTGCTTACTCCTTGGTCTGCTGTTGCATCAAATATTGTTTGTCCATCTCCAGCTGATGTTAATTTAAAGTTTGATACATTCTTTTCTACATACATATCAGAACGTGGTCTTTCTACAATACCAAAGTCTATATTCTTTGCTAAATACTCTGTTTTTTCTTGACCAACATATTCTACTTCCATACTCATTTGAGCTGTATTTGCATTCATATTTGTATTATCTGCTAAAGTTCTTAATGTTGCTTCATCTGCAGTTGATACAGAATTTAATATTGTTGCATTTGTATATTTTAAGTCTTCACTATATGCATTTACTGCAGCTCTTCTTTCTTGGTCATCTTTAGCATCATTATTTCTTGTATCTGCATCATTGTTATACCAATGTGAGTCTGAGTAATTTCCTTCTGTATATAATGTAGATTTATAATCTTGACCAGTATACATTTCGTTATTTGGTTGTACTGCTATTAATGATTCATAATCACCATATGTAAATTTAACAGTGTAATCACCTGGGATATAATCTGTAAATTCATATGAACCATCTTCGTTAGTTCTTGTTTCTTTTACTTCTACATCTGGGTTTGTACAAATTAATTGTACTTTAACTTGGTTTACTAAATTCTCACCATCTGAATATAAACCATCACCAAGTCTTTCATTATCGCTCTCTAATTTTTCTTCTAATACTGCATCCTCAAATACTGTACCAGTCATTCTTCTCTTATTAGTATCATCAACTATTAATTTTAATCCTGGTGCAGAGTCTGCATCATCTTCGAATACTGCCATACTCTTGCTTGTCTTTGTTTCTCCATCTAAGTCTTGATATTCTTGTGTCTTAGATTCTGCTACAAAGTTTTGAACTTCTGCACTTACTGGGTCTAAGTTAGCTGGTGTTGAATCTACATCTATTAAACCTGCATTTTCTCCGGCATTTGTTATTAATTGACCATTCAAGTCATTTCTGTCCTCAGTATAAGTATTCTTGTAACCAGATATTTGTGCGAAGTTTTCTTTAGTTGATTCTCCTTCGCTTAATAATGCTCTTAATGCATCATTTGTTACTTTGTATTCTACAAATACCCATTTCTTATCTGTAATGCCTTCCTCAGCTAATGCTGTTGTATGCATTGAATGATATGTTTTGTTATTTCCAGAGACATCATTTGATTGCTCCCATGCTATCTCTTTTTCGTTTTCATCATATGATCTTATAAATTCATAAGATGTATCATAGTAATCAGCTAAGTCTGTTACATATCCTGTAATCTTACCAACTGATTGATTTCTTACTTGAATCTTGTATGTTACAATTACTTGTAATTTATCTTTGTCTTGGTCATATTCTGCTCCTGCTTTATATGCTAAGTCTGAAGACCTAATTGCTCTTTCATAATCCGGTATATCTGTACCTCTTATATTAACTTCTAGGTCTTGCTCTCCTCCTGGATAGTTGTAAGTTTGTGACTTACCATTAATATTTACATCAACTTTAACTAAATCCTTTCTTAAGTTCATATCAAATTGCTCTCTATCTTTAATACCAAAGTTGATATTTAATAATTCTTCTTTAGAATTTGATATACCATATAATTTTAATTCTTCCATACCATTAGGTCCTGTGTATGAGTAAATATCAAATTCTGGATTTGTTGTATCATCTCTATCAGGTACTGTATGTGTACTATCTACTGGTGTAAATTTAGCATTGAAATCTTGTCTATTTTGCTTTCCATCAGTTGCATATGATCTTTCTTCTACTGTTGTTGGTCCTAATGTTCCGGCATCATCTATTATCTTACTTACTCTTTGATATGTAGTTGGTTCATATAATTGTCCATTATATTTAAATCTTACATAGTATTGTTTTGATGCTGGTTGATCTAAGAATTCATAGTAACCATTTGAATCTGTTGTAGTTTGTGCAATTTGATTTCCATCAGAATCGAACAATGTTACTTCTATTCCTTCTAGCATTTCATCACCAGTACTTAAAATACCATCTTCTGTACCATCTTTATGTGCTAAATTATCTTTAAATACTTTACCAGCTAAGTCTATTGTTAATTCAATTTCTGGTCCTTCATCTGTTGTAGTTTGACTTCCACCTGTATAGTCAATTGTTAATAAACGTTGAACTGTTTGACCATAAATTGTTTGATGAGCTTTGTCTGGTTTGTAATATGTATAACTACCACTTGCTTCTTCGTAACGGTATTCTGCTACCAATTTAACTGTTGAAGCTTGTCCTGCATCTTGTTCTGATAATAATACATAGAATTCTTCACCAGAATCTATATCTGATACATTTCCTACGTATCCTCCAAAGCTTACTTGGTTTACATTAATTTGTCTACCATCATTTGTTTGTAAATACATTGATGATATTCCAGAATAACTACTCTTGTAGAAGTCTAGTTTAAATGGTCCAATTTTATATGTTCCATTTTCTGAATCTTGTAATTGTGCATCTGAATCTTCAAATTTTATAGTTTTTCCAGATTGTTGTAATTTATTATAATAATCATTAAAACTAGCTATCTTTCCAAATTGCACTACTGCATCATCATAATCTGCTTTCCATATTGGACTTGTTATATTATCTGCTATTTCTGACATCCAAATCAAGTTTTGTCTAGAATTTATACTTCTACATTGTCTTAAAGCATATGCTAAACCAGGTGACATTGAATGTGTATCTTGACTATAGAATGTTATCTTACCAAAGCTTGTCCATAATGCTCCACCAGATTGTGAACAATATACCTCGGTTGACTTACCATCTATGTTGGTTACAAAAGGAGGTGCATTGTTTCCTACATATTGGTAAACAAATGAACTTGCTTGCGCCATAGGTGAAAGATATGTTAATACTGCTATCATTGGTATAATTATTGCTACTACTAATAAAGCAAATATTTTAAATCTTTTCATTTTTCCTTCCTCCTTTCTAAACCTTTAATACTTTTTTGTTTATTATATAAGCTCCGCCAGCTGCTATTGCTAATATTGCTAATGTTAATGCGATGTATAATACTGGTCCACCAGTTTTTACACCTATAATTACGTTTGCAGATGAATTTGTATCATCATCTTGTGATTTTTGGTCTTCCAAACCTTGGTCATTGTATGTTTCTGTTATTTCTGCTTTGTTTGTTACAGTTCCTGTTCCATTTTCATCCATTTTCTTAGTTAATACTAATGTAACTGTTTTAGATTCTCCTGGATTTATTAATTCATTTTCTAGACCTGTACAAACTATAGTGTCTCCTGAAGCATACCAATCTGGGTTTTGTTCTGAACTAAATGATAATTCTTTTGGTAAATAGTCTACAATCTTCTTAGCATATCCAGCTACATTTCCATTGTTTGTAATTGTCATAGTATATTGTATTACTAAATTTGTGCTATCTATACGTTTTCCATCTACTTCTATTTTTCCTAATTTCTTATTGTCATAAGATACTGATTTTGTTGTCTTTCCATCTGCCATTTGAATTTGCGTTAATGTTTTGTTAAGTGATAAATCGAATATTCCCTTTGTTGTTAAACCTAAGTCTATGTTCTTCATACTAGAATCTGCTATATTTAAGCTATCTGTAATTGCTGTTCCATTATTTTCTGTTGTGTTGATTGCATCAGAATTTGCAGATTCATCAACTCCTTGTGTTCTATATTCTGTAATTGCATATTGATTATTATCGTATGTAAATTTAACTATATATTTTCCTGCAATTAAATCGCTTAAGATATATTCACCTTTATCATCTGTTGTAGCTTTTATTTCATCACCATTAGAATTCTTTACAGCTTTTCCTGTTTCTGCATCTACTATACTTACTGGAATTCCAGAAAGTAATTGTTCATCTGCATCTTTTGCACCATTTCTGTTTGCATCAAACCATACTGTACCAGAAATTCTATATGTGTTTGCAGAATTATTATCTGTTTGTTCTCCATTATTTTCAATTATATTCTTAATTTCTGTTTTATAATCTTCAGCTCCATCTCCTGTAACTTCTACACCAACATTTGCATCCTCTTCTGCTTTAGAAGTATCAATCATTTTATTTGCCGCTGCTTTTACAACAAATGTAAGTGTTTGACCTGCATCTAAGTCCATTGTAGTTGATGAAACTTTATTATCTAATAAGTATCCATCAAACATTTGCTTATCATTTAAATAATATGCTGTATTTAAATATTTTAAGTTGTCAGGTATTGTTGCTGAAACTTTTACATTTTTAATTAATCCCGTACTTGAATTCTTTGCTGTTATTGTATAAGTAATTACATCTCCTATTTGGATATAATCCTTTGTAATATCTGCACTTGTTGTTACATCTATTTTGTTGTTACCTGTTGAATGCATAATTACTGAACTCTTTTGTTCACTTGTATCTTTTCCTACAACTACAACTTGCATATTAATATCTTCTTGTTTTGTTGTTTTAACTTTTAATACATAGCTATAATCGGCTGCTGCATTTGCTTCGATATCTCCAACATTTAATGTAACTACTCTATCTTTTTCATCATAGTTAACACCATCTGTTGATGGGTTATCTCCACCATATTCTTGTCTTACAGCCTCTATATATTCTACATTGTCTGGTAATGTAATTGTAGCTTTAACATTATCTATTTTTTTGTCAGTTGCGTTAGAAATATTAATATAATATTCTATTTCACTTCCTACACCTACATTATCCTGTGTTGGTGATAAGAATTGGATATAGAAACTAGCAACTGATGCTGTTGTTTCTGGTGTAGATACTTGTGCAGTCTTTTCTAAGTTATCTGCAGAAAGTACAAAATCTAATTTAAATGTTCCTGCAGCATTTGCTTTTACTTTTAATGATACATCTTTGCTTTCACCTTGTGCAAGATTTCCTACTGAAAGTTCTACTGTTCTTAACTCTGGCTTTGGTTCGTATCTTCCTCCCATAGCCTCTTCTATATATTCTACAGAATCTACTATATCTGGTAAATTAACTGTTACTTTAGCATTCTCTGCAGTTACCTCACCATCATTTTTAACTGTTACTTTATATTCTATAATATCTTGAGTTGAGACATCAGTTCCTGCATTAGAAGTTATATTTGCTGTTAATTCTGGTCCTTTTCCTGTAGATACACCAACTGTTGGTGCTATTGTTTCTCTTGATATTGTTTGTGAATTTTCATCTTCATCATAATATACTGTATATGTACCAAATGCATTTTCATTATGTGGTAAATTCTCTGGTACTTGTGCTGTATATTGCATATCGAATGCTGTTGCCTGTGGCATTACATAATTATTAAATACTACTAAATATGATTTTATCTTTGATGTATCACCTATTGTTGTTGTCCATCCATTTGCTGAATTATTTATATCTGATGTTGCTTCTCCGTTTTCACTATAGTAAATTGTTGCTAAACTTGGATCTATTCCTGTAAGTGTTATTCCTGATGTTAAAACTGTATTTACTGTTGTTCCTAAATCTGTTCCATCTGTCTTTTTATTTCCTTGGAATGGTATTCTACCTAAAACCTTAGGATTTTTAATATCCTTACCATAGTTATTTACAACTGAAGCTTTCATTGTTATATTTTTAGCTGTTCCATTTATATCAATCTTTCCAGCTTGTTCTTTATTTGATAATGAAACTATTTCTGTATTATCGCTATTAAAGTTTGATACACTACTTAGTAATACTACACCTTGTGGTGCATATATGTTCATTCCAACTGTTGCAATTCCATTATTTTCATATTGAATAGCCTTTTCATTTGTTACTTTTAATGTAGCTACTCTATTTGTACTTGCTGCTGTTTTCTTTAATGTTATATCTGTATTAATAACGATATTTATACCTTTACTAATATCTGTAACAAATTCTGTTTGGTCTCCTTGCAAACTTATTCTAATTACTTTGTTACCCGCATTATCTGTTATTACATCATATGAACTTATTTTTATATTATCACTATATAATAAGTTGATTACTTTTAAATCCAATGTTTCGATTTCGCTTGGTAATGTAATTTCGATTGTTGGATTTCTATATAAGTCACATGTATAATCATTTGATTTTAAGATTGCTTTTATTTCTACATTTTCATTTTTTGCTGTTGTTGTTAAATTTGTATTGTTAATATAAAGTTCTGCTTTTGTTGCTGTTTCTTTTAATGCTGTTGTTTCTGTTTTAGTTTCCATAGGTGTTTCTGTATCTTTACTTACTATGCTTCCAGAAACCTCAGTATCCATCCTTTGGATACTTGTTATTGTATCTCTATTTAAAGATGTTGTAGCTTTTACAGCTTTATTAATATTAATTGTTAATATTCCTTCTGTTATAGGTTTTGTTGTTTCTATTCTTAATGCTGAAACATCTTGACCATTAATTGAAATTAACATATTTCCATTTTCATCAGTTTCTGTATTTTTATCTATTCCAGCTACTTTATTTCCATTTTGGTCATATATTTGGATGTTTCCATTTTGTCCTAAAATTCTATCAAATACAGCCTTACTAATTGATACTGATTTGTAATAAATGTTGTTTTCAGCAGAAATGATTGATTCATTTGCTGTAACAAAATTTGCATTGCTTTCATTTAAAACTACTTTATCTACTGCATCTATGTATGCTATATTTGCTGATATTGTAGAAGAATATTCTGTTTCATATTTGTTGTTTGCATACATATATCCTTTATAAACTTCTGGTGTAGCTGAAACCTCTGTAGCTACTACACTACTTATAACATCTTTTAATGACACATTCTTTTGAACATTAGCTGTAACTTCTTCGTTCGTTACATATGTTCTAATGCTAGAATTTGCATTCAAAGTAATGTTACTTGGTGTAACTTTTTGATTATCATATATGTATGTTAAATAGAATTTATCTTCTCCTACTTTCCAATTAACTAGATTATTATTTTCTTTATTTTCTAAATTTATTTCTACTATTCCGGTGTCTTTATTATAAGACCACATATCTTTTGTAAACTCTATACCATTTGTAGCTGTTGTATCTGCAAATATTCTAACTTCATCTGGATTTTTATCTGCTAATTTTGGTACAGTAAGATTAATTTTTGAAGATTCTACTGGAAGTGAATTTCCTTCTATGCTACTTGTTAACAATGTTTGCATATATACTTTTGTATCATATGCTCCATATTTAATTACATCTTCACTTAAAACTGCTTTTGGAGTAGCTTCCCAGTTTAATCTGACTTTAATATCAGATTTGATATTTCTCTCTTTTTCATTTTCATCATAATATGTTCCAGTTAAGTTTAATTCTGTTTCTCTAGAGAAATATGTTAAATCCATATTGTCGTTTCTTACGAAACTAACAGGTATTTCTATTTCAACTTCTTTTCCACTTTCTATTTGATTTAATGTAATTTGATTTTTATCATAATCAACTGACTTTACATCATCTGATGAAAAACTTTTTGAAATTGAAAAGTTTGGATTATCCAATGAAATTGTTGCATTCTCTAGATATCCTGCATTTTTCGCACTAACCTTTACATATAGTTTTTGTTCCGCAGTAATTTCTGCATCCGTACTATGCTTATTTGTTCCATCTTGTTTGAAATATGCATCAAACTCAACATTCTTATTGTTTGATACAATTCCTTGTTTTTCTAATTCTTCATAGGCAGCATAAACAGAGTTTGTTAACGTAGACACATAGGTCATGAGCATACAAACCGTTACAATCGCTGCTATTAATTTTATAACAACATCTTTTTTCATATTATCCTCCTTAAAAAATAATAATCCCATATATACTTTATATTATATACTCTTTTTCCTTATTTTTCAATGTTTTTTTCATATTTATTGGCTTTTTATGTAAATTTCTTACTTAAATTTACAGCTTTTTTATTCAATATTTATACAATCCATTTTTTTACAATTAATTTTTTTAAAATAATCACATTTTTATATTTTATTAATATAATAATGTAACAAAATTAATATATATATTTAGAGGTGATTTTATGGATAATAATCTGGATATGGGTAAATTAATGAATATGTTATCTAATATAGATAAAAAAGATTTACAAAAGAGTATGGAAATAGCTGATAAAATAATGAAATCGAATAATAAAGATGAAATTATTAATAAATTAAAAAATAATTTAAAATAAGCTGGAGGTTATTATGAGTGATGATTTATCAGATTTATTAAAAAATTTTTCTAATAGTAATATCGATATGAACAAAGTTAATGAAATTTTGAATAGCCTTAGCTCTTCTGACAAGTCATCCTCTAGCAATAATTCTACTCAAAATACTTCTAGCAACTCCAAGAATAATACTTCTAGCAGTTCCAATACTAGTAATAATTCCAGCAATTCCAACAATAATATAGACATAAATACTATGTTAAAGATTAAGGAAATAATGGATAAAATAAATTCTACACATGATGATAAACGTTCCCATCTATTAATGGCTTTAAAACCTTTTCTAAGAGAAAGTAGGCAAGTTAAATTGGACCAATATATGAAATTATTAGACATTGCTCCTTTGTTAGAAATGTTTAAAAACGATAATGGCGGTGATAAACATGTATAATTTTCCTCCTCCATATTCTAACTTTTATAAAGCCAATAAAAAGCCACATCCTATAAAACAACAGGAACTTCCAAATAAACATGATGAGACCAAACATGAAGAGCAAAACACCAATTATATAAACATATTTGGAATTAAATTATATTCTGATGACTTAATAATACTTTTTGTTATTTTTATATTATATAATGAAAAAATTAAAGATTCAGGATTAATGATTTGTTTATTACTCCTTCTCCTAAGCTAAACTCCACATTATAACTTATTTAAAATTCTATTATATTCGCACTTTTAAGCCAAGTAAAAACTAAACTTATATTAAAAAAAGTATTTGATGGTTTAAAAAATACTTTTAATCTTGAATTTGTAAACATTAAGCTTATATCCAAAAAAAGCAAAAGGAATGTACATATTTTAGTACATTCCTTTTTACATTTTATTCTAAAATTATTTCTTTTCCCTTTTCATCAACATATGCATATGTATATGCCACATTATATGCTTCATCATCTTTTTCTATTTCTTTTATAATATTTGCAATTCTTAATTGATGTGTATCTATTCTATATGCTGCAATTATTGCTTGTTTATTTCCTTTAGCACCAGCATGCGCAAGTCCTCTTAATTTTCCTACTACAATTACATTATCTCCCGCAATAACTTCTGCACCATCATTAACATCACCTAAAATTATTAGAGTTCCCTCAAATTCTATTCTTTGTCCAGATCTTAAAGAACCTCTGTGTATTTTAGCCTCTGAAATGCCAACATCTTTATTATATGTTCTTCGAATTTCATTTAGCCCTAGAGCTTTAGGTGTATCAAATTCCACTTCTACATTTATGCTTTTCTTTATTAAGTCTTGGATTTCATTTAATTCTTTATTTTTTAAAATTCTTCCTGTTACAAAAATTGGTGTTTTCTCTTGTTGATACAATTTTTTTAATTCAGGCAATTTCTTCTTTAAGCTTTTTATAGTATCTTCTTGTGTTGCTTTTTCGCTTAGTTTCATTACTATTAGATCTTTTTTTAAATTTATAGTAACATACTGTGCCATATTTAACTTCCTTTCCTAAGTAACTAAAACTTTTACAAATACATTAAGAGAATTTCTTGTTACTTATTGGTTTATCTATATGTCTCTACATAAGGTGCTTGTGTCATATCTTCTTGAACTTGAGTAGTATTCATTCCAAAATATTGCTCCATTATATTTCTAACAGTTTCTCCTGTATACCAACCATGTCCACCATTTTCTACAAATACTACAACTGCAATTTCCGGGTCATCAAATGGTGCAAATCCTGCAAACCAAGCATTAGTTTTACCATTACCTGCACCTTGTTGTGTTTCTGCAGAACCTGTCTTTCCTCCAACTTCTATTGGGAAATTTTTAAATACACTGTATGCTGTACCAGATTCATCTGATGTAACAGAACGCATACCTTCTTTAACAACATCTATACTTGTTTGTGAAATTGTTAAATCCTCTGAAGTATCATCAGTTATTCCTAATTTTTCTTTAATTGTTTTTTCTACTTCATCTCTTGGTACTTCTGTTCCATCTGCTTTAATTACAGACTCAACAATTGTAGGATTTACTTTATGACCTCCATTAGCTACCATACTTATATATTTAGCCATTTGTAATGGTGTAAAAGCATTATAACTTTGTCCAATAACAGCTGACATCATATCTCCTGGATACCACTCAACATTATTCTTTTTAGCTGCTTCTCTAGAAGCAACTGTTCCAGACACCTCACTAGGTAGTTCCACTCCTGTCTTAACTCCAAGTCCAAAATATCTAGCATATTTTGCAAGAGTATCTATATCCATTCTGCTACCAATGGTGTAGAAGAAGAAGTTACAAGATTTCTCTATTGCTCCTGTTATGTTAAGCCAACCATGTCCACCTTTTAACCAACAATGCCAACTACTGTTATATTTGTAAAATGTTCCCGTATCACGTATTTTCTCTGTAGTATTTACAACTCCTGTCTCCAATCCTGCAATTGCTGTTACCATTTTAAATATAGAACCCGGTGCATAAGCGGATTGAATTGTTTTATTCATTAAAGGCAAATCCGGATTATTATTATATTCATTCCATTTATCTGTTGATATTGTACCAACAAAATCTTGTGGATTATATGTTGGATAACTTGCCATTGCTAATATTTTTCCTGTTTTTACTTCCATAACTACTGCTGCACCAGAATTTGTAGCATATCTTTGTGAATATCCACCACTATTTATCTTATTTATTGTATCTGCTAATGCTTGTTCCGTAACCTTTTGAAGATTTAAATCTATTGTTAAAACAACATCATCACCTTTAACAGCTTCCTGTGTTGCATATTCCTCTTGTACAGTTCCATCAACACTCATATCTAGTTGTTTAACACCATCCGTACCTTTTAAATATTCCTCGAATGCTGATTCTATACCATTCTTTCCAATTATATCATCTTGGTCATATGTATCTTTTCTAGTTTTTAATTCATCAGCAGTTATTCTACCAGTATATCCTACAATATGTGAAGCAGTTGTTCCTTGTGCATAATTTCTTACTGGTTCTACAACAACATTTATTCCTGGGAATTCTGAAGCCTTTTCATTAAATATTAATGCTGTTTGTCTTTTTATATTGTTAGAAATTTGCAATGGTTTTGTACTACTATAACCTTCTTCTTGAATCTCATACCTAATTGCCATTATTTTTCTAGCTTCATTAACATCTGTATTATCAATCTCATATTTTTCTTTCATTTTATTAAAACATTCTTCGGCTGATGCATTTTCATCTATTTTATTATCCTTCTTAAATTGTGCTACTTTCTCATCTGAAACATTAAAAGAAAATGGATTAATATTTATTATAAAATTATCAACATATGAATCCCCATTCTGTTCCAATGTATTTATAACATTTAAAATAGTTTGATTTAAAGTTTTATCATCTATTTTAGTTTTATATAAATCCACACTAAATCCCATTGTATTACCAACAATAGTATTTCCGGACTTATCCAAGATTGAGCCCCTATCTGCCTTAATTGTACTTTCACGTGTTAATCTTGTATTTGACTGTTCCCTATATTCGCTACCATGAACAATTTGTAGATTGAAAAGTTGTAACAATAAAATAATTCCTACTATATATATAATAGTTGTTATAAAATTAAATCTTAGTTTTACATTTGGTTTCTTACTCAATTAATCACTTCCAATCCTACATATTAAAAATATCTAGTTAGTATTTTTGTTTCTTTGAAATTTTCTTCTAAGGCATATCCACCTTTTTGAATAAGTGGATACAAAATTATTGTAATAAATATATTAAATACTGTTTCTATTGCTAGCTTTATTAAAAAATCTACTATCTCTAATGAATAAGAAAATATAATTGCATTAATTGCATAATTTAATATCTCATAAAGAAGTGTTAAAATAGTTACCATTAATATTATTGTTATTTTACTATCTTTAGAAAAGTTTTTGTCTAATAAAGCTGCTATAAATCCTACTATTCCCAACGTAATAGCAGTAACCCCTATTTTTTTACTAACAAATATATCTAGGAGTAATCCAATTATTACCCCAACAGATATTCCCATATATTTTCCTGCAAACAAACCTACTACCAAAACAAGAATTACAAATAAATTTGGCATTACCCCCGAAATATTAAACCAAGTAAAGAAATTCACTTGCAAGAAATAAATTATAAGGAAAGTCACAAAAATTAATATAATTGATATTACTTTTTTCATTATGTGCTCCCCTTTCTTTAATTCAATATTACAAGTACTGTATCTAGTTTTGAAAAATCTACTGCTGTTTGTATTGTTGCATATTTATCTGTTGGATTTTTAGTATTAACAACATCTTTTATTGTTCCTACATGAATTCCTTTAGGATATATTCCTCCCAATCCAGATGTTTCTACACTTGTATCTTGAACTAATACTGCATCAGTTGGTATATACGTTGCTCTTATTTCATTTGCACTATTATTTATACTTCCCTTTGTAATAAATGCATCTTTAGATGTACTAATAATACAACTTACAGAACTTGCTGGGTCTACAATTGTTTGTACTTTCGCAGTATTATTTGTTACAGATACTACATTTCCAACCAATCCTTTATCTGCTATTACTGTCATATTAGGTTGTACCCCATCATCTGAGCCAACATTTATAACTACCATTCCTGTATAATTGCTGATATCTCTATTTATTACGTAACCTGAAACAGTATTATATTCTCCATATTTTTCTTTAAGATTTAATTGTTCTTTTAAAGTAGTATTTTCCGCTTTAATTATTTCTAGCTCTCTTAATGATTGTTCTAATTCGCTATTCTTTTGTTTTAATTCCTCATTTTCATTTTTTAAATTATCTAAATCAGTAAAAAATGTATTATTTCCAGAAATTTTATTTTTTAGCATTGTAAAACCATTTTGAAATGGCATAACTATTGTACTAAAAACATTTTCTACAAATGTTAAATTTTCTATTTTAATATTTGAAAGTATTACTAATAATATTAAAACTATTACGGTAACAACTATTCCGACAACTCCGGTTCTTTTCTTTTTATACATCTTTTACTCCCTTTCCATGCATATAATTTTTAATTATACTCTTTTTCTTGCGTTAATTAATACTGACCTTAATTTTTCTATATTTTCCAATGTTTTTCCAGTTCCTTTTACAACACAGTCCAATGGGTCCTCTGCTACGTATACTGGCATTCCTGTTCTTTCGCTTATTAATTTATCTAGATTTTTAATTAGAGCTCCGCCACCGGCAAGAACAATTCCTTTTTCCATAATATCTGATGCAAGTTCTGGTGGTGTCTTTTCCAATGTTGCTTTTACTGTTTCTACTATTTCATTAATAGAGCCCTCAATAGCTTCTTGTATATTACTAGATGTTACAACTATATTTCTTGGAAGACCAGTATTTAAATCTCTTCCTGTAACTTCCATTGTCATCTCTGTCATTAAAGGAAGTGCGCATCCAATTTGTTTCTTTATTTCTTCTGCTGTTGTATCTCCAATTGCTAAATTATGTTCTCTCTTTATATAATTAACGATATCCTCATCTAATTCATCACCAGCTATTCTTAGGGAATGGCTTATTACAATTCCTCCTAAAGAAACAACTGCGACTTCGGTTGTACCTCCACCAATATCTACAATTATATTTCCACTTGGCTCTGAAACATCTAAATTAGCTCCAATAGCTGCAGCCATAGGCTCTTCTATTAAATATACTTCTTTTGCTCCAGATTGCATAACAGCCTCTTCTACAGCTCTTTCTTCCACCTCAGTTATTCCAGAAGGTACTCCAACTAATACTCTTGGCTTTCCAACATTGTTTTGTCTACAAACCTTTTTTATTATATTTTTTAGCATTAATTCTGTTGCTGTAAAATCTGCAATAACTCCATCTCTTAAAGGTCTTACTGCTTTTATTGTTTCGGGTGTTCTTCCTAACATTTCTTTTGCTTCATAACCCGTAGCTAATATTTCCCCTGTATTTCTATCTATCGCTACGACTGATGGTTCATTAAGTACAATTCCTTTTCCTTTTAATGTTACTAATAAATTTGCTGTACCCAAATCTATTCCTATATCTTTTGATTTAAGCCCTAAAAAATTAAACATATTAAAACAATCCTTTCTTTCTCATTATTGAAAAAACACTCTCATAATTGTTATTCCCTATAATTACATGATCTAAAAAAGATATTCCAAGTAACATAGAAGCCTCATTAATTCTATTTGTAAGAATTATATCCTCTTTACTTGGAGTAGGATCACCGCTCGGATGATTATGTATAAGTATTATTCGTTGAGCTTGCATTTTTATAACTTCTGTAAATATATCTTTCGGGTCAATCATTACAAAATTCTGTCCACCAAATGATATATTTTTAATTTTTATAACTACATTTTTATTATTTAGTATAAGTAATTTTGCAATTTCTCTTTTTGTTGATGCTAATTCTTTCATAAATAAATTTGCTACATCCTGTGAACCTTTTATTACTATTTTCTTAGCATATATTGGTTTTCCAATTCTTTTTGCAAGTTCACACACTGCTTTTAATTGTATTGCTTTTACCTTTCCAATTCCTTTTATTTGTGTTAATTCTTGTATTGAAAGTTCATCTAAAAAAGTAATGTCAATTTTGCTACAATTATTACCCAAGTCCAAAACCTTCTGTGCCAATGCTAAAGCTGATTCTTCTTTTGTTCCATTCTTAATAATAATTGCTAGCAATTCTAAATTTGATAAATTTTCTTCGCCATATATTTCTAATTTTTCATATGGTCTTTCATAATTTGGGAGCTTTTTAATAATCATAATCTATCCTTTCTGCCCCCAATTAAATTACATTTTTCTATATATAAGTATAGCTAATAATATTCCTATAATACTTGCTATGTTTACGTTTATTACTAATCCAAAAGTTAATTTTATTATGCTTAAATCTAGAACTAATGGCTCAGCTAGTCCAAAACTACTGCCATAACCTAGCCACCATAAAAAGTCAACTCCAGAGGCAAGTTGTCCTAACAATCCACCTATTACTAGTCCAGCTAAAATAAATATTATTAGAATCCATATATTTTTATCTTTTGTTGCCATTAGTGCTCCTCCTTTTTCCTTACGGAAATTAACAATTAAATTCCCTAATATTATATATATATTACATGATTTTTTCAAGACAATTTTTTAATTTTTACATAATAAAAATTCTTTATTTTTTTCCAATTTTTTCTTTTCTTTTATTTTCTTTTATGCTATATTAGAGGTACAAAATTTTACACTACAGAATATACTATATTACCAAATATTACTCATTTAAATTGTACTATTTATATAGTATAATAAAAATATATTTCGGGAGGGATATTATAATGAGATTTGAAAAATTAAGTAATGACAAAATTCGAATTATTCTTAACCTTCAAGATTTAGAAGATAATGATATAGATTACCAATCTTTTATGTCCAATTCTTCTGATTCACAAAAACTATTTATGGAAATATTGGATGAAGCAGAAGAACAAATTGGTTTTATTACTAAGGACTATAAATTAATGATAGAGGCCCTAGCTACTATTGATGGAGATTTTATAATTACAGTTACTAGATCCCTACCAGATTTAGATTTTGCTTCTAATTATAATTATAAAAAAAGAACAATACGAGCCAAGAGGAAGTCTCAAAAAATAACAAAGGATGCTATTATATATAGTTTTGATACTTTTGATGATGTATGTGATTTTGTATTATTATTAAAAAATCTTAACATACCTGGATTAATTACTTTTACTAAAGATTTTTCATTATATACATATAAAAATAATTATTATTTAATTATGGAAAATATTAATAAGGATTTCTCTGGTATAAAATCTTTTCTTTGTGCTTTAACTGAATTTGGAAAAAGTGTAAATAATTCTAATTTATTTAAAAACAAATTAACAGAGTACGGAGAATTGTTAGTAAAGAATAATTTTTATAAAACTTTATCTAAAAGTTTAAAATAGGAATTTTAGGTTAGCTCCTAAAATTCTTTTTTAATTTGTCTTTATACTTTTACTATGCACTTTTTAATTAAATTGCTATGCATTTTTATATTACAAAAATGAGGGTGAATTATATTCGCCCCCATTTATTTTTATAAAATTATTTTGTAACTGGTAACAAGTTAAGTTATATTAATATACATATTTTTGTGGATTATAACTTTGTCCATTTACTCTAACTTCTAAATGTAAATGGTTACCTGTAGAATTTCCTGTACTACCTACTTGCGCTATTATATCACCTTGTGAAACTGTTTGTCCAACGGATACTAATAATTTGCTACAATGTGCATAATATGTTTGTACTCCATTTCCATGTGATATTGCTACCATTAATCCAAATGTTCCTTTTCTACCTGCAAAAACTACTGTTCCAGAAGCAGCTGCCTTAATTGATGTTCCTTTTGGTGCTGCAATATCTAATCCTGTATGTGCGCTAGAACGTACTCCACTAACTTCTCCATATTTTGCTGTAATAATACCACTAATTGGTTCTATTAAAGTAATTCCTAAATTTACTTTTCCTTTTGAAACTTTTGTTGATGTGCTTATTCTATTATTTGTACTTCTATTTGTTACAGATGCTACCATTATTTTATCATCAACCGGTTGCTTTTCTTGATATAATTGATTAACCGCATCTTCTTTTGCAACTAAAGTTGCTAGTTCCGTATTATATTTTTCTTCTATTGTTATGTTATCTTTATTTGCACTATCTTTATCTTTTAATTCTTGTAAGACACTCTCTGATTCATCTAAATTTTTTACATATACTTTGTCTTCCCCGTTTACCGCTAAAGCATAATATGTATAATAATTTTTTCCATTTGATATTACTTTATTAAAAATATCATCATCATTTGTTGTTATTCCCTTTTTTAAAAAACACATTTTATACTCTGGTAAATCGTTTATTTCTACAAAAGCTACATTGTCCCCAGAACCATTGTCCATATATTCATTAATTCTATTTTGCATTTCTGTTTTGTCTTCGCAATAACCAAGGAATTGTCCATTTAGTGTAACACTGTATATTGGCTTATAAATAAAAATTATTGCTGTCCAAATTAATACTCCCGCTACTGCTAATATTGCTAATAATTTTATTAAAGTTCTAAAATTCATTAATACTTTTCTTGCTTTAATAATTTTTAACACTCCTATCTTTATAAATGAATATATATCTTCATTTATATTAATTTTTATTTTAATAAACTTTTTCCCTCAAACTGTTTATATGATATAATAAATTTTTTTATTCTTCAAATTTTAAAATCTAGGATTATTTTAAAATTTCACGTTAAAAAGTCTTTTTTATTCTTTTTTTCTTTAATTATCTATGTAACTTAATATTTCCGTAACATTTCCAGCCCTTTCTGTAAAATAAATTTAAAGCTACCATCATTTTTGATAGTAGCTTTTAGTTTACTATAATATATTATTGCAAACTTTGTTTAACTTCATCAACTTCTGTTACTGTTGCTTGTGCAGCTGGTTTGTAATATCCTTTAGTTTCTGCAACTTTAAATAATTCATATTGAAAACTTTCATCATTATTTCTAATTTGTTGAAGTGTTTGTCTTAGCTCCATATTTTCTGTTTCTGATATTGCAGTTGTATATGCTGTTAAGCTAGATTTTACTCCAGACAAAATATCATTTACCATTACTTTCTCGTTCATAGTACCTCCTAATTATTTAAAAAACTCATTAATTTTTGTTTTGTGTTTAATGCATCTTGAGCAGATTTTGCAAAGATTTGTTTAATTTGTGGGTCCACTGCTTCAGAAGAATATGCATTTAACTTTTGATAAGATGTTTCATGCGCACCTATAAGGTGTCTTAAGTTTTGTAATTCAACTTGACTTAAATTTGGCATATACTCACTCCCTTTTCGTTAACTAAGTATTACAAATTGCATAGCAATTGTATAAATGTGGCAGAATACCACTTTGCATATATTATTGTCTTATTTTAATTTTTTTATACAAATTCTTACACAAAAAAATACACCATCATTATTTTTTACCAAAAATGTCTTGTCTAACATTTTGGTTATAATAAAATAAATATATGGTGTATTTTTTATTAAATTAGCTAATTACGAAATAGTATAAATTAAAATGTAGAATTACTATAGTAAAATATTTTCTATTTCTTTCCAATTATTTACCCTTTTTAAATTTGCTTTTTCCAATTCTTCCTCTGGAATATTTTCATTATGATATGCGGTAAATAATAATTTTAACTCTGCTTTTCCTTCCAAATTATCAACTCGGTCATCTATACGTATATCCCCTTCTACTATACTTTTATTAGATATAAATATGTATTGCTCCGGTTTTATAAATGGTAAGTTTTTTTGAAGATAATCAAATTTATTTTTTAATTGATTTCCAGATATCTCTGGTTTATCTCTAAAAACATATGCTGTTATTATGTATGTTTCATACACTTTATTTAGCTTTTCTATAACTTCTCTAGCATCTTTTTTTATATTTTCGTAATCATATACATTTCTTACTTCAAAATATTTTACCCAATCCTCGAATTTTTCTTTTGGAATTAAATCATTTATATAATATGAATGTGCATCTTCTTGTTTATAATTTGTTCCTAAAAATTCATTTACCATACGCATAAAACCTTTTTCACATATTACATCATCCATATCTATTAATAATTTTTTCATATACTACCTCTTTTTAGAAATTTTATATAATATTAAATTTGCCAAATCATTTATTAAAATTATATTTAATTATTATTCTATAATTTCCAAATTTGCATATTTTGCCATTAAACGTTTATGTCCTACTTTATCAAATTGAATATCTAATTTTAAATCATCACCTTCAGGCTCTATTTTACTTATATTTCCTTCTCCAAAACGTTTATGATATATTCTTTGTCCTTCTTTAAATTTTGATAAGTCTGTATCATTTTCTTTTGCTTTGTTATTTAATTTAGCCAAAAAGCTTTCTGCAGATTTAAATGCAAAACTTGGTTCTGTTTTTGTTTTATTAGTATCTATTTTATAGCTTACTACATTACTATTATTTTTTCCATAATTACCAATTCCACTTTTTCCAGATTTACCATAGCTCCACTCATAATCCATATCATCAAAACTATTTGAAGGTTTACTTTCTATCTCATCTGCACCTTCTAACATGTTCTCCGGTATTTCTTTTACAAATCTAGATACAGGATTAAAGCTTGTAGAACCAAACATTGTTCTTTTTCTACTGCAAGTTAAATATAAATAATTTTTAGCTCTAGTAATTCCAACATAGCATAAACGTCTTTCCTCTTCTAGTTCTTTAGGTTCTCCAATAGATTTATATCCAGGGAATATTCCTTCTTCCATACCAACTAAAAATACTACTGGAAATTCCAATCCCTTTGCAGAATGTAATGTCATTAATGTAACAGATTCTTCTTCATCATCCATTCCATCAATATCACTAGAAAGTGTTATACCTTCTAGGAAAGAGCTTAAATCATTATCTGCCTCCTCTTCTTCGAATTGTACAGCAACTGTTAAAAATTCCTCCAAATTTTCTATTCTGTTTTCTGCTTCTATTGTATTTTCATCCTCCAAAGCTTTTGTATAACCTGTTTCACTTAAAGTAGCTTTAATTAATTCCGTTATAGTTAATTCATCTCTTTTACTTATTAAATCTTCTATAACTTCTATAAATTCCTTCGCATTATTATATATTCTAGCTAAGCCATATTGGTCTGCTTCTTTTATTATTTGGTACATAGGTACACCAGTTTGTTCTGAAATTGCTTGTATTTTGTCCAAACTCGTTTTTCCGATACCTCTTTTAGGTTCATTTATTATTCTTTTTAATGCTAAATTATCTGAAGTATTATTTATTAATCTTAAATATGCAATTATATCTTTAATTTCTTTTCTTTCGTAGAATTTAAGACCTCCAACAATTTTGTATGGAATATCTTCTCTTCTTAAAATTTCCTCTATTGCTCTTGATTGTGAGTTCATTCTATAAAGTATAGCAAAATCAGAATATTTATAATATTCTTCTCTTCTTAAATGATTTATTTGCTCAACAATATATCTTCCTTCATCATATTCATCATCTGAAACATGAAATGTTGGTAAAGCTCCTTCTTCGTTTTCTGTCCATAATTTCTTTTTATATTTTACTTCATTATTTTTTATTACTGAATTTGCTGCATTTAAAATATTTTGAGTACATCTATAATTTTGTTCTAGTTTAATTATTTTTGTACCTTTAAAGTCTTTTTCGAAATTTAGAATGTTAGAAATGTCTGCACCTCTAAAACTATAAATTCCTTGGTCGTTATCCCCAACTACAGTTATATTTCCATGAACACTTGCAAGAATCCTAATTAATGTAAATTGTGATTTATTTGTATCTTGATATTCATCTACCAAAATATAATTAAATTTATTTGCATAATAATCTAAAACATCTGGATTTTCATTAAAAATTTTAATTGTATAATTTATAATATCATCAAAATCTATTGCATTATTTTCTTTTAATCTTTTTTGATATAAATTATATACAGTTGCTATTTTTTCTCTCCTAAAATTCCCTTTTACCATAGCCTCATATTCTTCTGGTTCTTTCATATCATTTTTTGCATTGCTAATTTCGAATTGAACACTTCTATCCGTAAACATTTTATCATCTATTTGTAAATCTCTTAAACATTCTTTTATTAATGTCCTTTGGTCAGATGTATCGAAAATTACAAATGAATGGTCAAACCCAATTCTATCTATAAATTTTCTTAAAATTCTTACGCAAATAGAGTGAAATGTACCCATCCATATATCTTGTGCACCTTCTCCAACTAAATCTGCTACTCTTTCTTTCATTTCATTTGCAGCTTTATTGGTAAATGTAATTGCTAATATATTCCAAGGTTTTATATCTTTTTCATGAATTAAATATGCTATCTTATGTGTTAATACTTTTGTTTTACCACTTCCAGCACCTGCAATTACTAAACATGGTCCTTCTGTATTTATAACAGCCTCATATTGTTTGTCATTTAAACCTTCTAATAAATTTTGCATATTTTTATTTTTTCCTTTCTACATAAAGTTTTATTACCTTGCAAATTATATCATATTTATTATTTTTAACAACAAAAAATTTAATATTTTATATATTACCATACTGAACAAATTTTCGCAAGATGTTATCAAAAATTTATTTATTTTTTTATTTAAAAAAAGGATAGGAACTAAGTATAATTAACACTTAGCCCCTATCCTTTCTTATTCATCTTACCTATTCACCATTGAATTCATAGTATGTACCAATACTTCCTTCTGGTACATAAATTTCATACCTTTCGCTTTGTGATGCTATCTTATCTGTTTTAACAGCAGGATAATTACTGTTATCATAATAATATGTAGTTGTTGTTATTTTATTGATATATCCTTTGGAATTTCTTTAGAAATTTAAGAATAAAACTTTTTAATTTTTATTAATTAAATATGAATAAAAATAAAACTTTAAAACTTACTAATGATACTTATTTAAAAAGTATTTATTTAAAATTTGATTCGATAGTTTAAATTTAAATGTTTCGAATGTTATTTATTTATAACATATTTTTACATTATTTTCAATCATTTTTCATCTACATTATTCGAGCTTTTTCGAGATTAAAATATTATAAAAAGTACCTATAAAGTATTTCTACTCTATAGGTACTCAATTTTTCTTTTGTATATTTAGCATAATTTATCTTATGTTTTTATATACTTATACTTTGTTTCTTAAGTCTTATCTGCTTCTATTTTTTATTATTCTTCTTTTGTCTCTTTGTTAGAACTACTGCATATCTTAATGTTACACTTTCTAGTCCTACTAATGCTAGTAAAGCTATTAATAATCCTACTGGGAATTCACCTGTTTCTACACTTATTGATACTGTTGCATTATCCTTATTATCTTTATCATTTCCATCTTTAAATCCTGGTACATTATCTGTTTCTGTTAATGTTACTTCATTAACCTTATTACCCATATTGTTTCCAGATGTCTTCCAGTTTAATAATACTGTGTATTCTTTAGTTTCTCCGGCTCCTATTTCTGGTATTACCTTTCTTAGGACTCCGCCATTTTCTTCCCATGTTCCATCATTATTTGCTAAAGTCATTCCTTCTGGTAATTTGTCTTCTATTATTGCTCTTCCTTCTACTTCTCCTGTGTTCATTACTTTTATCTTGTACTCTACTTGTACACTTGTGTTCTCTGTGCTCTTTCTATAGATATCTACTTTTTCTAGTTTTCCATTTGTTGCATTTCTTCTATTTCCATTTACTATAATTGCAGATATTTCTTTTTCTACTCCTATATTAAATGGTTTTGGTTCGTAATAATAGTAAACATCTATTGTATTGTTAACTACATCTTTTCCATTTTCATCCTTTGTAATCTCTACTTTCATCTTACCATTTGGTTCCTCTGGACTTTCTACTAATTTATAGTATTCAAAGTCTTTTGGAGTCGTTGTGTAATCATCTTGGTTTTGTCCTTCTATAATAACTTGTGATGATTGTAGTTCTCCTGTTTCTGGATTTGTTTCTTCTATTTCTTTTCCTGTTGTTCGATCTACATAGTGTACTATTACTTTTGCGGGTTGATAGTAATAGTATGTTACAACTTGTTTTTCTTCTCTCATTGTTCCCTGAGCATTTGTTGGTAATACATTATTTCCATCTTTATCTTCTGTTACTAATTCGTAACTTAAGAATTCTTTTGAACTTGTAGTATATTCATCTCCAACATGTCCATTGTAGATTGTTGGTTCTGCTAGCTCTTCTCCTGTTACTATGTCTATGTGATGTTCTTCTACTACTGCTTTTCGTATGTAGTAATATGTTACTACTGTTTTGTTGTTTGTTATATTACCATTTTCATCTGTTTCTACTGATAGAGTTCCATCTTTGTTTAATGGTACTTCTACTAAGTCATAACCTTCAAATGTCTTTTGCTCAGTTGTATATGGGTCGCCCTCATGTTTTGTATTATCTATTATTTGGTCTGTTAAAGGTTTTCCCGTTGTTTTATCTATGTAGTTTACTTCTAATACTGCTTTCTTTATGTAATAGTAATTTACTGTTACAAGTTCTTCTCCCATTGTTCCACTTGCGTTATTTGGATCTTTGGCTGTTACTCTGTCATATCCTTCAAAATTCTTTGGTGGTATGTTGTAGTTTTGTCCTACTTGTACTTGATGTTCTTTTGTATACAATACTTTTCCTGTCTTGTCATCTATGTGGTTTTCTATTAATCCTGTATATACTGGCTCATACCAATATATTAAGGTTTGTTCTTCTTTTGTCATCTTAATTGTTGTTGGATTTGGGCTTTGTATTAATCTATATCCTGTGAATTCTTTTGAGTTTGTTACGAATTTATCCCCAACTAATCCTTCTTCTGTTCTTGGTGTCTCTAAATCTTTTACTATTTCTCCTGTCTCTGGATTTCCTTCCACATATCTTACTGTTGCTTTTGTGTTTTGTAGATAATAGTATGTTACATTTGTATCTGCTACTGTCATTGTTCCTTGAGTGTTTCCACTGTTAGAAACTAATGTATATGTTTTACCATCTTTTGTTATTGTATCTTTCTTATGTTCTGTATCTGTGTTGTATGGGTCATCTACATGTCCATCGATTTGCTCATTATCTGATAAAACTAGGTTATTTGAATCATCTGAGTCTCCATCCTTCTCTAAATAATGTATTATTACTTTTGCTGGTTTTAATCTGTAATAATATATTACTTCTTGTGGATTCTTTTCATCATATTTCCTAATTGTTCCTTCTTCTTCTCCAACTGTTTCTTCTTTTACTAACTCATATTTTTCGTTTACATTTGTTGCTGGCTCTGTTTTATATGGTTCATTTTCTTTTCCTTCTATTACTCCATCTGGAATCTCGGTTCCATTTGTATCTGGCACTCTATTTGTAGTTTTTGTTCCATCTGGATTCATGATGTAATGATGTACTGTTACTTTTCCGTATATATTTGTATTTTTTACTGTAGTTCCTATTATTGCACTATCATAATATTTTAAATCTCCTGTATTCTTCTCTTCCTCTGTTAATGTATATTCTATTTCTTGCTTGTTTTCATCATATTTTGGTAAGTCTACAAACATATCATTCCATTTATTTGGATTTGTACTATCTTGTGTTGTTGTACTTTCTTCTGTTCCTGGTTTTGCTACCTCTAATGTTCTTTCACTTCCATCACTTCCTGTTAGCTTGAATACCACTTTCGTTGGTCTTTGTCCTAATTTGTTATCATTATCTTCCCATATCTTACTTACTGGTATATTTACTGTGAATTGCGTTGTTGTTGTCCAATTCGCTGTTACTTCATCACTTGTCATCTCTGGTGTTTCATATTCTATATGTCCTGATACAACATTTTTTATACTTACTGTTCCTTGACTTATATCTTTATATACTACTTTTATTTTCTTATTTATCGTTACTTCTTTTGCTTCTGTCATTTGTATATTTTCTACTCGTTGTTCCCATGTTATCGTTTTACTTGCTTCATCATATGTTCCACCATCTAAGTCTTCTAAAATATTTGTTTTCGTTGTATCTATTGCATATGGTAATGTATCTACTATTTTTATTATTGCTGTTCCCTCATAATCTGTTATCTCTGCTTTATAACTTATGTTGTATGTTATTTCATTATCCAAACTATCTATTTTTGCTGTTCCATCTTTTGTTATGCTTTGCTCATCTTTTGGCTCCACATATGTATTTGTTATAGTAAATCCATTTGTTGTATTTCCACTTACTTCTTTGTTTTTATAGAATGATAAATCCCCGGTATTCTTCTCTTGCTCTTCTACTGTGTAATTTATTTCTTGCAAATCTGTAGTATATTTTGGTAATCCACTAAATGTATATCTCCAACTGTTACCATCATTTAATTCTTGCCTTCCCACTTCATTTTCTCCATTTTTTATTACTGCTATTATTCCATCTGGTCTCTTTTTAGCTTCATCGTTATTATCTTCCCATACTTTATTTACTGGTATATCTATTTTCCTTATTGCTAATCCTGCATTTACGTTTTCTTCTACTAATATTGGACTTTGTAAGCTATCTAATCTTGTTATTTCATCTGTTTCTGCTGTATCTGTATTAAACTTACTATTTATCTCTACATTTGTTCCTACTTCTTTTTCTGTTAAATAATAATATGTACTATCATATTCTACTTTTACTTTATACTTTCCTCTTGATAAATCTCTAAATTCATATTCTCCATTTTCATTTGTTGTAGTCGTTGCTACTTCACTGTTATTTGATGTGTTTATTAATTTTAATGTAACATTGCTTAAATATTTTTCTCCATTATCTATTACTCCGTTCGTATTGCTATCTTGCCATACCTTTCCTTCTATATACCTATTTACTACTCTTGCTGTTACTATTGAGGACTGCATTTGTTCTGAATTACTATATACTTGTGCCATTACATTATTTGAATAAACATCTTTGGCACTATTTCCATTTGTAGCAAGTTTTACAGTTACTTCTATTTTTGTATTTCCGGCTACTTCTCCTTTTATTGCTATTCCTTTTGATGATTTATTTACATCTCCATTAGAAATACTCTCCCATATATTATCCGTTCCTATTCCCGTATCTTTTGCTGTCATTCCTTTTACATTATCAGAATTTGTTGAATAAATCTTCAAATTATCTATTTCCTGACTACTTCCACCTACTGTTTGAATTACATTTATATTTTTTAATGTATATGTTCCATTAAAGTTACTTCCTCTACTATCTCCATTATATGGTAAAATATCTAACATTTGAAAATCTGGTACTGCTGTTTCCGTTTTATTTTCATAAGTTATTTTAAATGTTACATCTCCATTCTTCTCAATTATTGGTGTTTCTACTTCTTTGTATAACCTGTGGCTCTCTAAGTTTATTACATTTATTGATACTGTCGAAGTTCTAAAGCTTATATCACTATTTCCTATCTTAGAAATACCATCACTTCCTACAACTTCTGATACTACATATTTTGCTTCATATTGTGTTCCATTTGCCGCTTCATTATCTATCCTTGCATCAAATGTTATCGGTGTTATTTCTTGCCCAGATGTACAATTATATGCATACCATACTAATGTAGTACTTCCATCACTATTTTTATTTATCTCTGGTTCTGTATAACTATCATCCCCTCTTTTACTACTTCCAGGTATATACTCTAATCCTTTTTGTATTGTTACTTCATTTTTTAATGTTACATTACTTATTTGAGTACTTAAATTACTATTTGCATCTAATTGTGGCTCTACACTATATGTTACTGTATTTTCATTTTTACCTAGGTCATAATTTACTTTTGCAGCGTTTGAACTATCAATAGCTTTTATATCTCCATAAAGACTAGCTCCTACTACTAATACTGTATTTCCATATAAAGTACCTCCCGAATGTGTTCCAGAAACTATATTACCATTTAAATCATACTCTGTTTTTATATAATTTAAATTCCCAGAATCATATGTTGGAGTTGGCCATTGTACGTTTTTATTTGTAATAGTATATACACTTCTATCTAATTTATCTATCCACATTCTCGTTCTTTGAGTTGTTCCGTATGTTTTTCCAATAGTTGCATTTTCTTTAACCTTCAATGGAATAACTAAAATATTATTTTGCCCTGTTATACTTTCAATATATCCTCCTGTAGTTTCTGCATATACTCCTATACATATCTTTCCATTTGGTATATCTTCTATATTGTCATAAATGTCCATATCTTCTATATTTGCATTATTCATCTCTGTTTGGCTTGTCCAATTAGTTCCATCTTTTTTTGTTACATACCATATTTTAAAAGTAGGATTTCCATCCATATATTGAATCCTATATTTAGCACCATTACCATAATATACTGGTTCAAATCCCTCGCCATCAAATTTTATAAATTTATCTCCTGTATAAATATCATTATCATTATTCATACTCATTATAAATTTAGCCATAAGTTGTATATTACTATTTATTACAGCTCTTCCATTCCCAGAATCATATGAACTTCCCAAAGGCTGACCATACATATTTACTACCAATAGATCTTGAGAATATCCACCATTCTTATATAAAACGTGTTGTTCCCTAATACTATCATCATTATTATATATTTGCACATTTGTTAGCTTATCTGTTAATGATGTTATTTTTAAATTACTATCACTAATTGTTAAATAATAGTTTCTATCTTTAACTTCACTTGCTTCATTATCTGGTACAAATATTTGCATATATCCTACACTAAATGTTCCTATACTGTCTGTATATATTTTGCCTCTTGAAGGGGCTGATGAATAAGAAGAACTATAATGTGGAAAGATTCCATTAAAATCATAATTGTTAATAGTTACCTTTAATTTGTTTTCTTCCTGAACTATTTTTATATTTCCAGATTCATACGTTGAATAATCATCATTTACATATATTCCTAATGGCAAATATCTATCATAAAGTTGAGCACTATCACTACCATACATATCTCTTCCGTTAATTGAACCTACATTATTATTTGTCCAATCATTTATTCTATAATTCCATAATATTGGTGTACATTCACTTGTTATATCTTCTAGTTCTGTTGAACCTAATTTACTTCTTTCTAATTTTAAATTAATATCAAATGATATTTCTCCTTTTGGATATTCTAGTCCTTTTAATCCTTTTGATTCATTATCATTAGATAGTTGAACAGTAAATCCATATCCATACATTCTTCCAGATGTTTCACCTTCACCATAATCTACTGTTGCTTTTTTTGACAAAAATCCAGTATTACTATGTAACTGTACATTATATTTACCTGCCGCACTAACTATTACTTTCTCAGCTGTAGTTGTTACTTTCTCTCCATCATCATTTCCATCTATATTAAAATTAAAAGTAGGTATTATTTCCGTTCCATTTCCAGCTCCATAAATTTGAAGTACAAATACTAGAGTTTGCTTAGCAGAAGATGATGTCTCCGTATCTGCTACTGTATAACTTCCAGTTACAGTTCTACCATCACCACTTACTTGTCCGTTTTGTATCCATGCCATTGAGCTTAAATCCCACTTCATTACATCACTACATGTCTCTGGCAATGTTGCCTCTACATTTATCTTAGACCCAGCTATCGCTTTATTATACTTTGAATTCATTGTTAAGTCCACTGTCCATGTTACTTGGTCAAATGAACGAACTATGTTATTATTTTCACTACTATCATTTCCAGGTTGGTCATCACTATCAAATGGTCCTGTTCCTGTTTTGGTGCTTATTATTGTTGCATCACTTACAACTGCATTAGATGTGTTTGCATTTCTTAAATTTCCACCTATTGCACCTAATATTCCATCTCTTGTTTTTGGATTTATAAAAATTACAGACACGCAGAAAATAGCTAATATTAAAAATATTAGCATTGTCCATTTTATTATTCTCTTTTTATCCATCACTTTTAGAGCAGTTCTTTCTCCTGCTCCTTTATTTTTGTTTAAACTATCTGTGTGTGTGGGTGTGTGTGTGGGGGTGTGTACAGCCCCAACGTTTTCAGGCTGCATATTTTTTATGTCCTTATTTTTTCTTTTCATGTTCCAAATACACCTACTTTTCCTCATCATAACTTATTGTTTTTATTGTATCTACTTATATTAAATAAGTAAATAGAGCACTGTTTCTCATTTTTGAAACAATGCTCTATCACTTTACGGATGCTATTTTTCGACATCTAATATTATTTTTTTGTTACATCACACAAAAATATTTTTTCTACACTCTTTTAAACTTAATCGCAACTTTAAACAAATCTCCATCCAAGAAAATATCAAATTTTCCATCTTGCAATTCTGTTAAACTTTTAGCAATGGAAAGACCTAATCCACTACCTTCCGTATTTCTAGACTTATCACCACGTACAAATCTTTGCATTAATTCATCTGCAGAAATATTTAGTTCTTCTTTTGATATATTCTTTATATAAATAGCTACCTCTTCTTCTTCTAAAACACAATCAACATAAACTCTAGAATTTTCTTCCGCATATTTTGCTACATTACTATAAACATTTTCTAAAACTCTATATAAATGCCTATTATCTGCTTTAATATATACATCCTCTTCTGGTAATTTACTAATAACCTTTAAACCACGTTTATTAAATCTATCTTCAAATTCTCCAGTTACTTGATTTAATAATTCCTTAACATTTAAAACTTCCTTTGTAATTTTAATATTTCCAGATGATGCCTTAGATGCTTCCACCAAATCTTCTATCAATTTTTTTAGTCTTTGAGATTTATTATCTAGCACATCTATATATTCTTTTGCTTTTGAATCTTGAATATTTTCCTGCTTTAACAAATCAACATAATTTATAATTGAAGTAAGAGGTGTTTTTATATCATGTGATACATTTGTTATTAATTCTGTCTTTAATCTTTCGCTCTTTAAACTTTCTTCTATAGCATTAGAAAATCCTCCCGCTATATCATTAATATAAACTACAAGTTCTTTCAAAAGTCCAGTATATAAAGATTCATCAATTTTAATTTTTGTATCACCCTTATATATTTTTTCAACTGCATCATGTATTTCCTTTAATTTATTTACTTGTTTCATTATTTTAAAATAACACCATATCCAAAATATAATATCTAAAACAATTCCAAATTCTCTAAACATTAAAATTAATAATCCAGATATTCCTACTATTCCAATAAAATATAAAGCAATTTTTCTTCCTATATTTTTATTATTAGCAAAAATATTTTTTGCATTTTTATATTTCGCAATTACCCATTTTATAAATCTATAAGTAAGAGTATTTCTTAAAAAAGTATGTGCTTTTATTCTCTTTACTAATGTTCCAACTCCGCATAGCATACTTAATATAGAGAAATATCCAACTAACATAACAAGTACTAAACTTAAATTAATGTCAACGGAAATAATACTTAAAGTAATCACAAATAAAGAAGCTTCAACTGCAATTAATAAAAAGTATCCTAAAACTAATAATTCCAAAGGAATTTTATCGTGCCAAGACAAATATATTTCTTCTTTATCTTTTACCTTTCCGACAGTATATATTAAATAAACAACTTCCAATACTCCTATTAAAATGCTAACAGCTAAAGTTGGATATGAATATTTATACAATTTTTGCATTTGATTATATAAAGCACTATTAATTGTAATATCATTTGTAGCATATACATTTTGAACCGTTTCATCAAAAGCAGTATAATATTGTTTATTTACAGAAAAATTGCTTAAATTTTGCATTTCTGTATTTCTAACTATATTTTCTTCTGATAATCTATCTATATTTGTTTGAATTTGATTATTAGAAATAGACCAATATTTTTTATTAGTTGTAATTTCTTCTTTTAATTTTTCCAAACTATTTGTTTTCCCTGTTTGTTGAATATTTGTATAAGCTATTTTTGTTTCATCATTTATTAACAAATAAATAAATTTCCTTTTATTATGATTTGTTTGATAATATATTTTATATTCTCCATCTTGAATGCTAATTGGTGAAGTCTCCGTATCTTCTCCAGGGTGTATTCCATTACCATATTCATCAATAAAATACCCCTCTTCTACTTCATTATTTAAACTCACTCCTATACGTTCAACTTCAGACATATACGAATCTACAAACATATCCGTATCATAGAAATTTGTATTATTTCTAATTTCTGAATGAGCCACAGAATAATATATAACTATACAATCAATTATTATAACCATAATAAAAACTGGCAACGTTAAAAATGCAAAAATTTTTAATCCTTGATTTTTAAAAATATTTTTCTCTTCCATATCACCACTTCCTTTTGAACTTTAGGGACGGTCCTTAAAGTTCAAATTTTATGTTAATCTAATGAACTTTTAGCTCCGTCCCCAAAGTTCACTTTAAATATCTTCTATTTTATAACCGATACCCCAAATTACCTTTAGGTATTTAGGTTCACGTGGGTTTATTTCTATTTTTTCTCTTATGTGTCTAATATGTACTGCAATTATATTCTCTGCTCCATATGATTCTTCTTCCCAAACATTTTCGTATATCTGTGAGATGGAAAAAACTTTGCCTTTATTCTTTGTTAAAAACTTTAGAATATTGTATTCCGTAGGTGTTAGCTTAATATGTTTTCCATCTACAGTAACTTCTTTTTTACTGTCATCTATTACTAATTCTCCAGATTGATATATATCATCATTTTTTTCTGTTTTGTTAATACTTCCAAGTTTTGTATATCTTCTAATTTGTGAATTAACTCTTGCTATTAATTCCATTGGATTAAATGGCTTTGTTATATAGTCATCCGCACCCTCGTTTAATCCTTTTATTTTATCATAATCTTCAGATTTAGCAGAAAGCATTATAATTGGTATAGATTTACTTTCTCTTACTTTTTTTGCAACATCTATTCCATCTATTTCCGGCATCATTATATCTAATATAATTAAATGTAATTCCGTATTATCAATTATTTTTAATGCTTCTTTTCCATTATAAGCCTTATAAATTTTATATCCTTCTTTTTCTAAATATATTTCTATTGCATTTACTATTTCTTTGTCATCATCACATACTAAAATATTGTACATCTTACATTCCCCTTACTTTATTTCAATTTAAAAGTATTATATCATCTAAATTATTAAGAAAAAAGGACATAAACTATTAATATTTTCTTAATAGCTTATGTCCCTTTAATACAGGCTAAATTATAAAATATTCGGTAATCTTACTTTTATTGTATTTTTAAGTAAAATTTAATTTATCTCAAATTGTAAAATACCGGGTAGTTTTATTCCTGTTGCAATTTTTTCGTTTTGTTTTCCAATCTATAATTTATAAAATCTGTTAATAATAATTTAACTATTGCAGCAACTGGTGCACCCAAGAACATTCCTAATATTCCAAAATATGCTCCTCCTACTGCAACTGCAAATATTACTAATAATGGGCTTAATTTTAAAGAGCCTCCAACAATTTTTGGATTTATTATATTAGCATCTATTTGTTGTAATATAATTACAATTACTAACATCCAAATTGCTTGTGCCCATCCTCCAGTTACTAAAGTAATTATTGCGGATATTGCTACTGCAAATATTGCCCCAAAATATGGGATAAGGTTAAGAAGTCCTATAAAGAATCCTAATAGAACCGCATATTTTACACCCAATATTGTCATTGCAATTGATGTTAATATTCCAATAACTATTCCATCCAATACTTGACTTGATAAAAATTTAAAAAAGTATTCATTTAAATTATTAAAATATTTTATAACATGTTCTGCAGTATTTGTTTTAAAAACTGCTAAAATAAATCTTTTTAAAGCTTTTACAAGTTTACTTCTTTCAGCTAATACATAAACAGATACTATTATCGCAACAAATATATTTAACAAACTTGTAGCAACACCAAATATTCCTGATACATAATTTAATACTTGCATAATATCTATTTCTTTTAATTTTCCTATTGCTTGTTCCAAGAAATCTTTCTTAAGAAAAGAATCTTCTGGAAGTGCTGAAAATCTATTCATTATATTTGCAACATATCCTTGAAAATTACTTATTAATTCTATTATACTATCATATACTTTTGGTATAAGAAATTTCATTGCTACTATTAATACAACTATAATTACCAAATATATTATAAAAACACTAATTGGCCTTGCTTTCTTTTTTATAAATTTAACTCTACTTTTTTCTATTTTTCTTTCTATCCACCTACTAGGCAAATATAATATGTAAGCAATTAATATACCCGCTAAAAATGGGCTTAATATTTTAAAGAAGTTGCCAACTATTTGTTTAATATTTTCGAAATTATTAAATATATTGAATACTATAATAATCGCTAACCCAAAGCTAAACCAATATATCCACTTCTTCCATGTATTTTCCTTCATGATTATTTTCCTTTCATTTTATATATTTAATTTTGCATTTTTTATATATTTATCTAATGTTCTCAAAATCTATATTTATGCAAGTGCAAAAATTTTTATATATTTATATCCAATTCTACTGGGCAATGGTCACTACCATATACATCATCTAAGATTTTTGCATCTTCTATCTTATCTTTTAAACTTTCTGATACTATAAAATAATCTATTCTCCAGCCCGCATTTTTTTCTCTTGCATGGAACATGTATGACCACCAACTATATTTTCCCGTTACATCTGGATATTTATATCTAAAGGTATCTATAAAACCTGCATTTAATAATTCTGTCATTTTAGCTCTTTCTTCATCCGTAAATCCTGCATTTTTTCTATTAGTTTTTGGATTTTTTAAGTCTATTTCATTATGTGCTACATTTAAATCTCCACACATAATTACTGGCTTTTTATTATTTAATTTTAACAAATAGTTTCTAATTTCATCTTCCCATATTTGTCTATAATCCAATCTTTCTAATTCTCTTTTAGAATTTGGAGTATAAATATTTACCATATAGAATTTTTCAAATTCCAAAGTTATTACTCTTCCTTCTTTGTCATGCTCCTCTTTCCCTATTCCGTAGAATACATTAATAGGTTTTTCCTTACTAAAAATAGCTGTTCCTGAATAACCCTTTTTTTCCGCACTATTCCAAAACATATTATATCCATCAAAAATTTTTAATATATTTTCATCCAATTGATTTTCTTGCATTTTTGTTTCTTGTATTGAAAATATATCTGCATTTATATTAGTAAAAAATTCTTCAAATCCTTTATTTACAACTGCTCTTAAGCCATTTACATTCCAAGATATTAATTTCATAATTTTAAATAATATGATATATAAATCATATTCTCCTTTCTTCTTTTTTATAAATACATAAGAATTATACTATATTTTCCAATTTTATACAACTGCATAATGGTCCAATTATATTACTATAGAAAACTTTTCATGATAATCCTATTTAGCAAATAAAAAAAGAGGGTATTTCTAAATACCCCCATTTTATATTATTTTTAAATTAATTGCTTTTTTATAGAAGTCCCCCATTCTTTAAAGACATCTTCGGCTTTTCTTATTTTTCCATTATTGTAATCTTCTTCTGATTCCAATATTTTTCTTTCTATTTCATCATCTATTATTTTATTTTTATATTCTTCCATACTCATAACTACTACATTGTTTTTATTATTTTTACTTACTACAATTTCTCCATATTGATTTACTGCTGTTTCCAATTCTTCTAAATTTGTTACTTCTTGCATATACATACACCTCACTTTATATCTACTATTAATAGTATAACACAAACTTACCTAATTTTAAACTTCTTCTTAATTTTAAAAAATATAAATTTTACAAATTAATTTACATAAATAGAGTTTAATTAAATTATAAAAAAAGAGGGTATTTCTAAATACCCCCAATAATTAATCTATTTAATTAATTCCACATTTGCATATTTTGTACCAAATGCTAAAGCTGCACTATGTGAATTAAAGTAAACATCTATTGTCTTTCCTTTTACAGCTCCACCCCTATCTTCTACAGTATATACAATTCCATTAATTTTTAATTTAGTACCAAATGCAAAATTTCCTGGTGCCGCTATTGTGTGGTTTGCTCTGGCATATGTTCCAGATGCTGTTCTACCTGTTGATTTACCACAACATAATGCACAACCACAATATGCTGTTATTCTATATCTACCTAAAGAAATACCACTTGCTGATGTTGTTTCTGGTGCACTAACTTTTGTACTTGAGCTTGAACTTCTACTAGATCTGTTTGTTACAGCTCTTACTTGAACAACTTTATCTACTGGTTCTTCTAGTACAACTGAACTAATTTCTTTTCTTTCTATTTCTGTATTATTTTGATATTTTACTTTATATGTTACTTGTTTCTTTCCTTCTTTTCCTTCTTGTAAAACTTTATCTTGAGTTTCACTTGAACCATTTGCTACATTTTTTGTAACAGTCTCAAAAGGTATAGCTTCTTCTTTTACCTCTATTTTTTCTGTTATAGGACTATATGCTTGTGATATAGTATCTATATTTAAATCTGTATTGTTTTCTGCATTATTTGTTGTTTCCGTATTTTGTGAAACCATTTCAGAAACTTCATCTTGTGCAGATTTCTCTGAAATTACTATTTCCCCATCTACTCCGATTGTTGTATTTTCATCTGGAGTTACTTTTTCTTCTGGTAATAGTATAATATGCTTTTCATCTAAAATATCAGCAACTTTTGTCTTTGATGTTACTACATTCATTTGACAACCATTTGCTAATGTTATTTTTACATTTCTAACTTGTTTATTTGCTGCAAATACACAAATCCCTGATATAAATAAAAATATTAAACAAATACCAAGTATTCTTTTTAACGATATTGATGCTTTCTCATCATCCTTATGCTTTAACATAATTTCCTCCTTTAAGCAGCTCTAAGCTGTTATGTCCCTAAATAAAAGGGTTTTGCCATAAGCAAGTTTTATTATACTATATAATTTTTCATATGTCAAATTTTCCATTTTTGTTAATATTTACTATATTATATTCATTTTTTCAAATTTTATTCATATTTTATTTATATTACATTTATATAATCTATTGTATAAAGTTTTTTAATATGCTAAAATAAGCGAAAGGAGGAGATGTAATTATGATTATAGCATTAATAGTAATTGTTGTAATCTGTATTATAGTTGTGGCAATGTACAATAACTTGGTAAGCTTACGCCAAAAAGTACAAAATGCATGGAGCCAGATAGATGTTCAATTAAAAAGAAGATTCGATTTAATTCCTAATTTACAAGAAACAGTAAAAGGATATATGGCTCATGAAAATGAAACATTTACAAAAATTGCCGAATTAAGAACAGCTTGGGCATCTGCTACTACAGTAGCTGAAAAAGCAGACCTTTCTAATCAATTAACAGATGCTTTAAAAACAATTATGGCTGTTTCTGAAAACTATCCAGATTTAAAAGCTAATACAACATTTGCTCAATTGCAAGAAGAATTAAGAAATACAGAAAATAAAATTGCTTATTCTAGACAATTCTATAATGATACAGTTACAATGTATAATACAAAATTAGAAGTATTTCCTTCAAATTTAATTGCAAAAGCTTTCAATTTTAAGCCTAGTGAATTATTTGAAGTTAAAGATGAACAAGAAAAGCAAAATGTTAAAATTGATTTTTCTAAATAAATTTTAAAAAGATTTCTTTAGTATAAAGAAATCTTTTTAAATATATAATATTAATAGAGGTAGATTATGTACGAAGATATAAAGAGAAATAAAATGAAAACAGGATTTATCATATCCTTTTATGTAATTATAGTTACTTTAATAATATATTATATTTGTTATGCATTAGATTTCGGTGTAATTTCAATTATTATAGCTTTAATATTTTCAATTGCTTCAGCTTGGGGTTCTTATTATTATAGCGATAGAATTGTTTTATCAATTAATAAAGCTCGCCCAGCTACTGAGGAGGAAAATAAACAATTAATAAATATACTTGATGCACTAATGATATCTTCTGGATTACAATATAAGCCAAAATTATATGTAATGGATTCCGAACAACCAAATGCTTTTGCAACAGGTAGGGACCCAGAACATTCTGTAATTTGCGTAACAACAGCTTTATTAGAAAAATTAGACTACTATGAATTAGAAAGTGTTATCGCGCATGAGATGGGACATATTAAAAATTATGATATTAGATTATCCGCTGTTTTAACAGTTGTGGTAGGTTTAGTTATTATACTTTCAGACTATTTTTCAAGAGCTTTTTTATGGCGTGGATTTGATAATGATAACAGACGTTCAAATGGTATCATGGTTTTAGTAAGTTTAGTTTTATTGGTATTAGCAGGATTCTTTGGTCAATTAATGAAACTAGCAGTTTCTAGGAAACGTGAATTTATGGCTGATGCAAGCTCTGTAGAATTTACTAGAAATCCAGATGCTTTAATCTCAGCATTAACAAAACTTGATAGTGATCAGTCAACATTAAAACAAGCAAATAATTCTACAGAAAATATGTATATAGTTTCACCATTTAAAGGTAAACAAAAGAAATCTACAAATTGGTTCTCTACTCACCCATCCATAGAAGAAAGAATAGAAGCCATAAAAAAATTGAAATAGATATTTTAAATAAGCTTGGTATTATAAATACCAAGCTATTATTTTATAACAAAAGTGATTTTACACATGCCACGAATTATGCAAGTTTGTAATCAACTCTTTTTACATTATTACATATTCCACAAACCGTACAAAATTGTGGATTACTTCTTAAATAATTGAGTTTTATCCACTTTTTATTCTATATTAAATATTCTTTGTGCATTTGCATAAGCCATATTTTGAATTTCTTCAAAAGTTTTTCCCTTTACTTCTGCTATTTTCTTTATTATATATTGTACATTTCGAGGATCATTTCTTCTTCCTCTAAATGGTTCCGGAGATAAATATGGACTATCTGTTTCAACTAAAAATCTATCCTCCGGTACCATATTTATTATTTCTGGTGCATTTTTAGAATTTTTAAAAGTTGTTGGCCCTGCAAAAGATATATAAAAATTCAATTTAAGTGCTTCTTTTACAAGTTCTCTATTAAAGGGACAGCAATGAAATATTCCGTTTTTATTAACCTTGTTATTTTTTAAAATTCCTATTGTATCCATTACTGCATCTCTTGTATGAATTTGAATTGGTAAATTTAATTCATTTGCTAATTTTATTTGTTCTATAAATGCTTCTTTTTGCAATTCTTTATTATCCGTATTCCAATGATAGTCAAGTCCAATTTCTCCTACGGCTACAATCTTTTTAGAAGTTTTATATAATTCCTTTAATTCTTTTAGTTGTTTTTTTAATTCATCTTCTGTATCTGGAATATCATTTGGCGAAATACCAATTGTCGCATAAATAAAATCATACTTTTTAGCTAATTCTATTGCATTTTTGCTACCTTCCAAACTATATCCTGCAGATACTAATTTATCAACACCTTCTTCATGTAATTTAGGTATTAATTCTTCTCTATCTTCATTAAATTTTTCATCATCTAAATGACAGTGTGAATCAAAAAGTTTCATATTTTCCTCTCCTCGCATTATTTAATTGTATCTTGCATTATTCAATTTTATTTTGAATTATTCCGTTATATCAAACATTAATCAATTATATCTGCAATGCATATTGCAGTTGCATATTCCTTACAATGAGAAATACTTATATCAATATAATTAATTTTATTTTTATCTATAATATCACTATTTATATAAACATGTGGCTTTCCATTTTTATCATCTAATATTTCAAAATCGGTCCATTTAATTTTATATTTATCTTCTATTATATCTGACAAAGCTTTAAAAATTGCTTCCTTTGCAGCAAACCTCCCACTATAACTCTGATATTTTTGTACATTTTTGCTTTCGCAATACTCTATTTCATTTTTAGTATATACTCTATTTTTAAAATCCTCTGAAATTTTTTCTATTGCATTTTTTATTCTATTTATTTCTATAATATCTGTTCCGCATTTAAGCATATTTTCCACTCCTTTATGAGTATTTAAAAAAAGGGATTTTAGGGCTGTCCCTAAATCCCTGATAAAACTATAAAGTTTATTATATTTAATAATAATGACACTGTTAATACTATCATTATTACTTTATTACTTTTTGCAGTTTTTTCTATATTTGCTTCTTTATACAAAATGTCATATTCACTTTTTAATTTTAAATAAAATTTTTGCAATTCTAATTTTTCGGACCAACTATTACATAAAAGCGCTCCCATATTTTCTGTTGTAATATCTTGTGTCCAAACATTTTGTGTAAAGCTTAAAAATTCTTTTCTTAATTTTGCTACTTTTGTAGCACTTTTATATTCCTCTATCATTTTTTGTATATGCATTTTTTTGTATAATTGTAAAATATACATATAAATATATACTTTTTCGTAAAGGAATGGCAATTTTGTGTAATTAAAAGTATCTACTCCGGATGTGAATAATGTTGTAGCTTGATTAGAAAATCCAAATTTAATAAATTTCCACTTATCTATTATATCCACTCTTTTATCTGCTCTGCTAAAATCTACATTTAAATTATAATTGCTTGGTAATACATTCGTATATTTATAAAATTGATGTTTAATTTCATCAAATCCTTTATTTTTATTCCAACTTTCAGGGTCTACACATGCATATGAATATGTTAAAAATTTATTAGAATCTATATTTATATGCTTTACACTATTTCCTACTAGTTCATCTACTAAATCTGTAATTTTACGAATATCATCAAACTCACTTGCTTGAATTTTTATATTCTCAAATTGTTTCATAGAAATAAATTCTGATTTTATATCTTTAAATTTATAATTAAAATTTAATAAATCATCAAAATGCTCCAAGTCTTCTATCATTGTTTTTAAAGAAATAAAACATTCTCCTGTATAAAAACATATTATTTCTATTTTTTCTATTTTAAAGAAAATTCCATTATCCCTTCCAGCTTTTCCTTGAATATTTTTATCCAAATTATATTCAAATACTGTGCAAGGATATTTTTGAAGAACTTTTGCTTGTAACCCTTCATTTAATTCTTCAAATTTTTTTCTTTTATATTCTGAAAAATCAAATGTTGGAAACATGAATCTTCTTATTTTAGGTAAAAATTTGTTATATATATCCAAATCTTTTTGTTTTTCGAATATTCTTAATTTACATTTATTATTATGCAATAAATTTTGTAAATATTTTAAATATTTATTTTTTTCAATTAAATAAGGATATATAAAATAAGTATATTGATACCTTGTCTTTAGTTCCATTTATTACTCCTTCTTTTGTTAAAATTTTATTTTGTATAATATACTGCATTTGAATCTATACTTCCTAGATGCCACTCACCTATAAAATCTATATTTAAATTATTTGAAAAATCATATTGTGGGGCTACTACTTCTTCACCTTTTTCATTTATTGCACCCCATTTTCCATCTTTTTGAACAGCTGCATAGCCATACGCATTTTGCTCTTTTGCATCATCATATTGGTAATCTACTACTACTTTGCCATCTTTATCTACATAACCATATTTTCCATCTTTTTTATCTAAGAATAATGTATTTCCTGCATTTATATCTTTTTCTGATTTTTCCTCAAATCTAAAATTATAATATTTATCATCATTATCCTGTCTTATTTTTATATAGCCTTTGTCCGTATTAATTTCTAAAACTATTCCAGTTAATTTTGTTTCTAAATTGCTATTTAATAAATTTGATGTAATACCATCTTCACTTGCTTCTATTATATCTGCTGTATCTATATAATTCATTGTTGTGTATGTAGGATTTAATGCTATTTCATCACCTTTTTTAGCTATTCCGTATTTGCCATTTTGTTCAACAATATATGTATCTTGAAAAGCACATTTTACATCATCATATACAGTATTTAATATTGTTTCACCAGTTGTACTTATTACACCTACTTTGTTATTAGCATTTTTTATTATTACATTTCCGTTTTTAATACCTAAGATATCTTGTGCATCTTTCAAACCATCTGTAAGTTGTATTTCTCCATTTTTCTTAACTAATTCCCATACATTGTTTTCTTTTACAGCATATATTCCATTTTCTGCTATACTTTTTATATCTTGATATTTAGTATCTAAAACAGGTTGATTGTTACAGTCTACAATTCCATATTGATTGTCATCTGTAATGACAATATATCCTAATTTGTAATCTGTTCCTAATCCTCTTATTTCTTTATATTGAGGTTCTATTATTTTCTTACCCGTACTATCTACTAATCCAACTTTTCCATCTTTTACTACTAAAATACTATTATCAGTACCTTTTAAAGAGTATAAACTATCATATTCACAAGGAAGAATTTCTTTTCCATCAATATCTAGCATTCCGTATTTACCATTTTTTTGAACTTTTATGGCATTTTGCTCATAAGAAATTCTGTTATTTGAATCATAGTTTGCAATAGGCTCTACATTTTCATAATCTGTAAATATTTCTTTATTTTTTGAATTTAAAGCCTTTGTTTTATATGTATTATTAGTATAATCAACATCATATGTTACTAGGAATATATCTTTTTTATTATTAGGAATTACAATATATTCTTGGTAAGATGGTGCTATAACCTCTTCACCTTTATTATTTATTACTCCATATTTGTTATCTTGAAAAGATGTAAAAAAGAAGTCATTGGTCATTCTTTGACCTCTTCCATTTGATACTAATTTATATATTACAAAAACAAACATTACTATAACTAAAAGTGCAACAACTGCTGCAAGGACTTTTTTCATGTTAAGTTTTGCTTCCCCATTATATCTTTTTCCTCTACTCATTTTACTTCCTCCGTAAGAAATTTTCATTTTTTACATATACACTATATCACATTTTTATTACAAATTACAACTAATTATGCAAATTTTATACAAAACAAAAAGTTCTCTAAAAAGAGAACTTTTTATGGGCTTTTTGCAATAAATATTTTGGTTCTTAGTGCTTTAAGCATTCATATAAAAGTAAGATTAATTCTTAGTGCTTTAAGCATTCATATAAAAGTAAGATTAATTCTTAGCGCTTTAAGCACTCATATAAAAGTAAGATTAATTCCTAACTACTTTGCATACTATAACTGTCATATCATCCTTAGGTGTTCCGTAATTATTATCTATTGCTTCTGATAAAATTATATCTGCCATTTTTTGTACATTTTCAGTTTCCATTTGCTCTAATAGGTGTTTAAGCCATAATTCTTTATTTTCATATTCAGCATTTGACTCTACAATTCCATCACTACACATTACTAATATTTCATTTTCATCTATTTCTCTATCTGAGATTTTTAATTCTATATTATTCAAAATTCCAGCTGGTAAAGTAATATTTTTTATTATATCTACAAATCTTCTATCCTTTATATACGTAGGAGATGCACCATTTTTTATAAACTCAACATTTCCTTCGTATAAATCGAATATTGCTATATCCAATGTAGCATAAGAATCATCTTCTGAATTTAAGCACATGCTAGAATTTATCATATCTAAAGATGTTTCCTTATTAAATCCTGATTTAAGCAATCTCTTTAACATTTGTACTGCTATTCTACTACTCTTTCTTGCATTAGGTCCAGAACCCATTCCATCACTAATTGCTATTACTTGTTTTCCATCTTCCAATTTCATTTTTAATGTAGTATCACCAGAAACTGGACTTCCATCCTTTGTTGCTTTTGCAAGACCTATTTGCAATCTAAATTTATTTTTACTTATATATCTAAAATAGCAAATATCATTTGCTTTTTGAATTGAACAATCAACTATTTGCACATCAAATTCTTGTTTATAAAATTTTGTAATAACTTGTTTAATTTTATCTGATAAACATTCTTCTATTTCCAATTCTTTGCTATTATAATCCTCACATGGACTTATATATATTCCTATTTCTATTTTACCATCTTTTTCTTTTTTTATATTTAGCTCTTTAACATCAACTTTTTTTTGTTCTAGTATATTTAATAATTCTTCTTTTTCATCATTTTCTTTATTTGTAGAATTTTGTGATGTTATATTTTCTGCTAAATTTGATATTGTTTTAGATATACCATCTAATTGATTTACCATGGCTTCTTTATTTTCTACCATTTTTTTCTTCCATATAAAGTTTATTTTACTTACTCTATATGAAGCATTAATTGCTTTTACCATTTTGTCTATTTCATCCATTAATTTATGACTAATTTCAGAATCATCAAAGCCTAAAATATAATTATTATGATTTTCAAATATTTTTAGCAATTCTTTTTGAGAAATCTCTGACTTTTCCGTTAGTAATTTAAAAATATCATCTATTATTGGAGATTCTTCATCTACTAAATCATCATATAAAACATTATCTTTTAAATCACTTATATTGTTTTCTAATTCTGTTACAAAAATTTCTTTGTTCTTACCATATTCAACTTCATTTTCTTCTAGAACTGTTGCTGCAGCTTCTTTATATGTATTGGCCATTTCTGATATGGCATCTGACACATTATTTAATTTGTATACCATATCTTCTTTTTGCTCTAATCTATTGTCAGGTGCTTTAGGTAAATATTTTATATCACTTACAAAATCCTCTATATTAATTTTAATATTCTTTGGCATTGCTAATAATCCAATTGCTGCAATTAAAATTTCTTGTACCATTATTACGGAATGAGTATTTCCGTTTGCTGCATAACTTAAAATTATATTTCCTAATAGGAATCCAACTATAACTCCTATTTTTCCTACTTTATTTAATAAACCTGCAATCATTCCAGAAATAGCAAATGCAGCTATCTGTATTGGGTCTCCCCTTTGTATTATTGCAATTACCACTCCAATAGTTACTCCAGATGTTGCTCCAACTAAAACACCATTTTGCCAACCTAATATTAATACTATCAACACACTTAAAATATTTCTTATTGAATAGCCAAATATAGATAAATCTTTAAATGCTGCTACCGCAATTGCAATTAATAAACTTGTACCAATTACTTCTTCTATTGCAAATGCTTTTTTAGTTTTTGAATCTTTTATTACTGAAATTGAGCTTTTAAATATTTTATAAAAAATACAAGTTATTATTGTAAGAAAAATTGCAGATAATATATCATAAATTAATATTGGTCCAAATAATATTTTTATAATTTGAACTAAAAATGTAGCAACTAGCAAATGTGGCATTACACTTTTTTGTTCTGTCTCTTCATTTATTTTTGGTAATACGAAAATTGAAAGTGCCATAAATATTAAACTTGTTAATATATATGTAAGTAATCCCGAACCACCAAATCCTACCAATGTTCCAATACATGTTATAATATATGGAATTAAAATTGGTATATTATTAGCAACAATTGCTGCAATCATTGCCATTCCAAACGGAGCCAAATCATTACCAAATTGAACCATTGAAACCATAAAGGCTAAAATGTAAATTAAAATCGACTGTTTTGAAAAATTCTGTTTTATAAATTTTTCCTTTATAAATTTTTTATTATTTATTTTGTTGTCTTCTACATAATCTGTATTAGCACTTATATTTTGAAACATCCTTTACCACCTCATAACTTCTTTAATATAGTTGTTATTCTAATATATTGTATTAACTTTTTTTGTCATTTTAGGTAATGTATATTAAAAAAGTTTTTTACAATTTGTGATATCTTTATTATCTATTTTTGCTTTTGTATTTATAATCGTTTTTTTACGTTTCTTATTTTATTATATATCCGTAGAAATTACAAGATTTTGTCTTAATTTAATACTTTATTTTTTTAATATTTTAAAAAATAAATTCCTATTTAAAATAGGAATTTACATATTTATTAAATTATATTTAATATTTAATTCATCCAATACATTTTTTTCTCTATCCGTGCATGAAAATATTATTATTTGATTATTATGATTTTCATGCAAATAATTAATAGTATTTATTAATCTTTTCTTATCAAAAAATACAAATGACTCATCTAAGAATATTGGTAAGCTTTCATTTGTCATTTCTTTTAATATAGCCATTCTTAATGCAAAATACAATTGATCTATTGTTCCAACACTTAGCACACTTGCAGAAACATAGTTACCATTTTCTACTTCTACCATTATATCATTATCTGAAATTTTAATATTTTTATATTTTCCATTTGATATATTAGAAATTGTTTCTGATAATTCTCTAGAAAACTTTGGTGTTACATTTTCTTTCATATTTTTATATGCTTTTGCTAAATAATCCTTTGCTATATCTATTATTTCACTATTATTTTTTAATTCTTCATATTCTTCTTTTGAATATTCCAATTCTTCTTCTATATTTGCTAATCTATCTATTTTTGGAAAAATATTTTCTTTATCTAATTCTAATTTATGTACCTCTAATTCATTTTCATTAATTTCTTTATTTATTAAATTTATTTTTTCATCAATTTCCTCATTATGAATTATTTTTTCATAATTATTTATTTCTATATTATTTTTAATTAATTCATTATTTATTTTATTTTTTATTTCTTTTTCTAAATTATTTAATTCATTTATTTTTTCATTTTTATTTTCATTTAATAAATTAATTTCATTATTTATTTTTTTAAAATTTAAATCAATTTCTTTTTTATAATTATTTTTTAATTTATTTTTTTTATAAAAATAAATTAATATTGGAATTAATAAAAAAACATAAATTAAATTAAATAAATTATTTTTTACTATTAAATTAATTAAAATAAAAATTATTAATAAAAATAATTCTAAAAAAATATATTTATTTATTTTTATTTTATTATTATTTTCTGAATTATTTATTTTTTCTTTTTCTATTTCTAAATTATTTATTTTTTTATTATATTCTTCTATTATTTCTTTATTTATATTTATTTTATTTTTTTCTTCTAAATAAATATTTTTTATTTTTTTTAATTTATTTAAAAATTCTAAATTAATATTTAATTCATTTATTTTATTTTTAATTAAATTATTTTTATTTTCTATTTCGTATTTTTCATCTTCAAATTCTTCTAATTCATTTTTTTCTTTTTTTAAATTATTTATTTTATTTATAATTTTATTTATAGGTCTATCCTGACTTCTTTCTGTTCCTATTTCTTCTAATTGCTTTTTATTTAATTTATCGATACTTTTTTTATATGAAATATTATCATCACCAGTTGTAGCTAAATTAGATAATTTTTGAATAATTAAATTTTGATTTATTTTATCTAATTTAATTTCATTTTGAATAATTTCTGTACTATTTAAAAATAAATCTTCATCTATTTTTGTTTGTTCATAAAAAAATGGAATTTCTTTATTTTTTTCTACATTAAATAATGGAGTAATATCATCACCAAAATTATTATATATTTTTAATTCTTTATTTTTAAAATTACGATAAATTTCATATTCATTTTTATTATCTAATTTATATTTTATTTTACCAGAATATTTTTCTGTATCCCATGGTTTATATTTTTCCAAATCTGAAATACTTTTTCCTCTTTTACTTTTGGAAATTCCATAGAGCATACTATTTATAAATTTTAATAGTGTAGATTTCCCACTTTCGTTTTTCCCTAGGATTACATTAATTCCATCTGCTAATTCTATATCTTTATTTTCTAACTTTCCAAATCCATTTATTTGTATTTTTTCTATTTTCAATTTTTTCCTCCTATGTGATTATATATAATGAATTTATTTTTTATTAATTATTTTATTTTTTGCTAATTATTTTCTAATGAATCTAATCCAATTTCTATTGCTTTTAAATATTTATTTTTTTCTTCTTCGTTATTTAATTCATTTATTTTATTTAATAATAAATTTATATATATTCCTCTTAAACTATTTTCATTTTTTAATTTTTCTAAATCATATTTTATTTTTGAATTATCTTTTATTTTTAAAATATTATTATTTTGAATTAATTTATTTATTTCTAATAAATTAATTTCAAAATTTCTTTTTCCTATTAAATTAATTTTATAAAAATCTTTTTTATTTAATTTTAATTCTTGTATATTTTCTATTAATTCTTCTTTTGAATTAATTTCTGAAATATCATAATTTATTTCTTTAAATTCTCTTTCATCCAATGGAATAAATTCTATATTTATTTTTTTATTTTTTATTTCTCCAGAAATAAAACCATGCTTGCCTAATTCATCAAATCCAAAAGATATTGGTGAGCCCGGATAAACAATTTTATTATCATATTTAGGTTTATGAATGTGTCCAAGTGCTACATAATCAAATTTTAATAAATCCTTTGTAGCTACAGGATTATATAAATCTCTCGAATCTTTTGATGCATCTAAATCTGCATGCATTACCAAAATATTACTTTTTTCTTCATCTAAATTAATATTATTTAAATCTATTCCTTCTGAATAAAAACTACTAAATCCATACCCATATATATTAACATCATTTAATTCTATCTTTTCTATTTTATAATTAAATATATGTACATTTTTACTCCATTCATATTTCATATAATATGAATTTATTAAATATGGATCATGATTTCCTGGTGCAATAAATATTTTTGTATTTGGAATTGTTTTAAATAAATTATTTATACATTCTATTGTACTTTGTTTTACATAGTCATTTTCATATAAATCACCAGAAATAAAAAAACACTCTATATTATTTTCATAAATATATTCTATTATTTTTTTAAATATTTTTCTTTGTTCAAGTCTACGCATATCTGATAATCCAGCAATTCTTCCTAGACTAGTAAATGGACTATCAAAATGCATATCTGCTATATGTACAAATTTCATTGTTTCCTCCTTTGTAAACATTTGTTTTAGATAATATATCACAAATGTGTTTTTGTGTAAATTAATTTTTCATAAATTATTATTTTATTAATTTATTGTAGTTATTTTTTATTAATGACATGTTGCAATGTTTGAATATTCTTTTTTAAAAATAAATATATAAAAAGCTTAAATAATAGTAGAAAATTTTTAATGTTTATAGTAAAATTTTTTAAAAATTTTATAAAAGAGGTTTTGTAAGATGGAAAAAAGACAAAAAGTTTATGATTTATATTGGTACTTTGCATGTGAAAGACAAAATATATTTTGGAAAAAACTTTATGGAGAACCTGCACCTTGGACTAATGACCCTATTTTGCAAGAATATAAATTTTGCAATAGTTATAGAGTAAATGATAGAGTAAGTCAATATTTGTTAAGTAATGTTATATATAATGGTAAAAATTATTCTAATGAAGATATGCTATTTAGAATAATATTATTTAAATTATTTAATAAAGAATCTACTTGGGAATTATTATTAAATAATTTTAAAGAAATTACACTAAAAAATTTTAATTTTAATGAATATTCAAAAGTATTGGAAAATGCAATATCAAATGGAATAAAAATTTATAATGATGCATATATTAGTTGTGCTACTAAAGCCTTTGGCTATGATAGAAAACATGATAATCATTTAGCTTTGCTTAATAAAATGTTTATAGAGGATAGAATTCAAGATAAAATTGTTAGATGTAAGACTATGGAAGAAGGATTTAATATTATTAGAGCTTATCCACTAATTGGTAATTTTATGGCATATCAATTAGTTACAGATATTAATTATAGTACCGTTGTAAATTGGCGTGAAGATGAATTTACAATAGCTGGCCCCGGTTCTCTTAGAGGAATAAAAAAATGTTTTATAGATAAAGGTAATTTAAGTAATGAAGACATTATTAGATATATGTATGTTCACCAGGATGAAGAATTTAAAAGACTTAACTTAAATTTTAAAAGAATTGGCAATAGACCTTTACAACTTATAGATTGTCAAAATATTTTTTGTGAATTGGATAAATATTGCAGGCAAGCAATACCAAGCTTGAAGTCTAATAGAACTAAAATAAAAAAGAAATATGCTCCTAAAAAACAAAAAATACATTATATTTATCCTCCAAAGTGGAATATAAATTTGTATTAACATTATAAAAATAAAAAACTCCCTATATCTATATAATAAAGGAGTTTTTATACCACTTTCTTAATGGTGCACCAGAAGGGATTCGAACCCCCGACCTTCCGGTTCGTAGCCGAACGCTCTATCCAGCTAAGCTACTGGTGCATTTCCGCTTATTATTATATCAGTAAAATCTATATTATTCAAGTTTTTTTGAAATTTTCTCAAAAACCACTTGAAATTTAGATTTTATTATGGTATATTATATTGGTACTGTTTAATCGAGGTGTAGCGCAGTTGGTAGCGCGCGTGGTTTGGGACCATGAGGTCGCAGGTTCGATCCCTGTCACCTCGACCAAAAGAAAAATATTCTTGAAAGACTTGAAACAACTAGGTTTCAGGTCTTTTGTTTTATCTGAATTTTAGTGTTTTTTAACCGTATTTGAGAGTGTCTGTAAAAGGCTGTAATATGCTATTTTACTCTGTTAGCCTTTGTTAGCCTTTCTCAGCCTTTTTCACAACTGCTTACACTTAACTCTCCAAAATTTTCCCTTTTAAGTTTTGGAGAGTTAAAAATAACTCTCCAAATATACAGAGAAAAATACTGCATAAATTCAAATATTATTAAGGTTATCATTTGGAGAGTTCCAATTTACTCTCCATTTATTTAATACAATTTATTAAAAAACAATATCTTCATAATCTATATTCATATATTCTTCGTAACATACACCAGTTTCGACAAGTGCTTTGTCAACTTCTTCCTGTGTCAACTGGAGTCCAACTTTTTCTCGTAAAAAAGCATCTAATTCTTTTTTTGAAACAGGTAATTCTAGCCATTCTCCTACAAGTTCGCCTTCGTTGTATTTTCCTAAGTTTCCAATCCAAACATTCAGCATATTAGCTCCTTTCCATAAAAAAAGAGCTAGTGTGTAACTAACTCAAATTTTATATTTTTTGTAAAATTTCTTTCATTAGAACTTCGTCAACTAAACCATCAATCATTTGTTGGTATTTGGCAAGTACGGATATTTCCCTTGTATTAGGAGCTTTGTATTTTTCTTTTATTTGTTGTTCTACTTGCTTTTTTAATTCTAAAATATACTTTTCTCTTTCAAATATCTTGATTTTAAGTTCTCCTGTAAGCTCTAATTCTTGTTTTCTATATGGATAATTTCTCTCCATATTTGCTAAAATCATTTTTCCATACTTTCCAAAAATCATTGTAATTACCTTCTTTCTATAATAAATTTTACAATACACCATTAATCTATACAAAACCCTGAAACAAAAAAAGAGGTGCTAAGAGTTTTTTACTCCTGCATCTCTTATAATTATTTCATTATACATATTATACCATTTATTTTGTCAAATTCAATGTATTTTTTGAAATGTCAGTACAGAGGTGTGTACTAAAAATGTCGTTTTAGATATAACAGTAATTTGTATAACTAATTTATTACTTTTTTGTGATAATTTATATTACCACATTTAGGACATTTCATTTTTCTTTTTCTACCTATGTGCAATGCTAATAAAACATCTTTATAATTTGGCACATATTTGTAATGACAATTTTGACATTCATAATAACCTGCAACTTGTTCAATTTTAATTGCATATCCAATACCTATAATAAACGGAATTAATCCAATAATAATTAATCCAATTCTTAACCAACTTTGCATATTTACAAATGAAGCAATGAAAACACAAGAAATTAAAATAATTGACACTAATATTCCAATAAATATTTCCATATTTAAGAACTCTTTATCCCTTTTTTCTTTTTCTTGTGTCATTTTTAGTAAAAGTTCTTCTGATTTGTTATTGTATTCTTTCATTTCAATCATCTCCCCAGTCAATAATTCATTTACACTAATATTAAGTTCATTACATAAGTCAAGCATAATTGATGAATCAGGCATACCTTTTCCAGTTTCCCATTTTGATATTGCTCTATCTGTTATATTTAATTTTTCTGCAAGTTCTGCTTGTGTCAAATTTTTTTCTTTTCTGCATTGAGCAATAAATTTTCCAATTTTCACTTGATCCATACTTTTTACCTCCTTTAATATTATTGTAAATTCCTTATTGTGAAAAGTAAACATACTAATCGTTGAGTGGGGAAAACAACGATTAGTTGAGTAATTTTAATCTAAATAATTCTTAAAAATTAATTTTAATCTTTCTTTCGAGTTAAGAAAATTCCAATAATTAATCCAATAAGGATAATCGGTGCTATTCTGATAAATACCCATTCGAAAGAATGATAAGCAACTCCTAAAACAGCTTTTTCAGGATCATTATAATCCCAATTTAAGTATGGACTATTTAATAGAATTAGAAATATAAAAATACCAACTATAATTACGCACAATGAGATTAGTAACCAATGAATTATTTTCCTTCTTTCATTTTTTCTTTGTGATAATTGTAAATTAATTATTTCTAATTTTTCAGAAATTGCTTTTATATCATCAACTTTAGATTCAGAAATATTTTCTCCAAGCAAAGTGCTTACAGGTGTGTCAAAAACTTCTGATATTTTAATTAGCATTTCTGCATCTGGAACAGATAATCCTTGTTCCCATTTTGAAATTGTTTGTCTAACTACATTTAATTTTATAGCAAGTTCTTCTTGTGAAAGTCCTTTTGATTTTCTCAACGACTTAATGTTTTCTTTTAACATTTTACAACAGCTCCTTTCTTTACGATTATTATATAAAGAACTGTCCGTTGCTACAAGCAATGCTTTTTAACATTTTAGATTTTCCTTTATAAATCAGTATTTTATTTTACTCATATATTGTAATTTGTATTACTCTTTATCTTTTTTGCTATTTCTATATAATATACTAAATGTTAGTGTAAATAACATTGATATAACTGAATAACCAGCATTATCTAATTTATGCGTGATTACCAAGTATCCACTAATCAAAGTCAAAATTGCAAATACAAGACTTAAAATCAAAAATATTTTTACTTTTAATTTTTCTTTATCCATAACTTTTACATCTCCCTTATATATTGTAATTTATCTTTCATCTAAAAAATTGGTATTTGTTCTATTTTTTAATCGTGTTTGTTTATCTTCAAATCTTGTTTCAGTATTACTAACTGATTTGTTCTTCGAGTTTCTGTTTTTATTAACAATAAGTTCGTTAATTGCTACAATA
>CALXMM010000014.1 GCA_944389475.1 uncultured Clostridia bacterium
ACACAGAAGTCAAGCTCTAATGTGCCGACAATACTTACGAGTTACCTTGTTGGGAAGATAGGCTTTCGCTAGATTTTTTTTATTTTTATTATAAGAAGAAATTAAAAATTAAATGTGAAATGTATATTTAATTTTTAATTTCTTTTTGTTTTTTATTGCTTTTATAAAAATAGTAGTGCTATGATATACGTTAGGAAAGGTGAATATATGGGAAGAAAAATATGGAAAGCAGGTACTTTTGAATATCCTTTACCAGTTGTAATGGTTTCTTGTGGAAATATGAAAAATAGTAATATTATAACTGTAGCTTGGACTGGAATAATAAATACTAATCCTCCACTTGTGTATATATCTATTAGACCAAATAGATATTCATATAATATCATTAAAGAAAATAAAGAATTTGTTATTAATTTAACCACAACAAAATTAGCATATGCAACTGATTGGTGTGGTGTCAAATCAGGTGAAAAATATGATAAATTTAAAGAAATGAATTTACATAAAGAAAAAGCTAAGTTTGTTAAATGCCCTTTGATAAAAGAAAGTCCTGTTTCAATTGAATGTAAAGTAAAAGAAATAATTAAATTAGGATCACATGATATGTTTATAGCAGAAGTTAAATCAATTGATGCTGATGAAAAATATATAGATGAAAAAGGAGCTTTTGATATTTCTAAATGTGATTTAATTGCATATGCGAATGGTGGATATTATCCTTTAGCTAAAAAAATTGGTAAATTTGGTTATTCCGTTCAGAAAAAGAAAAAATATAAAAAAAATACTAGTTCTAAAAAGGAAAAAAACATAAAAAATGTCTAATAAATCCATTATTTTTGTTGACTTATTTAAAAAAACATGATAAAATATTCAAGCGTATGTATGAGATATTACATGGCTCACATCGTTTCAAAGAAATTTTTAGTAACGGAGGTGTATGACAGTGGCAGCAAAAGGACCAAGAGAGATGATTATCTTAGAATGTACAGATTGTAAAAGAAGAAATTACACAACTTTTAAAAACAAAAGAAATAATACCGAAAGATTAGAAATAGCTAAGTATTGTAAATTCTGTAAAAAACATACTAAACATAAAGAAACAAAATAAGCTATTTTTAAGGAGGAAAGAAAATGGCCAAAGACAAGAAAAAAGTAAATGCTAATGAAGATAAGAAAAAGAAAAATTTTTGGAGAGGTTATAAAACAGAACTAAAAAAAGTTAAATGGCCTACACCAAAAGAACTTTTCAATAGTACAGTAGCTGTTCTTGCGATAGTATTTGTTGTTGCTGCAATAGTTATTGTTTTAGATCTTGCTTTTGAATCTTTAAATAAATTAGAAGTTAAAGGAATTCAAAGCTTACAAAATTCTGTTGTGGTAGAAAATACTGTTGATAATACTACAAGCTCTGATATGAATGAATTATCTGAAAATGCAATTACAGAAAATGAATTAAATGCTGCTGAAAATACAGTAGAATAAAAATTTGCAAGGAGGCCTATTATGTCTCAAGATGATAAAATGCAACCTAAATGGTATGTAGTTCATACTTATTCTGGGTACGAAAATAAAGTTAAAACAGACCTAGAAAAAACTGTAAAAAATAGAGAATTAGAAGATTACATATTTGATATTGTTGTTCCTATGGAAGAGCAAATAGAAATAAAAGATGGTAAAAGAAAAACAAACTTGAAAAAGGTTTTTCCAGGATATGTTTTAGTAAAAATGATCGTAACTGAAGAATCTTGGTATATTGTAAGAAATACAAGAGGTGTTACCGGTTTTGTTGGTTCAGGAACAGATCCTATTCCTCTTACTGAAGAGGAAATTAGAAAAATGGGATTTGAGCTAACAGAAGTTAATGTTGATTATGATGTTAATGACTCTGTTAAAATATTAAATGGACCATTAGAAAACTTTGTTGGGGTTGTACAAGAAATTAATAAAGAAAAACACAAAGTTAAAGTTTTAGTTTCTATGTTTGGTAGGGAAACTCCAGTAGAACTAGAATTTTCACAAGTACAAAAGGTTTAGTTAAAGGAGGTGCAATGAGATGGCAGAGAAAGAAGTTGTAAATGTAATTAAATTACAAATAGAAGCTGGTAAAGCTACTCCAGCTCCACCAGTAGGTCCAGCATTAGGTTCAAGTGGTGTTAACATTATGCAATTTGTTAAGGAATTTAATGATAGAACTGCAAATCAACCTGGAATGATAATCCCTGTTGTTATAACAGTTTACAAAGATAAATCATTTACTTTCATTACAAAAGTTCCACCAGTTGCTGTACTTATTAAAAAAGCATTAAAAATTGAAAAAGGTTCAGGAAAACCTAATAAAGATAAAGTAGCAAAAATGACAACAGAACAAGTTAAAGCTATAGCAGAACAAAAAATGGAAGACTTAAATGCAGCATCACTAGAAGCTGCTATGAGTATGGTAAAAGGAACAGCTCGTAGTATGGGAGTTGTAGTAGAAGATTAATAATTAAATTGGGAGAATGCAAATTCGTTAAAACCAAAGGAGGTAAAAAATGAAAAGAGGAAAGAAATATCAAGAAGCAGAAAAGCTTGTTGAAAAAGGTAAATTATATGATGCTAAAGAAGCTTTAGAATTGATTGAAAAAATGCCTAAAGCAAATTTTGATGAAACAGTTGAGTTACATGTGAAATTAGGTGTTGATTCAAAACATGCTGAACAACAAGTTAGAGGTACAGTTGTACTTCCTAATGGTACAGGAAAAACTTTAAAAGTTCTTGTATTTGCAAAAGGTGATAAAGCTAAAGAAGCTGAAGAAGCTGGAGCAGATTTTGTTGGAGCTGAAGAATTAATACCAAAAATAGAGAAAGAGAATTGGTTTGATTATGATGTAATAGTTGCTACACCAAACATGATGGGTGTTGTAGGAAGACTTGGAAAGATTTTAGGACCAAAAGGATTAATGCCAAATCCTAAATCTGGAACAGTTACTATGGATGTAGCTAAAGCTATACAAGAAATTAAATCAGGAAAAGTTGAATATAGATTAGATAAAACTAATATTATTCATCTTGGATTTGGAAAGGTTTCATTTGGAGCTGATAAGCTAGAAGAAAACTATAAAACAGTTATAGATGCTATTATAAAAGCAAAACCAGCTGCAGCAAAAGGACAATACATTAAGAGTGTTGCTATTGCAAAAACAATGGGACCAAGTGTATATATTAATCAAAAATAAATTTATATTAGCCAAAGAAAGTAGGCATAAAATAAGTCCTACCGAGGCAAAAAAAGTGCGGATTATCCTAATCTTTATTGCCTCGATGATGGCTAAAGATTAGGATTTATTTATTTAGGAGGTGAATACTAAATGGCAAATCAAAAAGTTATAGAAAGAAAAAAATCAGAAGTATCAGAGCTAGCAGACAAAATCAAAGAAGCTAAATTAGTATTATTAACAGATTACAGAGGAATTTCTGTAGAAGATGTTACAGGGTTAAGAGCTAATTTAAGAAAAGTTAATGGCGATTATAAAGTTATTAAGAATAATATCACAAGAAGAGCTTTGAAAGAGGCTGAGATTGAAGGACTAGAAGATTTATTAGTTGGACCAACAGCTGTTGTTCTTTCTAATGAAGATTACCTTGAGCCTTTAAAAGCAGTTTATGAATATGCAAAAGATAGCGAAACTTATAAAATTAAGGGTGGAGTTATCAATGGAAAGGTTATGACTACAGAGGAATTAATAACTCTTGCAAAATTACCATCAAGAGAGACACTTATATCTATGCTTGCAGGTGCTTTACTTGGAAATATTTCAAAACTTGCAGTTGCATTAGATCAAGTTAGAGCTCAAAAAGAAACAAATGAATAATATTATAAAGTTTAAATATTAGAGTAGTGGACTTAAACCACAAATTAAATTTAGGAGGAATAAAAAATGACTATAGTAGAAGAATTATTAGAAAAAATTGATGGTTTAACAGTAGTTGAATTATCAGAATTAGTTAAAGGAATCGAAGAAAAATATGGAGTATCTGCAGCAGCAGTAGCAGCACCAGCTGCAGCCGGAGCTGCACCAGCAGCTGAGGAAAAATCATCTTTTGATGTTGTATTAAAAGAAGTTGGACCAAATAAAATCCAAGTAATTAAAGCTGTTAGAGATGTTACAGGTTTAGGATTAAAAGAAGCTAAAGACTTAGTTGATGGAGCTCCAAAAACAGTTAAAGAAGGAGTAGCTAAAGACGAAGCAGAAGAAATGAAAGAAAAATTTACTGCAGCAGGAGCTGTTGTAGAATTAGCATAATTATAGTAAAAAGAGATTGCATAATATATGCAATTTCTTTTTTTTATGATATAATCTCTTTCAAGGAGGAATTAGTATGGAAAAATATGTGGGAGTTATTGCTGCAATGCCGGAAGAAATGGAGGCAATAAAATCAAAGATAAAGAATTTAAAAGAAATAGATATTTTTAATTTAAAGTTTTTTGAGGGAAAAATAGGAAAACAAAAAATAATTTTAGTAAAATGTGGTGTTGGTAAAGTAAATGCAGCAAGAACAACTCAAATTATGATAGATAAATTTGATATAGATTATATTGTTAATATAGGTTCAGCTGGTAGTATAAATGATGATGTAAATTATGGAGATATTGTAATAGGAAAGTATGTTGTTCAACATGATTTTGATATTACAGCATTTGGACATGAAAAAGGTTATATTAGCAATATAGGGGTCAAATTAGAAAGCAATTCTAAATTAATTAAGAGATGCGAATATGTAATAAAAAACATGAAAAATAATGATTATAAATGTGTTATAGGAACGGTTGCAACTGGCGATATATTTTGCACAAATAAAAAAATGAAGGATAAAATACGTACTAAATTTGATGCTGATTGTGTCGAAATGGAAGGTGCTGCTATTGCACAAGTTGCTTATTTATCTAATACGCCTTTTATAATTATAAGATCAATTTCAGATACACCTAATGGAGAAAATCAAATTGACTTTAATAAATATTTAAAAATGGCTGCAGATAGATGTTCTACTTTTATTGAAGATTTAATGAATGCAAATTAATAAGATAAATTGACTTTTTGCTTAATTCATTATATACTTATACCTATGAAAAGAGATTAAATATAAACAATATATTATTTTCTAAGGAGAAGAAGAAGGATGTACAAAAAGAAGATATTAATAGTTTTAATAATTATAGCATTACTTTCTGTAATGACTGTTGTGTCTAATGCTTCTACAGATGGTGTAATCACAGGGGAAACAGTTAAATTGCGTAAAGGACCAAGTTTAGATGCTGGACTTGTAACTTTACTTTCTGTAGATAATAAGGTTGAAGTTTTATCTAAAAATGGTGATTGGTACCAAGTTAAATATAAGAATTATGAAGGATATGTTTATGCTGATTATATAGAGGTTAATGGAGAAGTAGAAGACACTACAAATAATAATACTACTCAAACTAATGATGTAGATAATGTAAATACTACGGCAACAGATAATAATACCGTAGAAAATACCACTGTTGCAAATGAAATTACTAATACAGCAATAGAAAATTCTGATACAAATAATACGGTAGATACTACGAGTAGTGGTACTGATAATACAAATCTTATTGGAACAAGCCAAATATTAACAGTCGAAACAGCATTAAAAATATTACCTTTAATAAATTCAGATAACTTAGAGACTTTGGCAAAAGACACAGTTGTAACTGTGAACGATCAAGCAAATGGATGGGCTTTTGTGTCAAATGGAGCTGTATCTGGTTGGGTTAGAGAAGATAATTTAACACCTTCTCAAGAAAATACCGATTCTAGTGCGGGAGAAAATTCACCAGAAAGTACTGATTCTAATGCGGAAGAAAATCCATCAGAAGATACAAATACAGATACTCAACCAGCAGAAGAAAATCAAACAGAGACACCGGAAACTAAAACTGGATATATTAGTGCAGGAAGTGTAAATGTTAGAGAATCAGCAAGTACTTCAGCAAATGTTATAATAACACTAACTAGAAATACTGAAGTTACTATAGAGAGCGAAGAAAATGGATGGGCAAAAATTTCTACAAGTAGTGGAGTTAATGGATATGTATCAAACCAATATATATCAGAACAGCAGGTTCAAGAAACAAACAGAGGAAGTAGTGAAAGAACAGAAAATATACAAACTAAAGTAGAAACAAAAGAGGCAAAAACCGCAAATACATCTAGTAAAGGTGCAGATGTTGTGGATTATGCCAAAACTTTAATTGGAAAAGCTTATGTTTATGGGGGAGTAGGACCTAATTCATTTGATTGCTCAGGATTTACCAAATTTGTATATGGTAGATTTGGTGTAAATTTATTACATTCAGCATCAGCACAAGCCAATGTTGGAACTACCATTTCTAAATCTAATCTAAATTTGGGAGATATGGTGTTTTTTTCACAAGGTGGTAGTTCAATAGGACATGTGGGAATCTATGTTGGAAATAATAGTTTTATACATGCTGCAAATCCACAAAAAGGAGTAGTAATAACATCTTTATCAGATGGATATTATACTAGGAATTATATAACAGCGAAAAGAGTGTTATAATGGGGCAATAAGAATCGAGGTAATTTGAAAAGACCAATTGTAATAATATTAATTTCTTATATTATAGGTATTTTAGGGGGCTTATACTTAAAAAGTATGGCCTTTATTTTTTTTATTGCTATTATAATAATATTAATTAAAAAAATTAATAATAAGTATATTAGATTTCTAAGAAGATTTTTTCAAAAATATACAGAAATATTAATTTTAGTTTCAGTAATTTTAGGATATATTCATACTATAATATTAGAAAATAAGTATGATACATTATATATGGATAATCAAGAAATTAGTGAGGATTGCATAATTATTGGTGAAAAAGAAGAAAAACAATATAATGATTTATATAAAGTTAAAATTGTAAATAGCAAATATGAAAAACGAAATGGAACTTATATGTATATTAGAGTTAATAAAAAAAATAATATTAAGTATGGAAATCTTATACATATAACCGGAAATTACGTAGAGCCAGATGTAGATAGAAATGAGAAGGGATTTAATTATAAAAATTATTTAAAGACTCTTAAAATATTTGGAACAATCGATATAAAAAATTATTATGTTGTAAAAGAAGAAAGCATCAATAAATTATTATTATATTCAAATAAATTAAAACAAAGATTGAAAAATAATGTAGAAACGGTAATAACAAAAGATGAAAATAGTAGTTTACTTATTGGAATGCTAATTGGTGATATCGAGAATTTGAGTGAAGAAATAGAAGAAGATTTTTTAAATAGTAATTTGTATCATATTCTATCAGTATCTGGAGGGCAAGTTTCTAATATTATTATTGGAATTACAATCATGTGTAAAGTATTAAAAATACATAAAAGAATAATGGATGTAATTTGTATTATTATATTATTTGAATTTATGTTTATTACAGGATTAACACCATCAATTATTAGAGCTTGTATAATGTGTATAATAAGCTTAATTGGAGGATTGATATATAGAAAATATGATATAGCAAATAGTTTTGGAATATCATTGCTAATTATACTAATAGATAATCCACATGCAATAAATAGCTTAAGTGTTCTGTTATCATATTTTGGATTTTTAGGAATAATCGTTTTGGGAAGTTTTTTTATAAAAAGAGTTAATAAGAGAGTAAAAAATAATATTATTAGATATATATTAAATATAGTAATTAGCTCTATAGCTGCACAAATTTTTATTTTTCCTATAATATTATATATTTTCGGTACAATTTCTTTAACTTTTATTTTTTCAAATTTAATAATTATTCCATTATCTTCGATAATTACAATAATCGGATTTTTTATTGCAATATGTCCGTTGAAAATTCTAGGAGTAATAGAACCTTTGATAACTATAACAATACATATTGTTAAATTTTTTTCTAATATAAGTATTTCTAAAATTTATTTTATTGCTCCAAATATTGTAGAAATAGTAATTTATTATGTTTTTATTATATATGTCTATTACCTGGTTAGGAGAGATTATATTTATAAAATAAAACATTTTTTTCATAAATATAAAGTGCATTTAATATCTTTATTTCTTTTATGCATATTAGCTATATTTATTTATCAATTTTCCCCAAAAAAAATAAAAATAAATTTTATAGATGTGGGTCAAGGTGACTGTACTTTGGTGACTACGAAATATAATAAGAAAATATTAATAGATGGGGGTGGTTCAGAGTTTAATTCAACCTTTGATGTTGGTGAAAAAACTGTATTACCTTATCTATTAAAGAAAAAAATTTTGAAATTAGATTATATTATTGTTTCACACTTTGATTCTGATCATGTTGGAGGTTTATTTACTGTTATAAAGGAATTAAATGTAAAGAACATAATAATAGGAAAACAATTTGAATATTCAGATAATTATAAAAAACTTTTAGAAATAATAAAAGATAAAAAAATTAAACTTTATATAGTAGAGATGGGACAAAAAATAAATATAGATAAAGATACATATATGGATATTTTATGGCCAAGTAATGAGTATAAAATAACAGATAATTCGATAAACAATAATTCTCTTGTTTTTAAATTAAATACAGCCTGTAAATCGATTCTATTTACAGGAGATATAGAAGAGGTTGCTGAAAAAGCAATTCTAAAACAATATACTAATAATTTAAAAAAATTAAAAGCAGATATTATAAAAATAGCACATCACGGATCTAAAACATCTTCTTCTGTAGAATTTTTAAATGCAGTTAGGCCAAAGATAGCTTTAATTGGAGTAGGTAAAAATAATAAGTTTGGACATCCAAGTGAAATTACTTTAAAAAATTTAAAAAATATTGGTTGTAGTATTTTTAGAACGGATGAAAAAGGAGAAATACAATTTTCTATAAGAGATAGCGGAGAAATTTTTGGTAAAGTGCATTTATAAAATGTATAAATTTGCTAATAATTCTACATAATAATATAAAACAGAAAGAAAGCAGGGATTATATGAGCAAATTTAAAATTATTATATTATCAATATTAACAATTAGCTTGATTGTAGTAACAACAGCTGTTGTATATCAAAATATAAAATACGATAAATTAGCAAAAGAAGAAAAAGTTACAGATGAGTGTATTTATGAAGATAACCAAATAGAAAATAATCTTGAGGATGTAAAAGTAAGTTCTGCAGAAACTAGAGTGTCTCCTAATGCTGAATTAGTGATAAAAACTTATTATAAATTATGTGGACATACTACGCAAGAAATAAAGACAGTTCCAAATGATATGGTAAATAAGAACCAAGAAGAAATAGAAAATTTATATCCGGATTATAAATTGGAAAGTTTTGCAAATAACAAAATTGTTTTAGAAAAAGAAGAGGAAGGACAATGTAATGAACATTATTTAGTAAAAGATGAGGATGGAAATGTTGTTATTTATAAGATTTTAAGTGATGGAACAGAAGAAATATATCAAAATACAGGAATTTCAACTGGATATTTAACTGAAACTGATAGAATTAATTTAAGAGATGGTGTAAGGGTTTATGGTAAAGAAAATTTAAATAGTATGATAGAAGATTTTGAATAGTGTAAATAAAGGACAGTTCTATTTTTTAGAACTGTCCTTTGTTTTATCTACAAATTGTTCATTAATTTTTAGATTTTCTTTCTTTAGATAACCTTGCATATAAAAAGCTTTTATATACATGATTAAAGAGAATATTGTAGAAATTAATGCTAAATAATAAATGTATAAGCTAAAGTCAAATGAAAAATTAAATTGTCTAATGAATAATGAACATACTATAGCTATATAAAATAATACAGTAGCTAGTTTACCATACCACCTGCTAGAAACAACTAATTCTTTACCATAAAGAAAAGAAGCCCCTGATATCATTATAAATTCTTTAATTATAACAATAACAATTATCCAAACAGGAATTATATTTTTTATGGCTAAAGTAATTAATGTTATAATTTGAGTACATTTATCAGCTAAAGGGTCAATTAATTTACCAAAATTAGTTATAAAATTAAATTTTCTAGCTATAAAGCCATCTAATATATCTGTTAGACCTGATATAGTAAAAATAATAAATGCTGCAATATATGATTCATTAATTATATTTATTACGATAAAAGGTATAAGTATAAATCTAACAATTGTTAGAATATTAGGAATTTGCCTAACTATTTTTTTCATTTATAATCCTCCATTTAATACATTTATAAAACTGTGAATGTTAATTCATTATTTTCTAAGTCTACTTTTACTGTATCACCATTATTTATTTCTTGTCTTAATATTTTTTCTGATAATTCATCTTCAACATAACGTTGAATTGCTCTTCTTAAAGGTCTAGCTCCATATTTTAAATCAGTTCCTTTTTTCATTAAATAATTTTTAGCAGTATCACTTACAATTAAAGAAATATTTTTATCAGCAAGAGCTTTACTTGTATCATCAAGCATTATATCAACTATTTGAATTAATTCTTTTTCTGTTAAACTATCAAAAATAACAATTTCATCAACTCTATTTAAAAATTCTGGTCTAAATGTTTCTTTAAGGCTTGATTCTATTTTCTCTTTATTAAATGTTTTTGAAGAATTAAAGCCAATAGAATTAACATTTACATTAGAGCCAACATTTGAAGTCATTATAATAATTGTATTTTCAAAACTTACTGTGTTTCCTTGTGAGTCTGTTAGTCTACCATCATCTAATACTTGTAATAATATATTAAATACATCGGGATGAGCTTTTTCGATTTCATCAAAAAGTACAATTGAATATGGCTGTCTCTTTACCTTTTCAGTTAATTGACCAGCATCATCATATCCTACATATCCTGGAGGTGATCCAATTAATTTTGATGTAGAATTGCTTTCCATATATTCTGACATATCAATTCTTATAATCATGTCTTCATTACCAAATATCTCATATGCCAAAGCTTTAGCAAGTTCTGTTTTTCCAACTCCTGTTGGACCAACAAAAATAAAAGATGGTGGTCTTTTGGTACTTTTTAAACCTGCACGATTTCTTCTTATAGCACGAGCAACACTATTTACAGCTTCATCTTGACCAATAATTCTTTTATGAAGATTTTTTTCCAAATTTAATAATTTATCTGTTTCAGCTTCGGTTATTTTTGTTACAGGGATTTTAGTCCAACTTTCTATAACTTGAGCAATATCTTGAACTGTTAAATTAGGAAAAGTTAAGTTCTTTTGAATATCATCAATTTCTTGTTGTATTGAACATTCTTTAGCCTTTAATTTTGCAGCTTTTTCATAATCTTGATTAGAATCAGCTTCATTAGTTGCTGTAGCAGTATCGGCAGCAATGTCTGATTGTTCATCTTTTATTTCTTGTAATTTTTTCTTTAATACTTGTAAATTGTATAAATCTTTATTATTTAAATTAATTCTTGAACAAGCTTCATCAAGAATATCGATAGCTTTATCTGGTAGAAATCTATCATGTATATATTTTTCGGACATTGATACTGTTTTTTCTATAACTTCTTTAGAAATTTTTACACCGTGAAATTTTTCATAATATTGTTTAATTCCTTCTAGAATTTCTACAGTATCTTGAACAGAAGGTTCTTGTACAATAATAGGTTGAAATCTTCTTTCTAAAGCAGAATCTTTTTCGATATATTTTCTGTATTCTTTTAAAGTAGTTGTTCCTATCAATTGAATTTCTCCATTTGCTAAAGAAGGTTTTAAAATATTGGCCGCATTCATTGAATGGTCAGCATCACCGGCACCAATTATATTATGAATTTCATCAATTACTAATATTATATTTCCTAATTCCTTACATTCATCAATTAAAGATTTTATCCTTGCTTCAAACTGACCTCTAAATTGAGTTCCAGCGATTAAAGCAGTCATATCTATTAGATAAACTTCTTTATCTAATAGTTTAGGTGGAACTTCTTTATTTGCAATTTTAATTGCAAGTCCTTGGGCTAATGCGGTTTTACCAACACCAGGTTCACCTATTAAGCATGGATTGTTTTTTGATCTTCTATTTAAAATTTGAATCATTCTTTCGATTTCTTTAGTTCTACCAATTACATTGTCTAATTCATGGTTTTTAGCTTTTTGAGTTAAATTTGTACCATAAGTGTCCAAAAATTTTCTTTTTTTCTTTTTATTTTTTGCATTCTTTTTTTGCTGTTTAGTATTAGTGTTTTCAGACTCATTTGAATTACCATTTGGAGTGATAAATCCAGCAAATAAAGATTCTAAAGGAATATTTTTATCTGCTGAATCATCATTTGAATCATTAGGGTCATTTTCTAAATTGACTAAATTTAAAGATTCCAAATTTAAATTTTTAGATAAATCTTTAAATAATGATTCAATTTGATTAGACATATTTGGATTTATATTATTATTTAGAAGGTTATTTTGTTTTGAAATAACTTCTAATGGATCAATTCCTTTTTTCTTTGCACAATCATAGCATAAACCCTTTAAAGATTCTTTTCCATCCTTATCTATAGAATTTATGAATATAATTGCTGTATTTTTTTTGCATTCTGAACAAATCATTAATTAAGTACTCCTTTATTGAAAAATTTATATTATATATTAAATACAATATATATTATTATACCACATTAGTCAATGTTTTCAACTAATATATAGTTAATTATTAGCTAAAAAGTTGAAAATTATATTTTGGAATGTTATAATTAAAAATAAGTTGAGAAAGGGAGTACAAATGAGTAAAGTAAAGATGCCAAAAAGCCAAATAATTTGCTTTGTTCTCATTATAATTGTTTGCATAGTAGCTATAATGGAAGCATTATATTATGTTATGAATCCAACAAGTTTGGAAAAGGAGAATGTAGCAAGTAATAGTATAGACAATAATACATTAGCAAATACAAATCTAGTAGATGATTTTGACAATATATTTTTAAATACATTAAAAAATACAAATAATTCAGATGCAGCAGAAAAAATAGATTCTAGCAAAGATTATGTTTATACAGATTATGAGAAAAAAGAAGTAAATTCAGGAAATTATGATGTTGATGTTAACATACCTAAAATTAATATAAATTCTGAAGAAGTAAAATCATATAATGATTCAATTAACCAAATATTTATACGTAAAGCTGATAGTATATTAAATGGAGGGGCAAATAAATCTATATATTCTGTGGATTATGAAGCCTATTTAAATAACAATATTTTATCAGTCGTAATTAAGGCAACAATAAAAGAAGGAGACACTCCACAAAGAGTCATAATACAAACTTATTGTTACAATATTAAAGACATGAAAAAGGTTAATTTTTCAGATCTTATGCAATTAAAAAATCTTGATACAAATACAGTACAGGAAAGAATAAAGAAACAAGTACAAGGTAAACAAGAAGAAGCAAAAGCATTACAGCAATTGGGATATTCATCATATATAAGGGATTTAAGAAGTGATAGGTATGATGTAGAAAATATAACAAATTTCTTTATAGATGATAATAAAAATATTTATGTTATATTTGCATATGGAAATAATACAAACACAGATGCAACTGATATTATTACATTTTAGTAAATTAAAAGCAACAATAGTTTTTATACTATTGTTGCTTTTTTAAATATGGATGTAATCTGTATTAAATTGCAAATAAATACACATAAAAAGAAGCACTTTTTTAAGTGCTTCTTTTTTGAAAATAAAAGGGGATGTTTTTAAACATACAAGTCAGTAATTGGAGTAATAAGCATTACTGACTTCTCTTATAATATACCAACTGTTTTTGTTCATTTTGTGAACTTAAAGTGATATATTTGAAAAAATATAATTAATTTTGATTATCTGCAGGTTGTTCTTGTAGTGTAACTTTCATATCCATTTCATTACCATTTCTATTTATTTTTAAAGTAATTTCATCACCAATCTTATGTTGATTTTTAATGTTATTTAATTCATCCATTGTTGTTATAGAAGTACCATCAATTCCTACTATAACATCTCCAGCTTTTATACCAGCTTTTTCTGCAGCAGAAAATGGTTCTACAGAAACTACATAAACACCTTTTACAAGATTATTTGCTTTTGCAGTTTGATCATCTAAATCTCTTCCGGATAATCCAATATAAGGTCTTGTAACTTTTCCATTTGAAATTAATTGCTCAAATATAGGTTTAGCAGAATCGATAGGAATTGCAAATCCCATTCCTTCTACACCAGTTCCATTTAATTTTAATGTATTTATACCTATAACTTGACCTTGACTATTAACTAGTGCACCACCACTGTTTCCAGAGTTGATAGCTGCATCTGTTTGGATTAAATTATATGTTTTTCCATCATCACTTTGTACAGTTCTATTAACAGCACTTATAATACCAGAAGTTACAGAACTTTGCATACCTAAAGGATTACCAATTGCCATTGCAAATTCACCAACAGCAATATTACTTGAGTTACCTAATTCAGCTGCTGTTAAATCATTTTTATCTATTTTAATAACTGCTAAATCTGTTTGTGAGTCAGTTCCTATAACTTTAGCTTCATACTCTGTTGTATCATTATATAATGTTACAGTTATTTTTGTGGCTTCAGAAACTGCATAGAAAGAAGAAGAATCACTTGAACTTACAACATGATTATTTGTTAAAATATATCCATCATTACTTAATATGATTCCAGAACCTTCGGCAGTTGCATTTTGTGAACCACTAAAAATAGAATTTACTGTATATTGAACTTTGATTCCTACGATTGATGGTAATACTTTTGCTGCAACATTTGTAGCTGTGTCACTATAATTAGATAGTGATACTAAATTTTGAGTACCTACAGTTTGTGTTGTTTTTGTATTTGTATTTGTTGAAGAACCAACAAGATTATCTCTTATAGAAGGAACACAGAAACAAGTTCCTACAACTACAGCAGCACCTATAATTCCTGAACAAAAAGGAAGTATTACACTCTTTCCAAATCCTGTTTTTCCTTTCTCTTTAATTTTGTTATTATTTTTTGGAAAATTAAATTTAGTATTTTCTGTTTTCTTTATATTATTATCTTCCATAATAATTACCTCCATTTATATTATCTTATACTAAACTATTTAAAAGATACAATAGTTTTGTGAAAAAACTGTGAAAAATGTGTATTATTTTATTGTAATAATGCCAAAAACAAGGTATAATAGGGGGGATGGAGGGAAACATGAAGAAGAAAGGTTTTTTAAATCTAAAATTAATACTTATTATTTTATTAATAATTGCAGTAGTAACAATTGCAATCTTTTTTATAAAAAATAGTTTAAAAGAACAAGAATTGCAAAGTTTAAGTACAATTATGTTACAAATTCAGGCTAAGGCTAAAGTTATTAATGAAAGAAACAAAGTAAATAATACAAATGATTATGTAGGAACAGATATTCCTGAAAGCGATTTAGAAAAACTGAATATAGAAAACAATGGAAAAATAAAAGTTTTAAATGAACAGAACTTAAAAGATTTAGAAATTAATGATATCGAAGACGATAAAGATTTTGCAGTGAATTATGAAACAGAAGAGGTTTATTATTTAGAAGGATATAAAACAAATGACAATAGAATTATTTACTCATTAACAGACATAAACAATCTTGCGGTTAACTAATGGAGGAAAAATGAAGGAAACGGAAATTGAAAGATTAACAAAACTAAAAGAAATAGAAAAAGATTTATATAATAAGGGATTTAAAAATATATGTGGAATAGATGAAGCAGGAAGAGGACCACTGGCAGGACCAGTTGTTGTGGCAGGAGTAATTATGTCAAAGGATTCAATGATAGAATTTGTAAATGATTCTAAAAAAGTGACTGAAAAAAGAAGAGAAATGCTATATGACAAAATAAAAAATGAAGCAATCAGCTATTCAATTGCAGTGATAGATCAAAATATAATAGATGACATAAATATTTTAAACGCAACAAAACAAGGAGTAACAGAAGTAGTTGATGGATTAGATGTAAAGCCTGACTTAATAATAGTTGATGCTTTAACACATATAAACACGAGAGGAATTCCATATGAACCTATAATAAAGGGAGATGCTAAATGTTATAATATAGCAGCAGCATCAATTTTGGCCAAAGTTACAAGAGATAGAATAATGAGACAATGGGATGAAGTATTTCCACAATATGGTTTTGCTAAGCATAAAGGTTATGGAACAAAAGCACATATTGAGGCAATAAAAAAATATGGACTTTGTCCTATTCACAGAAAAACATTTACAACGCATTTTATATAGGGAGTGAGTACAATGGCTAGAGAAACTAGATATTATGAACTATTGAGAATTTTAAAAATTTTAAAAGAAAATGGAGTGGATATAGATAAAATTCCAATAAGTGAAACAAATGATGGAATAAGAAGATATATGTCATTAAGTGAAATTTCTCAAAAGGGTATAGATATAAATAAAATTATTAGTAGTAATAAATTAAATCCTGATTATCCTATTGGGGAAGATATGTGGTTTTTTGGGTTACGTACATTTAATAAGGATGATAACGAAGATTATCAAAAAGTTAGAAGTGATGAAACAAAAACGGAAGCCAGTAAAGAAGAATCAAGAGATTCTAAAACAGAGAAAAGTAAAGAAAAAGTAAAAGATTCTGAAACGGAAGAGGGCAAAGAAAAAGCAAGAGATTCTGAAACAGATGTTGGAAGATTTATTAGAGTTTTGCAAGTCTTAGAGGAAAAAGGAATAAAAGATTATACTATATATAAATCTGATCCAATGGATAGAAGAAAGAGGAAATATGTTTACTTAAATGATATAGTATTAAATGCTATTGATAAAGGAAAAATAAAAAGAGAGGATAAAGATAAATTTTATGAGGACAATAATTTAACTAAAGGATATCATTATGGAGAAATATTAGATGGTATTAGGCAAAGAAAATTAGATATGACACCTGAACAAGAAAAGTTCTTAGAAGATAGAGAAATTTTTAAAGTAAAACCAAATAAAATAAGAAGTCGTAAAACTAAAAAAAATAAGGGAATGCAAGGGTTTTCAGTAATAAAAATTAATACAGATGAAAGAAAAATGGAAAAGCAACAAGAGGAAAAAGCAACAAAGCCAAAAAGAGAGATAAAGGAAAGACAACCTTTAATAGAAGAAAATAATGATGATGATTTAGCTAACAAAGAAGGAAAAGAGTTTATAAATATATTAAAGATATTGGATAAGTATGGAATAAATAAGATATCTAGATTTAAAGCTGGAAAACAAAATAAAAGAATGCATAAATATGCTTCGTTAGAAGACACTGTATTAAGAAATTCTTCAGAAATTGAAACATATAAATTTTTTGCAGAAACAGGTTTAGATAGAAAGTATCCATTTGGAGAGACATTGGATAAGATAATAGAAGGAAAAATAAATGTTTCTAAAAGTCAAAGAGAATTTTTAGAAGAAAAAGGAATTTTTGCTAAAGTCAACAATACAAATAATAAAAAGAAGGATAATTCTTTAGAAGAACAAAGAAGATTAGAACAAATTCAAAAAGAAGAAAATGCATTAAAAGAAATCATAAGAAGAGCTATAAATTCTGGAAAAAATATTAGACAAATTATGAAAGTAAAAAGTGGTGGAATAAGCTTATTTGCTGCACAAGTAGGTAATGGAAAAAATCCAGATGTTATATATCACACAACAGAAGGTGATGATCCAATAAATGTATATAATTTATTGAAAAGCCAGCATTCTATTAGAACTAGAATTCCAAAAGAAAGAATAGAGCAAGTTAGAATGGAATTAGTAAAAGAGGAACAATTGGCAGCTATGCAGGGAGGAGAAAGATAAAAATTATATGACTATTTTAGATGTGATTGCTAAAAAAAGAGATGGAAAAGAACTCAATAAAGAAGAAATTGATTTTTTTATTTCAAAATACACAAATAATGAAATAGAAGATTATCAAGCTGCGGCATTGATAATGGCAATATATATAAATGGTATGACATATAGAGAAATAAAAGATTTAACAATTGCCATGGCACATTCTGGTGATATTTTGGATTTATCAGCATTAGGAAAAAATGTAGTAGATAAACATAGCACTGGCGGAGTAGGAGACAAAGTTACTATAATTTTATCACCATTAATTGCTTCTTTAGGAATTCCTGTTGCTAAAATGTCTGGAAGAGGACTGGGATATACTGGAGGAACTGCAGATAAAATGGAGGCAATTCCTGGATATAGAACAGAAATTCCAGAGAATGAGTTTATAAATAATGTAAAAAAAATAGGAATTAGCTTAATAACACAAACACGTAATTTAGCTCCAGCTGATAAAAAAATATATGCTTTAAGAGATACAATTGCTTGTACAGAAAGTATTCCACTTATTGCATCAAGTATTATGAGTAAAAAAATAGCAAGTGGAGCCAATAAAATTGTTTTAGATGTGACATGTGGATTAGGTGCTTTTATGAAAAATATAAATGATGCAAAAGAGCTTTCTAAAACAATGATAGAAATTGGAAAATTAGCTAAAAGAGAAACTATCTGCGTAATTACAAATATGAATCAACCATTGGGATATGCGGTAGGTAATAGCTTGGAAGTAATCGAAGCAATTAATTTCTTAAAAGGAGAAATTATGCCAGATGATGTGAAAGATGTAGTTTTAGAACTTGGTGCATATATGGTTAAACTTGCAGGTAAAGGAGATAATATAGAAGAAAATAAAAAGACCTTATTAGAAAATATAAAAAATGGCAAAGCTTACAATAAGTTTTTAGAATTAGTGCAAAATCAAGGTGGAAATATTGAATATATTAAAAATACAGAAAAATTTGAAAAAGCTAGATATATAAGGAATGTAGCATCAAATAAAGAAGGATTTGTACAAGAAATTAATGCAGAAGATATAGGAAAATTGTCTGGAAAATTAGGTGCTGGTAGAAAAAATAAAAATGATAAAATCGATTTAAGTGTAGGTTTAGTTTTAAATAAAAAAATAGGTGATTTCGTAAGAAAAGGAGATAAATTAGCAACAATTTATGCAAATAGTGAAAAACTAGCCGAAGAAGCAGAAAAGGATTTATTAAAAATATATGTACTAGGAAAAGAAAAGACAACAGAAAAAACGATTTTAGATATTATAAAATAAGAAAAGTGCCTTTATAATCGCACGAACAAAACCAATTCAACCTTGGCGTGTAGTAAAAAAGTTGATAGAAAATCATGTTTTCTATCAACTTTTTCCATTACACATTCTTTCATACTCCTTACATTTTATCTTATAGTCCATTTGCATACATAAACATTTGTAATACATATAACCTTGTTCATACTGATTCATAGGATTAAAAAAATTTTCTGGGTCTGATACATCAAATGGTTGATATCCATTCATATTAGAAAAATCAATATTTTTATCCATATAATCATCCTCCTTATATTTTGCTATTTTATACATATTCAAAATATATTAACAATATTACTTAAATCTAAAGACAAAAATCCAAAAAAATGAAAAACTAAAAAGGTGTAAAAAGCAGCTATAATTCCTTGCAAAAACTTACCTAAAATATAGGGCTTTATAGAAATATCTGTTTTAGAAGTAAAACTATATACTTGTAATAAAACAGATATACCACCAAAACCTAATATAAAGGCACAAATTATTATACTAAAAGATATTTGTTTAATTGGAATTATACTAATTTGTTGTAATCCGTTTGTTATTTCTAAAAATCCATTAATTATTCCATATGAAAAGTCTGAATTTATATTAAAAAATTCAAATAATGGATTTAATATGTATACCATTAAATCAATCAAATGGCTGTGACATAGTATAGAAATAATTACAGAAAATAGCACAATGAATCCACCGATATTAAGTATTGTGATTATGGAATTTTTTATTGATGTTGATAATACATCACCAATATTAGACATATTCACAATTTCGTTTTGCATTTTAAGAGTTGTTTTATACGAAGCGATATTTGTATCTTTATATTTCCAAAATCTAAAAAGAATTCCAACTGTTATACAGGCTAGAATATGAGTGAGTAATAAAACAATTCCGGTGGTAGTATCTTTAAATAATCCTATTCCAATTGTTCCTAAAATAAATAATGGGCCTGAGTTATTTGTAAAAGCTAATAAACGCTCAGCCTCTGACCTAGTTAACATGTTTTTGTTTCTCAAATCTGATACAATTTTAGCTCCCACAGGATACCCGCTAATAATTCCCATAATTAGAGGATAACTACCAACTCCAGGAACATTAAATATTGGTCGCATATATCTGTTAAAAAATCTTCCAAGAATATTTATAACATTTGTATGACTTAAGAGTTCTGTTGCAATAAAAAATGGGAATAAAGAAGGAATTACATTATTTGCCCATAAATATAAACCATTTTTAGCAGCAACTAGGTTAGAACTAGAAAAAAAGACTAATAGTAAAGTAAAAGTCACAAAAATAATATTAAAAAAGTTCTTTTTTAGTGAAAATATAAATAATTTCATGGCTACTCCTTAAAATGAATATTTATTACTATATATATTTAAATTTTAAGAAAAATATTATATAATATATAATGTTAAAGGAGATAGAGATGAATCCGATACTTACAGAAATTATAAAATCAGATAAATTTAATGAATATTTAGAAAGAGTAAAAAATAAAAAAGCCCCAATATCTATTTTGGGGCTATCAGGCGTGGGAGTAGAACAGGTTGTAGCTGCAACAGAAGAGAGTATTAAAAGACCGATATGCATTATTACATATAATGAATTACAAGCTAAGAGGCTAACAGATGAGCTAAAAAATTATGTTAATGAAGTGTATTTCTTTCCAAAGAGAGAAATATTAACTTATGATTATGTTGCAGAAAGTAAAGAACTTCCATATGAAAGAATTGAAGTTTTAAAAAATATACAAGATAATAAAATAAAAATATTAGTTACATCTATAGAGTCAATATTGCAACCAATAATTTCTAAGGACATTTTGTTTAAAAATAAAATTACTTTAAAAGTAGGAGAAAGTTATGACTTAGAAGAACTAAAAAGAAAAATAGCAATGTTGGGATATACCAAAGCTGATATGGCTGATGAAAAAGGAAAATTTACTAGTAGAGGAGGAATACTAGATTTAACTTTTGATGATAAATATGGAGTTAGAATAGAGTTTTGGGGAGATGAAATAGATTCTATTAGAAAATTTGATATACAAACCCAAAGGTCTATAGAAATGCTACAAAGTGTAGAAATAAATCCATTGCATGAGTATTTATTAGAAACAAGCTTGGAAGAAGTATGTAATAATATTTTAAATGATATAAATAATTATACAGAAAGTCAAAAGAAGAATATTAAGGAAGATATTGAGCTTATAAAATCTGGAGAATACATATCTAAGGTTGATAAATATTTTAAATATTTTTATAGCAAAAAAGCCACTTTAATGGATTATATTACAGATAAATATATACTTTGTTTGGAAGAGCCAAGAAAAATATTTACTAGAGGAAAAAATATTTTAGAAGATTTAGAAAAGTCAGAAGAGGCTTTAATAGAGAGACAAAGAATAATTCCAAATGCTTTAGAAAATTATTTAAAAATTGAAGACTTAACAGATGAATTGGATAATAAGCAAAAAATTTATTTGATTTCTGATGATTTGGGTGATAGCTTTGAATCAGAAAAATATCATTTTAGATTTAGGACTTTAAATTATAATAGGTCAGATATTAATAAATTTATAGAGGATATAAATAAAGCAAAAACAGAAGGAAAAAAAGTATATATATATGTTAACAGTAAAGAAAAAGCCAAGAAATTACAAGAAATCTTAAATACTCATGAAATTATCTCTGAATATAAGGAAAATTTAAAATATTCAGAAATAAGTAATGGAATAGCAGTGAAAATAATGGTTGGAAATTTAAACCAGGGCTATGAGAGTTATGAGGCAAAGATATTAGTAATTGTAGCAAATGAATTAATAAGCATAGAAAAAAGAAAAAGAAGAAAAGCTAGTAAACTTTTTAATGAATCTGAAAAAATAATATTCTCAGAACTAAAACCAGGTGATTATGTAGTACATAGAATTTATGGAATTGGGCAATTTGTTGGCGTTAATACAATAGTTACAGATAGTGTAACAAAGGATTATATAAAAATAAAATATAAAAATGATGATATGCTATATGTACCTACAGACCAATTAGATAATGTAAAAAAATATATTGGAGGAGGGGAATCTCTTCCAAAAATAAATAGGCTTGGAAGTAAGGAATGGGAAAACACTAAAGCGAAAGTTAAGAAAAACTTAAGAGAAGTAGCAAGGGAATTGATAGAATTATATGCAAAGAGACAAAAATCTAAGGGGTTTGCTTTTTCTAAAGATACACCTTGGCAGCAAGAATTTGAAAATAGTTTTATGTATCAAGAAACTGATGACCAATTAAGATGTATTGATGAAATAAAAAAGGATATGGAAATGCAAAAGCCAATGGATAGGCTTTTATGTGGTGATGTTGGATATGGTAAAACTGAAGTTGCAATGAGGGCAGCATTTAAAGCAGTAATGGACCAAAAGCAGGTTGCATATCTAGTACCAACAACTATATTAGCAGACCAACAATATAAAACTTTTAAAGAGCGAATGAAAGATTTTCCTGTTAACATAGAGGTTTTAAATAGATTTAGAACTAAAAAGCAACAACAAGAGATTATTAAAAAACTAAAATTGGGCGAAATTGATATAGTAATAGGTACTCATAGGTTATTAAGTAAGGATGTAGAATTTAAAGATTTAGGATTTTTAATTATAGATGAAGAGCATAGATTTGGGGTTAAGGATAAGGAAAAAATTAAAGAATATAAAAATAGTATAGATGTATTAACTATGACTGCAACACCAATACCAAGAACTTTACATATGTCAATTGTCGGAATTAGGGATATGTCAATTATATATGAACCACCTCAAAATAGAAAACCAGTTCAAACATATGTATTAGAATATGATGAAGAGGTTATAAGGGAGGCAATAACTAAAGAACTTGAAAGAGGCGGACAAGTATTTTATTTGTTTAATAATGTTGAAGGAATAGAAAGAAAAGCTAATGAAATATTGGGATTGGTACCGGAAGCAAAAGTTGCATATGCACATGGTAAGATGAGTGGAAACGAATTGGAAAATATAATGTTGGACTTTATAAATGGAGAAACTAATGTTTTAGTCTGTACAACTATATTAGAGTCCGGAATTGATATACCAAATGCAAATACAATAATTGTAGAAAATGCAGATAGATTAGGACTTGCACAGCTATATCAAATAAGAGGAAGAGTTGGTAGAAGTGATGTACAGGCATATGCATACATTACCTATAAACGAGATAAAATGCTATCTGAAGTTGCAGATAAAAGATTAAAAGCAATGAAAGAATTTACAGAATTTGGCTCAGGTTTTAAAATAGCAATGAGGGATTTGGAAATAAGAGGTGCAGGAAGTTTATTAGGAGAAATACAGTCAGGACATTTAGAACAAGTTGGATATGATACTTATTGCGATTTATTAGATCAAGTTGTAAAAGAAATGAAGGGAATAGAAGTAAAACCTGAAGTTGATATCCAAATTGATTTAGATATTACAAGTTATATTCCAGATAATTATATAGAAGATAGTAGTGAGAAGATAGACATTTATCAAAAAATTGCATTATGTAGAACAGAAAATGATATACAAGATGTTATTGATGAAATTACTGATAGATTTGGAGATATGCCAAAAGAATTAAACAATTTAATAGAAATTGCTAGAATTAAGCAATTATGCAAGAAAGTTGGAGTTATGAAGATTACTGAAAAGAATAATAGAATTACATATTCTCAAAACATTGTGTTTTATTTTGATAAAGACCAGTATAATCCAGATATTATAGCGATATTGTTAAAAAAATACGGAACTAAAATTAAATTTTCAACAGGTATTGAACCATATATTACATTACTATTAAAAAACAAGAATGAAGAAGAATTAATTAAAGAAATAAAAGAATTTTTAAAGACTGTAGATATAAAAAAAGTTAGTGAAAATACAAAATAAAATGTAAAAGGATATATCTAATTTAGATATATCCTTATTTTTAACTTCTTCAAAATAGCTATTAGAAACGGAATGAGTGGTGTTTACCATGGTGTACTCCTTATTATAAAAAAGCTAATTTTAAATGGTACAACTGATATTATACAATGGAATTAAGAAAAAATCAATTACATATAGTCATATTAATATAGCTTGATAAAATTTCAAAAAAGTTATAAAATGCATTAGTATAGTGAATAATAAAAGTAAAATTATATTTGGAAAAATGTATATAAAAAATTAAGGAGAATAATATGAATATAATTTCAAGCAAAGATAATGAAATAGTAAAAAGAATAAGAAAGCTAAAAGAGAAAAAATATAGGGATATGGAAAATGTTTATATTGTTGAAGGAATAAAAATGCTAAGAGAAGCTATTGAATCAAAAACAGCTATTGAGCAAATAATAATATGTGATGATTGTGAGAAATCTGATGGTATACCAAAGGATTTAATGTATGAAATGGCAAAATATGATTGTGTCTATGTTACTAGTAAAATATTTAAATATATCTCAGAAGTGCAATCACCTCAAGGAGTATTAACAATAGTCGAAAAAAATAATAGTAAACCAATAAACTATAAAGAAGATATAATTATTGCTTTGGATGGATTGCAAGACCCAGGAAATTTAGGAACAATTTTAAGAACTTTGGATAGTGCTAATCTATCTCAAGTAATAGTATCAAAAACAACAGTTGATGCTTATAATCCAAAAGTAGTAAGGTCAACAATGGGAGCAATATTTAGAATAAATGTAATAGAAGTGGATAATCTTAAAGAAACTTTACTAGAAATGAAAACACATAATTATAAGGTTATGTGTACAGATTTAAAAGCAAAAGAAAATATTTATAGTATAGATTATAATAAAAAAATATTAGTAATAGGTAATGAGGCAAATGGCGTTTCTAAAGAAATTTTAAATATAGCTGATGAAAAAATAATAATACCAATGCTAGGTAAGACAGAAAGCCTAAATGCATCAGTTGCAACAAGCATTATAGTTTATGAATATGTTAGGAGAAAAATACAAAACAAATAGTAAAAAATAAAAACACAGTATATAAAAATGAACCTTGCCTTAGTAGACATTTTGGATTCATTTTAAAATATGCTGTGTTTTTTAGGTTAAGTATTTTCTTCATCTTCACAATTTAGTGCTTTCATAATTTTAGGATAAATTTCTGTTGCATTATTTTTCCAATTATCAACAATACGTTTGGCATGTTCAACAGAACCAGCCAATGTTTTTATTTCAAACACTGTTTCTCCGTTTTCTGTAACTTTACAGCTAATTGTAAAAGATTTATCGTTCTTAGGCGTATATTCTGCTGAAACAGAAACTTCATTTTCAATTATATTTAATTCGTTTTTAAAATTTTTATCAACTTTTAATTTTAAAATACCAGGAATCATATCTCCTGTTAATCTTAGTGCTTCTATACCTTTTGCTGTAATTTTATAAAGAGTATTTTCATCAATTTTAATTGAAGTAACATACTCTGCATCCATTAAATCTAATAAAAACTGTTGGAAGTAAAAATAATTGATATCTGTAATAGTTAATACTAATTTTAAAAATTCCTCATTTGTAATAGGTTTGTTAATTTTGTATAAGATATATAAAATTAGTGCTTTTAATTCTGCCATAGTGTCTTTATCAGAAGATAATTTCATCAATGTTCAACTCCTTGTGTAATAATACAGAAATTATAACACCAAATTACAAAAAATACTATGTTATTTTTATAAAAAATGTTATAATATTAATGATTTTTGTGGAGGTAAAGATGAAGGATTACTATGAGATATTAGAAGTAAACGAAAAGGCATCCAAAGAAGTAATTGATAAAGCATATAAAGTTTTAGCAAAAAAATATCATCCAGACTTGCAAGAAGATAAAAATAAAAAGGCTGCAGAAGAAAAAATAAAAACTTTAAATGAAGCCTATGAGGTTTTATCTAATCCGGAAAAAAGGAAAGCATATGATGAAAAAGTTGCTAGAATGAAAGCAGAAGAAGAACGTAAAAAAATAATTCAACAACAAAATTATACAAATAATATTAGTACTGTTTATGCAAATCAATTTGCAAATGTACAAAAACAAACTGAAAAGGAAAAAGCAGCAAATAAAGAATTTCAAAAAGAATATAAAAAAGAATTACGAAAATTAAAATTTGAAGGATTTATTAGAAAATTAATTGCAACTGTTATTGTAATTTTGGTGTTGTTAATAATATGTTTTATTATATATAAAATTCCTGCTACAAATAAGTGGCTACACAGTTTATATGAAAACAATATTTTCATTAAGGCTATAGTTGATGCAATAAGTTAAATTAAACTATTAATGAATTTTAGAAAAAAATTAATAAATTTTCGAGTTTGACAAATAATTAATAGTAAGTATATAATTTAAAATTGAAGAGAACCAAAAAGAAAGGAAGTTTTGCGTTATGGTTGATAAAAGAAAAATTGTTTTAGTAGGAACAGGATTTGTCGGAATGAGTATGGCATATTCTTTATTAAATCAAGGAGGAGTTAATGAATTAGTCCTTATAGATGTCTTAAAAGATAAAGCAGAGGGTGAAGCTATGGACTTAGCTCATGGTATGCCTTGTGCTCCAAATGATATGATTATAAAAGCTGCAGATTATGATGAATGTAAAGATGCTAACATAGTAGTAATAACAGCAGGATTAAGTCAAAAACCAGGACAAACTAGATTGGAATTAGCTTCTGCAAATGCTAAAATAGTAAAAGAAATAACAGAAAATGTTGTTGCAAGTGGATTTAAAGGAATATTTTTAATTGCTAGTAATCCAGTTGATTTAATGACATATGTTGTAAAAGATGTTTCTGGATTTGATAGTTCAAAAGTTATTGGCTCTGGAACAGTTTTGGATACAGCTAGATTAAGATATTTAGTTGGAAAATATTTAAATGTTTCAAGTAAAAATGTACATGCATATATAATGGGAGAACATGGAGATTCATCATTTGTTGCATGGAATCATGCATATGTTGGATGTAAAAATATGAAAGAAATAATGGAAGATGGAAATCATCCTATGGAAGATTTAAACAAATTGTATGTAGAAGTACAACAAGCAGCATATGAAATAATTAATAGAAAAAAAGCTACTTACTATGGAATTGGTTTAGCTTTAACTAAAATATTAAAATCTATTTTAAATGACCAAAATGAAATTATGACAGTTTCAACATATTTAAAAGGTGAATATGGACATGAAGGATTATTTATTGGTGTTCCAGCAATAATAAACGCAAAAGGTGTAAGAGAAATATTAGAATTGCCTCTAGAAGGAGAAGAAAAAGAAAAATTTGATAAAAGTTGCGAAACATTAATGTCAATGAAGGCTGAAATTGATAAAGTTATTAAAGGATAATTTATAAAAAAATACTAGCTTTATGCTAGTATTTTTTGTGTGGAAAATTCAAGAAAAATTACAAAAATATTACAAAAATGTATTGACTTAGGGCTTTAACCGTTGTATAATAATTGAGCATGAGTTTAGCGTTGAAGTAGAATGTGGCTACAAACCTACAATATAAGTGGTTTGGAGGGAACTTCTATGGAGTATGTCTTGGCTTAGACCGGGCGGTAAGTTAAGTTAGCTGTGTGAGCAAAGCGAACTACAGATAACTTATGCAACGAAGTTGCATAAAGGAAACTTGTAGAGTTTTAAGTATGGCTAAAAATACATAATGCACTTATCCCAAGATTATCATGCCAACTTGGGCTTTTATATTGGTAGTTTTCAAAACACCAGGGTGCGTTTAAACTTGCCTAGGTACATTTTAATATTTTAAGGAGGGAAATTATACTATGGCAACAACAAATCAAATGGTAGGAAGCGAAAAAATAAGAATAAGGTTAAAAGCTTATGATCACGTTATTTTAGATCAGTCTGCTGAAAAGATAGTGGATACTGCTAAAAAAACAGGAGCAAAAGTTTCAGGACCAATTCCACTTCCAACACAAAAAGAAGTTGTAACAATCTTACGTTCTCCACACAAAGATAAAGATTCAAGAGAACAATTCGAAATGAGAACACATAAGAGAGTTATAGATATTCTTTATCCAACACAAAAAACTGTTGATAGCTTAATGAAGCTAGATTTACCAGCAGGTGTTGATATAGAAATCAAATTATAATTATAAAAATAATTTTAAAAAATAAAATAACGAAGCCAAGCTAGTTGCTTAAAAATGTAATTAGCCAATAGTTAAGTTAGCTCTAGGAACAAAGTGACGTAGAGATAACTTATACGGTGAAACGTATAGGAGGAAAGAAAAATGAGTAAAGGATTAATAGGAAAGAAAATAGGAATGACACAAATCTTTGATGAAAAAGGAATGGTTGTTCCAGTAACAGTTATAGAAGCTGGACCTTGTGTAGTATCACAAGTTAAAACAGTAGAAACAGATGGATATAATGCTGTTCAATTAGGATTTGGAGAAATCAAATCAAACAAAGTAAATAAACCAATGGCTGGACATTTTGCAAAAGCAAATGTAGAAGCTAAAAAACATTTAAGAGAATTTAGAGTAGATGATGTTCAAAACGTTAAAGTTGGGGATGAAGTAAAAGTTGATACATTTGAACAAGGAGATAAAGTAGATGTTCAAGGAATATCAAAAGGAAAAGGATTCCAAGGTGTTATAAAAAGACATGGACAACACAGAGGACCAATGGGACATGGTTCTATGTATCATAGAAGACCAGGTTCAATGGGAGCTACTTCTACACCAGGTAGAGTTTTCAAAGGTAAGAAATTACCAGGACATATGGGCGTACAAAAAATAACAATCCAAAACTTAGAAGTAGTTAAAGTTGATATGGATAAAAATGTATTATTAGTAAAAGGAAGCGTTCCAGGACCAAAAGGAGCTATTCTAAAAATAAAATCAAGTGTAAAGATGAGTAAATAGTAAGAAGGGAGGAAAAGTACAATGCCTAAAATAGATGTATATAATATGGAAGGTAAAAAAGTTAGCGATGTAGAATTAAGCGATAACGTATTTGGTATTGAACCAAATGAAGCAGTAGTACATAGTGTATTAGTTAACTATTTAGCTAACCAAAGACAAGGAACACAAAGTACAAAAACAAGATCAGAAGTATCTGGTGGTGGTAGAAAACCATGGAGACAAAAAGGAACAGGTAGAGCAAGACAAGGTTCTATAAGAGCACCACAATGGGTAAAAGGTGGAATTGCATTAGGACCAAAACCACGTTCATACAAATATACTGTTAATAAAAAAGAAAGAAGATTAGCAATACGTTCAGTATTAAGCTCAAAAGTTTTAGAAAACAATTTAGTTGTTTTAGACAAAGCTGAAATGAAAGAAATAAAAACACAAGCTATGGTTAAAACATTAGAAAACTTAAAAGTAGAAGGAAAAACATTAATTTTATTACCAGAAAAGAATGAAAACGTACAAAAATCAGCAAGAAATATAAAAGATGTAAAAACAACTTTAGTAAACACAATAAATGTTTATGATTTATTAAAATATAATAAATTAGTTGTAACTCTAGATGCTGTTAAGAAATTAGAGGAGGTGTACGCATAATGAAACCAGAAGATATAATAATTGCTCCAATTATTACTGAAAAAAGTAATGATGGACTAAATGAAGGAAAGTATACCTTTGAAGTAAACCCAAAAGCAACAAAAATAGATATAAAAAATGCTGTAGAAAAACTTTTCGAAGTTAAAGTATTAAATGTTAATACTATTAATGTAAGAGGAAAAGAAAAAAGAATGGGAAGATATGTTGGAAAAACACCAGATTGGAAAAAAGCTATTGTTACAATAGATACAAACCCAGAACAAAAAACATATTTAGGAAAAGGTGGAAAAACAACAAAGATTTCTAAGAAATATAAAGATTCTATAGAAGATTTTATGGGAGCATAGATTTTAATAAATAATCTATCAAAAGAAAAACTATCTGGAAAATACCAGGATAATAAAGAATATCTGCAGTAGAGCAGGAAAAAATCTACAATAAATTATAGAAAGGATAATTAAAATGGGAATAAAAAGATTTAGAGCATATACACCATCAAGAAGAAACATGACAGTTTCTACATTTGATGAAATAACAAAGAAAACACCAGAAAAATCTTTATTAGCTAAAAAGAAAGAAAAAGCTGGAAGAAATTCATATGGAAGAATTACAGTTAGACATCAAGGTGGTGGAAACAGACAAAAATATAGAATTATAGATTTTAAACGTTTAAAAGATAATATGGAAGCAACAGTAATTGGAATAGAATATGATCCAAACAGAAGTGCAAACATTGCGTTAATTCAATATGAAGATGGAGAAAAAGCATATATCTTAGCACCTTTAGGATTAAAAGATGGAGATAAAGTTGTATCTGGAGAAAAAGCTGATATTAAACCAGGAAACTGTATGCCAATAGAAGCTATACCAGTTGGTACAATGATTCATAATATAGAATTAAATCCTAGACAAGGTGGAAAATTAGTTAGAAGTGCAGGACAAGAAGCACAACTTATGGCAAAAGAAGGTAAATATGCACATGTAAGACTTCCTTCAGGAGAAATGAGATTAATCTTAACAAGATGTAGAGCTACAATTGGAACAGTTGGAAATGCAGACCACGACACAATAAAAATTGGTAAAGCTGGAAGAAAAAGACATATGGGTTGGAGACCAGAAGTTAGAGGAGCAGTTATGAACCCAGTAGATCACCCACATGGTGGTGGTGAAGGAAAAGCACCAGTTGGACACGCAGGACCATTAACACCTTGGGGTAAACCAGCACTTGGATATAAGACAAGAAATAAAAAGAAAATTTCAAATAAATTCATAGTTAAGAGAAGAAAATAGTCTGAAGAGGAGGGAAAAATAAATGTCAAGATCAAGCAAGAAGAAACCTTATGTACAAGAAAAACTTCTAAAGAGAATAGAAGAAATGAACAAAACAGGTAAAAAAGAAGTATTAAAAACATGGTCAAGAGCTTCTACAATATATCCTCAAATGGTTGGACATACAATAGCAGTTCATGATGGAAGAAAACATGTACCTGTTTATTTAACAGAAGAAATGATCGGTCATAAATTAGGAGAATTTGCTCCTACAAGAACATTTAAAGGTCATGCTGGAGATAAAAAAACAACAGTTCAAAAATAATTGAATTAACAAGGAGGGAAAGAAATGCAAGAGCAAGTAGCTATTAAAGAAGCAAGAGCAGAATTAAAATTTGCTAGAATATCAGCTAGAAAAGTTAAAATAGTTGCAGATTTAGTAAGAGGTAAAAATGTTGATGAAGCATTAGCTATAATGAAATTTACACCTAAAGCATCATCACCAATACTAGAAAAATTATTAAAATCAGCAATTGCAAATGCAGAGAATAATCATGATATGAGTCATGAAAAATTATATATATCAGAAATATATGCAAATCAAGGTCCAACTCTAAAAAGAATTAGACCAGCTGCAAAAGGTTCAGCAGTAAGAATTAGAAAGAGAACAACACATATAACAATAGTATTAAGAGAAAGAGAAGATTAAGAGAGGAGGAATTTTAGAAATGGGACAAAAAGTTAATCCACATGGTGTAAGAGTTGGAGTAATCAAAAATTGGGATTCAAAATGGTATACTGATTCTAAAAACTTTAGTGATTACTTAGTAGAAGATTACAACATTCGTAAATTTTTAAAGAAAAAATTATATGCAAGTGGAATTTCTAAAATTGAAATAGAAAGAACAGCTAAATTTGTTAAGATAAGCGTTTACACAGCTAAACCAGGTTTAGTTATTGGTAAAGGTGGAAATTTAGTTGAAACATTAAAAGAAGAATTACAAAAAATGATTGGTAAAACTGTAAACTTAAATATAGTTGAAGTTAAGAATGTAGATTTAGATGCACAATTAGTTGCAGAAAATATTGCAGGACAATTAGAGAGAAGAATTTCATTCAGAAGAGCCATGAAACAATGTATGCAAAAAACAATGAAAGCAGGAGCTTTAGGAATAAAGACTGCTTGCTCTGGAAGATTAGGTGGAGCAGATATGGCTAGAACAGAATTCTATAAAGATGGTACTATACCACTTCAAACTTTAAGAGCTGACATAGATTATGGATTTGCAGAAGCAGATACAACATATGGAAAAGTTGGTGTAAAAGTTTGGATATATAAAGGAGAAATTCTTCCAACTAAGAAAAACGTGGAAGGAGGAGAGCAATAATGCCATTAATGCCAAAAAGAACAAAATATAGAAAACAACAAAAAGGTAGAAATAGAGGAAAAGCTACTAGAGGAACAAAAGTTACAAATGGAGATTACGGAATCCAAGCATTAGAAGCAGGATTAATTACAGGTAATCAAATTGAAGCAGCACGTATTGCTATGACACGTTATGTAAAAAGAGGTGGAAAAGTTTGGATAAAAATCTTTCCAGACAAACCTATCACAAGTAAACCAGCCGGAACTCGTGGTGGTAAAGGTAAAGGTGCTGTAGAATATTATGTAGCTCCAGTTAAACCAGGAAGAGTTATGTTTGAAATAGCTGGTGTTCCTGAAGCAACAGCAAGAGAAGCTTTAAGACTAGCTATGAATAAATTATCAGTAAAATGTAAATTCGTAGCAAGAGAATCTGAAGATAAGGTGGGTGATAGCAATGAAGATTAATAAAATAAAAGAAATGTCTTCACCAGATCTAGAAAAAGAATTATCTGAATTAAAAACAGAATTATTCAAATTAAGATTTAGTTTAGCTACACATGGATTAGATAATCCAATGAGAATTAAAGAAGTAAGAAAAGACATAGCAAGAATAAACACAGTTTTAACAGAAAGAAAAATAGCTGAAAGCAAAAATGCTTAGAAAGGAGAAGTTCTAATGGAAGAAAGAAATCTTCGTAAAGTTTTAGTTGGAACAGTTGTATCTAATAAAATGGATAAAACAATAGTTGTTGCAGTTGAAACTAGTGAAAAACATAAAAAATATGGAAAATTCGTTAAGAAAACATATAAATTAAAAGCACATGATGAAAATAACGAATGCCAAATTGGAGATAGAGTAAGAGTAATGGAAACTAGACCACTTTCTAAAGATAAGAGATGGAGATTGGTTGAAGTTGTGGAAAAAGCAGTTATAAAATAATGTTATCATTATATAAAATTAGATGTTTTCGATACAGTTTATTATAGAAGAAAAGGAGGTACTAATTAACATGGTACAACAACAAACTATATTAAAAGTTGCTGATAACACTGGTGCAAGAGAAATTATGTGCATTAGATGTTTAGGTGGTTCATATAGAAAATATGCTAAAATAGGTGATGTTATAGTAGCTTCTGTAAAAACAGCTATACCTGGAGGACAAGTAAAAAAAGGTGATGTTGTTAAAGCAGTAGTTGTTAGAACAAAGAAACCTACAAAAAGAGCAGATGGTTCATATGTAAGATTTGATGAAAATGCAGCAGTACTTATTAAAGATGATGGAAACCCAAGAGGAACACGTATCTTTGGACCTGTTGCTAGAGAATTAAGAGATAAAAATTATATGAAAATTTTATCATTAGCTCCAGAGGTTCTTTAAGTTGTTAATTTCAAAATATCACAGATATTTTGAAATGTTACAAATTAAAGATACAGAAATTACAAAGTGATTTCTGTAATCCTTAGAAAAAAAGCACAAACAAGTATTAAATGAGTTAATTATTAAACATAATGAGATAAAAGCAAAAATTGTAGAAAAGGAGGAGAATCCTATAATGAGATTAAAAAAAGGTGATACAGTTAAAGTTTTATCTGGAAATGACAAAGGTAAAACAGGAGAAGTATTAGAAATAATTCCTAAAACACAAAAAATAGTAGTTAAAGGAGTTAACATTAGAAAGAAACATGTAAAGCCTAGAAAACAAGGTGAAGAAGGAGGAATTATACCATCAGAATATCCTGTACATAGCAGTATAGTTGGTTTAATTTGTCCAAAATGTGGAAAAGTAACAAGAATTGGATATAAAGTTGAAGGCGACAAAAAAGTTCGTGTATGCAAAAAATGTAATGCAGAATTAAAATAATGTTAGGAAAGGAGGATTTGTATCCTGATGGAAAAATTAAGAGAACAATATGAAAAAGAAGTAGTTCCAGCAATGATGAAAAAATTTAATTATAAATCAATAATGGAAGTTCCAAAGCTAGACAAAATCGTTATAAATATTGGTCTTGGAGATGTTAAAGATAATCCAAAATCATTAGATAACGCTATGAAAGATTTATCTATTATTACAGGACAAAAACCAATAGTAACAAAAGCAAGAAAATCAATAGCTGCTTTTAAATTAAGAGAGGGAGTTAATGTTGGATGTAAAGTAACATTAAGAAGAGGAAAAATGTATGATTTTGCATACAAATTATTTAATGTTGCAATGCCAAGAATAAGAGATTTTAGAGGAATTTCTGGAAATTCTTTTGATGGAAGAGGAAATTTCTCAATGGGTGTTAAAGAACAATTAATATTCCCAGAAATTGAATATGATAAAGTAGATAAATTAAGAGGAATGGATATTATTTTTGTTACAACAGCAAAAACAGACGAAGAAGGAAAGGAATTATTAAAACTTCTAGGTATGCCATTCAAAAATTAGTCTAAAGAAAGGAGATTAATATGGCTAAAAAATCTTTAAAAGTTAAACAACAAAAACCACAAAAATATGCTACAAGAGAATATAATAGATGTAAAATATGTGGAAGACCACATGGATATATAAGAAAATATGGAATTTGCCGTGTTTGTTTTAGAGAATTAGCACATAAAGGAGAAATTCCAGGTGTTAAAAAAGCAAGTTGGTAGAAGATAAAAAAGGAGGGAAACTTAAGTGAATACTACAGATCCAATAGCAGATATGTTAACTAGAATAAGAAACGCAAGTGCTGCAAAGCACAAAACAGTTGATGTTCCTGCTTCAAAAATGAAGAAATCAATAGCAAATATATTATATAATGAAGGATATATTAAATCTGTTGAAGAAATAGAAAATGAAAATCAAGGTATATTAAGAATTACTTTAAAATATGATGAAAACGGAGCTAAAGTAATAGCTGGTATAAAAAGAATTAGTAAACCAGGACTAAGAGTATATGCTCCTGCTGAAAAATTACCAAAAGTTTTAAATGGATTAGGAATAGCTTTAATTTCTACATCAAAAGGAATTAAAACAGATAAAGAAGCAAGAAAAGAAAATCTTGGAGGAGAAGTTTTAGCATATATTTGGTAATTTCTGAAGCTGTTGAGGCTCTGCCTACTACAGATTCAGGAAACAATGCGAAGGATGAGCATTGTTATCAGACAAAAAACAAAAAGGAGGGAAAAAGGAAATGTCAAGAATAGGAAATGCGCCTATTACAATACCAGAAGGTGTTGAAGTAAAATTAGATGGTCATCACCTAACTGTAAAAGGACCAAAAGGAACATTGGAAAGAGACATTCATAAAAACTTAACAGTTACTATAGAAGATAATGTTATTAAAGTTACAAGACCAAATGATGAAAACTTTAACAAAGGTTTACATGGGTTAACAAGAACTTTAATAAAAAACATGATTGAAGGAGTAGAACACGAATTTACAAAAACATTACAAATTAACGGTGTAGGTTATAGAGTTCAAAAACAAGGAAATAATTTAAACTTAACTTTAGGTTATTCACATCCAGTAATATTTGAAGCTCCAGAAGGAATTACATTTGATGTTCCAGATGCAAATACAATCGTTGTAAGAGGAATTGATAAAGAATTAGTTGGTCAAACAGCAGCAGTTGTTAGATCTAAAAGAGTACCAGAAGTATATGGTGGAAAAGGTATTAAATATGATTATGAAGTTATCAGACGTAGGGAAGGAAAAGCTGGTAAAAAATAAAATGTAAAATCAAATCCAATATAACTTTAAATTTATTATTAAAAAAGTTATAATTACATGGAAAGGAGAGAGAAAAGTGGTTTCAAAAACAAACAGAAAAATGGAAAGAACAAGAAGACATGCTCGTGTTCGTAGAAAAATAAGTGGAACAGCTGAACGTCCAAGATTATGTGTATTTAGAAGTAATGCAAATTTATATGCACAAGTAATTGATGATGTTGCAGGTAATACTTTAGTTTCAGCTTCAACATTAGATAAAGAAGTAAAAACTAAATATTCTAATAAAGAAGCCGCAAAAGAAGTTGGAGCACTTATAGCAAAGAGAGCATTAGAAAAAAATATAAAAGATGTTGTTTTTGATAGAAGTGGATATATCTATCATGGCGTTGTTAAAGAATTAGCAGAAGCTGCAAGAGATGGTGGATTAAACTTCTAATATAAATTAGAAAATAATAATCTTCTAAAAGAGTAGATAAATTCAAAAAAAGGAGGAAAGAAAACCAATGCAAGAGGAAAATGCAGTTGAATTAAAAGAGAAAGTTGTTGCAATAAATAGAGTTGCTAAAGTTGTTAAAGGTGGTAGAACTTTTAGATTTAGTGCTTTAGTAGTTATTGGTGATGGAAACGGACACGTTGGTGTTGGAAACGGAAAGGCAGCAGAAGTACCTGATGCAATAAAAAAAGCAATAGATGATGCTAGAAAAAATTTAAAAGAAGTACCAGTAGTTGGAACAACAATCCCTCACGAATTTATTGGTAAATTCGGAAGTGCAAGAGTAATGTTAAAACCAGCTGTACAAGGTTCTGGAGTTATTGCCGGAGGAAGTGCAAGAGCTGTATTAGAATTAGCTGGATACAAAGATATAAAAACTAAAGTTCTTGGTACAAATAATCCAAGAAATGTTGTTTATGCGACAATGAATGGATTAGAAAATATGAAAACAGCAGAACAAATTGCTAAAAAAAGAGGAAAAAAAGTTTCTGATATATTATAATAATGTTATCAAATTATAAGGAGGTGTAATTTAGAAATGCAATTAGGAGAATTAGGACCAGCAAACGTAAGAGTTAAGAGAAAAAGATTAGGTCGTGGTATTGGTTCAGGACTTGGAAAAACTTCAGGAAAAGGACATAAAGGACAAAAAGCAAGATCTGGCGGTGGAGTTAGAAGAGGATTTGAAGGAGGTCAAACACCTTTATATAGAAGACTTCCAAAAAGAGGATTCACTAACATTCATGCTAAGAATTATACAGAAGTAACTTTAACTATGTTAAATAAAAGCAATGCAACAGAAGTTACTGCAGAAAGCTTATTAGCTGAAGGAATTATAGGAAAAATAAATGATGGAATAGTAGTAATAGCTACAGGAAAATTAGATAAGAAATTAACTGTTAAAGCAAAGAGATTTACAAAAGCAGCTGCAGAGAAAATAGAAGCAGCAGGAGGAAAGATTGAGGTGATTTAGTTGTTTAAAACTATAAAAAATGCATTAAAGACACCTGAAGTAAGAAAAAGATTATTATACACATTAGTATTGATTATAGTATTTAGGTTAGGATGTTTTATAACTGTTCCAGGTGTGGACTTGGTACAGGTTCAAAATGCTATGCAATCAGCAGGAAATACACTTACAGGATTAATTGATATAATTTCCGGTGGTGCATTTTCAAGATTTTCAATATTCGCAATGTCAGTAACACCATATATTACAGCATCAATTGTTATACAATTATTAACAATGATAATACCTTCATTAGAAAGATTAACTAAGGAAGCTGGTGAGGTTGGAAGACAAAAAATAGATAAATATACAAAAGCTCTTTCAATTTTACTTGCATTAATAGAAGGTTTAGGATTATATTTATCATACAAATCACAAGGAATATTCGTAGATTCAGGAGTATTGTCTGGGGTATTAGTTATAACAGGTTTAATGGCCGGTACAGCTTTACTTATGTGGATTGGTGATCAAATCACTAATAAAGGAATTGGAAATGGTATTTCTATGATTATCTTTATTGGTATAGTATCAAGAGTACCAAGTGCAATAAGTTCTCTATGGTCAATAATAATGACTGAATCAGGATTTAGTACAACTGGTCTATTAACAGCTTTAGCTATTGTAATCGGAGCATTAGTATTAGTTACTGCTGTTGTATTTATTCAACAAGCAGAAAGAAGAATACCAGTACAATATGCTAAAAAAGTTGTTGGCAGAAAGATGATGGGAGCACAAAATACATATATACCATTGAAAATTGCAATGGCTGGTGTTATGCCAATAATTTTCGCATCATCATTCATGACATTCCCTGCAATGATAATTCAAATATTTGATCCAAGTATTGCATCACATGCAGGATTTTGGAATGTAATATATAATTTCTCAATCGCTACATCAAGTTCAAATGTAGCAATTGGATACACAATAGCAAACGCAATAGTTTATTTATTGTTAATAGTAGGATTTACATTTTTCTATATATATGCAACATTCAACCCAGCAGAGGTTTCAGCAAATATTAAGAAAAATGGTGGATTCATACCAGGTATAAGAGCTGGAAAACCAACTACAGAATATTTATCATCAGTGCTTACAAAATTAACACTATTTGGTGGTTTATATTTAGCACTTATAGCTATACTTCCAATGTTTATGAGATTTACAAATTTAAACGTAGCATTTGGAGGAACGTCTATACTTATTGTAGTAGGTGTTGCATTAGAGACAGTTCAACAATTAGAATCACAATTAGTAATGAGACATTACAAGGGATTCTTAGAATAAAGTTTATTGTATCAGGGTACGACAGGAGTGATGCCACAGTCGTGCCCCTGCAATTAAGCCTCTTAAGAATTTTTCATTTGCCTAAATTAAATATTATTTTTTAAATATATACTAAGAATATATATTTAAAAAATAATATTTGCATAAGACAAGATAGGAGTGAAGATGATGAATATTGTATTACTTGGCGCACCAGGAAGTGGTAAAGGAACAGTATCAAATTTATTAGAAAAAACACAAAACATGGCACATATTGCAACAGGGGATATGTTTAGAGAAGAGATTAAAAATAAAACAGAATTAGGAAAAAAAGCTCAAGAATATATAGATAAAGGAAATCTTGTGCCAGATGAAATTACAATAAATATGTTAAAGGGAAAAATGAACGAATACAAAGATTCTAATGGTGTTGTATTTGATGGATTCCCTAGAAACATAAAACAAGCAGAAGCTTTAGAGCAAATGTTAAAGGATAAAAATCAAAAAGTTGATTTAGTACTATTTTTGGATATTCCAGATGAAGAAATAATTTATAGAACTGTGAAAAGAAGAATTTGTTCTAATAAAGAATGTGGAGCAATATATAATTTGGAATACAAGAAACCAAAAGTAGATGGAATATGTGATATCTGTGGAAGTAAATTAATTCAAAGAAAAGATGATAACGAAGAAACTATAACAGAAAGATTAAAAGTATATCATGAACAAACAAAAGAACTTATAAAATATTATGAAGAAAAGAAATTATTATATAGAGTTAAATTACATGCAAATATAAACATAACAGAAGAAATGACAAAAGAATGGTTAAAAAGTTATAATGAAAATAGATAGGAAGTAATATAAAATGATACATATAAAATCACCAAAAGAAATTGAAAAAATGAAAGAAGCTTGTAGAGTAGCTTTTCTTACACAAAAAGCAATTGAGGCTGCAATAAGACCTGGTATAACAACATATGAATTGGACAGAATTGCAGAAGAAACAATGAGAAAAAATGGAGCAATACCTGCAGAAAAGGGTTATCCTAGTGGAATAGCTGGTGTTCCTGATTTCCCAGCAAGTATTTGTAGTTCTGTTAATGATGTTGTAATACACGGAATTCCTTCTAAAAGAGAAGTTTTAAAAGAAGGAGATATTGTTAGTGTTGATTTAGTAGCATATAAAGATGGATTTAATGGTGATTGTTGCAGAACGTATGCAGTTGGAAAAATAGATAAAGAAAGTCAAAGATTGATTGATGTTACAAAACAATCTTTCTTTGAAGGTATAAAATTTGCTAGAAAAGGTTTTAGATTAGGTGATATTTCTCATGCCATAGGTGAATATGTTGAAAAAAATGGTTTCTCTGTTGTAAGAGAATTCGAAGGACATGGAATTGGAAGAGAAATGCACGAGGACCCTGGTATTCCAAATTACGGAAAAGCAGGAAGAGGACCAAGACTAGAACCAGGAATGACATTAGCTATTGAACCCATGGTAATTGCCGGAAAGCCTAACATTCTAGAATTAGATGATGGTTGGGGAATTATAACAGAAGATGGTACAAGAGCTGCACATTATGAAAATACAATTTTAATTACAGAAAACGAGCCAAAAATCTTGACTATAGTGTAAATTTGATGTATAATATATTAGCTATTTATTGTTAAATATTATTATTCAGGAGGGAATAAATTTGGCAAAGGAAGATGTAATAGAAGTAGAAGGTATTGTTGTAGAAGCATTACCAAATACAAATTTTAAGGTTGAACTTGAAAATGGTCATCAAATATTGGCACATATTTCAGGAAAACTTAGAATGAATTATATTAAAATATTACCAGGTGATAAGGTAAAAGTAGAATTATCACCATATGATTTAAATAGAGGAAGAATAACATGGAGAGCTAAATAAACCTATTATTTAGGTATGAAGTGTGAGATGAGATGTGTACTAAACCACACATCTGATTTCACGCTTCATAATTGCTCAGTAATGTATAAAATGAGTAATAACAGGAGGTGTATCAAATGAAGGTTAGAGCATCAGTTAAACCTATATGCCCAAAGTGCAAGGTTATTAAAAGAAAAGGTGTTGTTAGAGTTATTTGCGAAAACCCTAAACACAAACAAAGACAAGGATAGTAATAATCCTATGGTATAAGCACAAAAATGGTAGCGGCTGAAGAGTTTTTTGGTATTACCATATAGTCTATCAAGCGAAATCGAAGATTTCGACGGTAACTTAATATCTCTTTATCAAATTTGTGTTCATATATATTAATTCTTAAAAAAACAAAAATAATTTGGAGGTGCAATTATGGCTCGTATATCAGGAGTTGATTTACCTAGAGAAAAAAGAGTAGAAGTTGGATTAACATACATTTATGGTATTGGACTTTCAACATCACAAAAATTATTAAAAGAAGCAGAAGTAAATCCAGATACTAGAGTAAAAGATCTAACAGAAGAACAAGTACAAGCAATTAGAAAGGCAATTGACACAAATCACCTATTATTAGAAGGAGATTTAAGAAGAGAAGTTGCATTAAACATTAAAAGACTTACAGAAATAGGATGCTATAGAGGATTAAGACATAGAAGAGGTCTTCCTGTAAGAGGACAAAGAACAAAAACTAATGCTCGTACAAGAAAAGGTCCTAGAAAATTAGTAAGTAAAAAGAAATAATTTTTAGGCTCGAAAGAGTATAAAAAAGGGAGGTAAGCTAGAAAGATGGCTAAAAATGTAACAAAAAAGACAGTAACTAGAAGAAGAGATAGAAAAAATATAGACAAAGGTTCAGCTCATATTCATTCTAGTTTTAACAATACAATAGTTACAATTACAGACGTTAAAGGTAATGTTATATCTTGGGCAAGTGCTGGAGGATTAGGATTTAAAGGTTCTAGAAAAAGTACACCATTTGCTGCAGGTGAAGTTGCTGAAACAGCAGCTAAAAAAGCTATGGAACATGGTTTAAAAACAGTTGATGTTTTTGTTAAAGGACCAGGTTCAGGTAGAGAAGCTGCAATAAGATCACTTCAAACAACAGGTCTAGAAATAAGCAGCATTAAAGATGTAACACCAATACCACACAATGGTTGTAGACCACCAAAAAGAAGAAGAGTTTAATTAAGATATAATAAATTTGAAAGAAGAGGTGTAAAAGACAAATGGCAAGATATAAAGATGAAAAATGCCGTATATGCCGAAGAGAAGGTCAAAAATTATTCTTAAAAGGTGACAGATGTTATTCAGAAAAATGTAGTATTGCTAGAAGAAATTATGGACCAGGAGAACATGGTCAAAAAAGAAATAAACTTTCTGAATATGGTACACAATTAAGAGCAAAACAAAAAACAAAAATGTATTACGGAGTTGGAGAAAAACAATTCAGAAAATATTTTGAAATGGCTTCAAACAAAAAAGGAATTACTGGTGAAGAATTATTAACAATTCTAGAAAGTAGATTAGATAATGTTGTCTATAGATTGGGATTTGCTGCTTCAAGAGCACAAGCTAGACAATTTGTAAATCATTCACAATTTGATGTAAATGGAAAGAAATGTGATGTTCCATCATATTTAGTTAAACCAGGAGATGTAATTTCTGTAAGAGAAATTAAAAAGGATAATGCTACAATAAAAGCTAATGTAGAAGAAAACGCAAGCAGACCTACTCCAGATTGGCTAGAAAGAGATTTAGATAATTTAACAGGTAAAGTAGTTAGATTAGCATCAAGAGAAGATATTGATTTACCAGTAGAAGAGCATTTAATAGTAGAACTTTACTCAAAATAATAGTATACCATAGCAAAATGGTAAATATTTTAAAGGTTGCTATATCAATGCAACTCTATTAGGAGGTAAAAATGATTGAATTTGAAAAGCCAGACATACAATGCTTGGAAGTTGATGAAAAAAGAAATTATTCAAAATTCGTTTGTGAACCATTAGAACGTGGATATGGTGTAACAATAGGTAATTCACTAAGAAGAATATTACTTTCTTCTTTACCAGGAACAGCAATAACAAGTATTAAAATAGAAGGTGTTTTACATGAATTCTCTACAATTCCAAATGTAGTGGAGGATGTACCAGAACTTATTGTTAACTTAAAAGATGTTCGTCTAAAAATGGAAGGAAATGAAGAAAGAGTTATTAGAATTGATGCAAAAGAAGGAGAAGTTACAGCTGGAGATATAATAACTGATGGTGTTGTAGAAGTATTGAATAAAGATTTACATATTGCAACAGTTTCAGAAGGTGGACATTTAGTTATTGAAATGACAGTTAATAAAGGAAGAGGATATAATACAGCAGAACAAAACAAAAAAGAAGGACAAGATATATCTGTACTTCCAATAGATTCAATTTACACACCTGTAAAAAAAGTAAACTATTCTGTTGAAAATACTAGAGTTGGACAAAGAGTAGATTATGATAAATTAGTAATTGAAGTATGGACAGATGGAAGTTTAAAACCATATGAAGCATTAAGTTTAGCTGCTAAGGTTATGACAGGACATCTAGAATTATTTATAGATTTATCAGAAGCTACAAAGAATACTCAAGTAATGGTTGAAAAAGAAGAATCTAAGAAAGAAAAAGTATTAGAAATGACAATCGAAGATTTAGAGCTTTCTGTACGTTCATTTAACTGTTTAAAGAGAGCTGGTATTGTAACAGTAGAAGATTTAGTAAATAAAACTCAGTCAGAAATGATGAAAGTAAGAAATTTAGGTAAAAAGTCATTGGATGAAGTAACAAATAAATTACATTCATTAGGATTGGACTTTGCGCCAGAAGATGAATAAAATAAATTAGAAAGGTGTGAAAAAAGTGGCAAAGAATAGAAAACTAGGTAAAACAACTGCACAAAGACAAGCTATGCTAAAAACACAAGTAACTGATTTATTAGTAAACGAAAAAATAGAAACAACATTAGCTAGAGCTAAAGAAACACAAGCTATAGCTAATAAACTAATTGCTTTAGCTATTAAAGAAAAAGATAACTACGAAGAAGTAGAAAAGAAAATAGTAAGAGCAAAAAGAGATGCTAATGGAAATAAAGTTACAGAAGTAGCAAAAAGCAAAAATGGTAACGAATATTTAAAAGTTGTTAAAGAAGAAGTAACAGAAAAAAGACAAAAAGATATGCCTTCAAGATTAAATGCTAGAAGAAAAATAATGAATTGTGTATCTAAAGTTAAAGATGAAGATGGAAAAAATATAGATATTCCAGCAAAATTATTTGGAGAATTAGCAGAAAGATATACTACAGCCGGAAAAGTTGGAGGATATACAAGAATTCTTAAAGTAGGACCTCGTAAAGGTGACGGTGCTGAAATGGCAATTTTAGAGTTATTAAAATAATTTTATAAATATGGAATACACCTAAAGTATTAAGTAATTAATATTTTAGGTGTATTTTTTTTGTGAATAAAGTGAATAATCCATAAAGGAGAAGATTATGGATTTGTATTTTGAAATTATAAAATTAATACTAGAATTATTAGTTATTACTTTGACATCTAAAAGATTATTAGTTCCAACCCTTAGAAAAATAGGTGAAGTTTTAAAATTAAAACCACATACAATAGGTAATATTTCTGGAATAGCTACAAGTATTCCGGAATTTATTACATTTATAGAAAGCCAAAAATTTCATAAAAATAACAATGAAAAATTAGGTGTAATTGAGGCAAGCAATAATCTTTTAGTTTCTAATACTTTAAACTTATTTGTAATTCAATCTATTTCGATTATAATAATCAAATTTTTGGTATAATTTGAAAATTTTTGAATATACTTACTATAGTATAGTTGAGGTGATAGAATGATTTATGAAACTTATATAAAAGAAAGTAAAATTGTTGACCAAACAGATGAAGAGAAGAGCTTGGATTTGGTAAAATCATTAATAAAAACAAAAATGGATTTAGAACTAGCACATAAAAACTTTGAATTTGCAGAAGATGAATTAGTAGATTATTATGCTTATCAGATTAAGGCAAATCAGGCTAAATTAAATTATTTATTAAAGAAAATAAAAAGAAGAGGATTAATTATAGATAATATTCAAGAAAAAGATATTAGAAATTTAACTAAACAAGAAGCAATGTAGTTTAATTAATAATAACTGAATACAAGTTATATTTGTCCATATATCATCATAAGATTAGGTAGGAGTGATGTATATGGACTATAATAATATGTTAGTTTTTGCTGCATCAATATGTTTTATATTTCTATTTGGAAGAATTTTTGTAAAGCCACTAAAATTTGTATGTAAATTAGCATTAAATTCAATTTTAGGAGGTTTATTAATCTTATTAATAAACTTTATTGGGCAAAGCATTAACTTCCATATAGGTTTAAATATTTTCACATCTGCATTAATTGGATTATTGGGTTTGCCAGGAGCAATATTGTTAATTATATTACAAATTTTTATCGTTTGAATACTTAACTTTAAGTTAAGTATTTTTTTGCAAAGTGGTCATAGGTTGTATTGGGTAGTAGTAATTTAAAGAAAAGTGTAGATTCAAAACAATTAAGGTGATATACTTTCATATAAAGAGATGGAGGTATAGGTTATGAAAAATTCGGGAAATAATATGTTTAAATTTGCTACTAAAGAACTAAGCCAAGATGCTTTCCTATGCTGGTTAATAAATGGAATAAATACTAAGGATGAGGGATTAAAAAAGCTAGCAAAAGAGTTTATAAAATTAATAGTTAATAAAACTAAAAACGACAAATTAAAAAAATATATAAATAATGAAGATTATAGAGTAGAGATAAAACAACAATATAAAAATATTGATATTTTGCTTATTCTAGGTGAGTATTACATAATTATAGAAGATAAAATAAAAATGAGAGAACATGATGACCAAATTAATAAGTATGAATATTCATTAATTGATAGTGGGATAAGTCATAATAATATCTTTACTTGCTATTATAAGATTTATGATGAATATAATATAAATAATAAATCTGTAAGTTCAGTGATAACAAGAAAAGATATGATTAATTTGTTCAAGGGCTTCAATTTAGATAATATGTATATAAATGATTATTATGAATATTTGGAAGAAATCGAAAAATTTTCATTAAAAAAAGATATTGTAAGTGTAAAAATAGAAGATGAAAAATCTGATATTCTAAAAAAGCCACAAGATGCAATATATACGAGTTTTTATAGTGAATTAGAAAGTAAAGATAAATCCCAAAATATAGTTGGATGGAATTATGCGGATAATAGGTCCGGTGGGACTTGGTGGTATGCATCTAAAAAATTTAATAATGTTATTAGCAAGAATTTTGATTATATATATGTCGAAATCGATTTAAAAGAAGATAGAAATAGGATAGTTATAAAACTAGCTAAAAAAGAGAAAATTTTAGATATACCTTCAAAAAAAGAAAATAAAATAGAAAATTATTTGAAAGAAAAAGAATATTTAGAAAATGGAAAAGTAAAATTTTATGATATAAAAAATCATTATGTAATAAAACAAAATGAGATAATAAAATATACCCAATATGTATGTTATAAAAATCTACATACAAAGGTAGATATTTTTGACCAAGTTGTTACAGAGGAATTATTAAAGAGATTAAAAAAATATGGAATTGGTTTAAATAATAATTCTAAAGGAGTTTTAAAAAAGGATAACTGTTTACCACATAAATACTATGTAAGAATAGCAAGTATAGATGTTAATAAATATACATTGTTAGAAATAGAAGAGATTTTGGACACTTTAAATGATTATTTGAAGGAAATAAAAATACATTGCTAAAATGTTGTATAAAAAAGAAAAAATAATATTGGATAAAATAAATAAAGGGGTAAATATAAAAATGCAAAACAATTTGAATAAGTCGATAATATCAAAATATACTTTTGAAAAATTCGTAGTAGTAAAGAATAATGAATTTGCTTTTAATGTTGCAGAAGATATAGCAGAAAATAAAACAAATTATAATCTATTGTTTATATATGGTGGAAATGGAGTGGGAAAAACACATTTATGTTGTGCAATCTTGAATAAAATTTTAGAAAATAATAAAAATTTAAATGTGTTATATAATACTGCAGATCAATTTACTGTTGAACTAATTAATGCAATAAAAGAAAATACTATGAAACAATTCAGAGAGAAATATAGAAGTGTAGATGCACTAGCTATAGATAATATTCAATATATAGCTGGTAAAGAAAGAATTCAGGAAGAGTTCTTTAATACATTTCATGATTTATATTTTAAGAACAAAAAAATTATTCTTTCTAGTGATAAGGCACCAAAAGATATTAATTTACTGGAAAATAGAATTGAGGCAAGAATTAATTGGGGAATAGTAGCAAAAATTTCGGACTATAATTTTGAGGAAAGATTAGAAATATTAAAAAATAAAGCAAAAATGAAAAACTTAGAAATAAATGAAGAGACATTATCAATGATAGCAAAATTAGTTAATTCTAATATAATGGAGTTAGAAGGAGTATTAAATACAGTAATTGAGTATTCGAAAATATTTAATAAATCAATTGATAAAAAAATGGTTCAAGAAGTTTTAGAAGATAGAGGCATTAAAAAGAAAAGAGGAATTTAAAGATTATCCCGTAGCCCGAAATGAGAATGGGAGTGTCTTTAAATTCCTGATTATTATATCCTATTCAACTGTTACAGATTTTGCAAGATTTCTTGGTTTATCTACATCCAATCCTTTTTCTTTTGAAATATAATAAGCTAGTAATTGTAAAGGTATTATGGATAAAATAGGTGATAAGCAAGAATTTGTTTCCGGTATATGGATTACCTTATAAAATTGAGAATCATCAACTTTTTGATTTGTTATTACTAAAGTTTTTGCTCCTCTTGTAATTACTTCTTGCAAATTACTTATAGTTTTTTCCACTAATTTTGGATTTGTCATAATTCCAATTACTGTAACATCATTTTCTATTAAAGCAATAGGTCCGTGTTTTAATTCTCCTGCAGGGTAACTTTCTGAGTGAATATATGAGATTTCTTTAAGTTTTAATGAACCTTCTTCTGCTACATAACTATCCACACCTCTACCTAGGAAGAATATGTCAGTTTCTTTGTAAACAAGGTTTGCAAAGTTCTTTACTTCTGCCACGTTGCCAAGTGTTATTTCAGCTTTTTTAGGTAATTCTAGGATTTCCTTTTTTATGGCATTAATTTCTTTGCTAGATTCTCTACCTAATACTTCTGCAAAGTATAAAGCTAAAATATTTAATAAAACAACTTGTGAAGTATATGCTTTTGTAGAAGCAACTGCAATTTCTGGACCTGCATGTGTATAAATACAGTAGTCTGCTTCACGAGTGATGGAACTTCCAATAACATTTGCAACTGCAATTGTTTTGGCTCCTTTTTGTTTAGCTAATTTTAATGCTGCAATGGTATCAGCTGTTTCTCCAGATTGACTAATATAAATACATAGAGTATGTTCATCAATTAGTGGGTCTCTATATCTAAATTCTGATGCTATATCAACTTCTGTAGGAATTTTACAGAAATTTTCAAAAGTTGCTTTTGTAGCAAGACCTGCATTTTTAGCAGTACCACATGCAACTATATATATTCTATTAATTGTTTCTAAATAATCTTTTGATATTTCAAAATCATTAAAAGAAATTTTTTCATCTGACAATTTTGAACCAATTGTTTCTCTAATGGCATTTGGTTGTTCATAAATTTCTTTTAGCATAAAATCTTCATAACCATCTTTTTCAGCTGAAGCAGTATCCCATTCGATACTTTTTACAACTTTATCTATTTTATTTAAATTATTATCATAAAAATCTATGTGATTTCTTGATAAAACTGCAAATTCACGATCATTTAAAAAGTAGAAATCTTTAGTAAATGAAAGTATAGCAGGAATATCTGAAGAAATATAATTTTCATTTAATCCTCTACCAATAACTAAAGGGCTATCCTGTCTAACAACAATCATATTATCAGGTGAGTCTTTACATAAAATCTCTAATGCAAAACTTCCTTTTAATTTATCAGTTGCTAATTTTACAGCTTTTAAAAAATCTTTTTCTTTTTTGTAATAATAATGAATTAAGTTTGGAATAACTTCTGTATCTGTATCAGAAAGAAAAGTATATCCGTTATCCTCTAAAAATTTTCTTAATTCATGATAATTTTCTATTATTCCATTATGTACTACAGCAAATGTTTTGCTATTATCATAATGAGGGTGAGAATTTACAGCAGAAGGCTTTCCATGTGTTGCCCATCTAGTATGACCAATACCTATTGTTCCTTCTAAAGTATCTACTTCTTTCATAGAATTTAGATTTGCAATTCTACCTTTTTCTTTTACTACTTTTATGCCATCATTTTCTATTGTGGCAATACCTGCAGAGTCATAACCTCTGTATTCCAATCTAAGTAAACCATTAATTAAAATTGGCTTTGCTTTTTTGGTTCCTATATAACCAATAATTCCACACATATATATTGTACCTCCTATATAATTTAGTACGACTTACTTTATTTATAAAATAATTTAAAAAAAACGTACTATAAAATTAGCCAAAAAGTAACAATATAGCTACACAATTAGATTTGTTCTACTATTGCTAGTAGTTTTTGCTAATATTTATGGTAGTAGCATACCACAGAGCATCCGCCGAATATTTCGATAACTCTGACCTCGTCAACACTAATTATGCAAAAATAAAATTATGCTAGTTAGTGTCCTGGCGCTAAAATGTCATTTATATAATATAAAATAATCCTCCTTTCGATATATTCTTATCTTGTAGCTTTTTGACTTATGGTATAATATTATAATAAAATTAAAAAAGTATCAAGTCCTTTAAAAAATAGTGCATAATATGATATAATATATCTTGGATTTTAATTATATATGGAGGTGAAAAAGTGCAAAACAAATTTAATATAGAAGAGGAAATAAAAAATTTACCATCTAAGCCTGGGGTATATTTAATGCATGATAAAAACAATAATATTATATATGTTGGTAAAGCAGTTTCTCTAAAAAGAAGAGTTACATCATATTTTAGAAAGACTAATAAAACAGAACGTATAAAGAAGATGGTTTCTTTAATTGACTATTTTGAATATATTGTTGTTGATAATGAGGCTGAAGCCTTAATATTAGAGTGTAATTTAATAAAGAAATATAGACCTAAATTTAATGTATTATTAAAAGATGATAAAACATATCCATATATAAAAATTGATGTAAAATCAGATTTCCCAAATGTAATAATAACTAGAAGAATATTAAATGATGGTTCAAAATATTTTGGACCATATGCAAATTCTGGAGCAGCGAAGGAAATGGTTGATTTTATAAAAAGCAAATATAGAATTAGACAATGTAGAAATTTTAAATCTACAACAAGACCTTGTTTAAATTATCAAATAAAAAAATGTTTTGCACCTTGTGTTGGATATATTTCTAAAGAAGATTATAGAAAACAAATTGATGAGATAATTGACCTATTAGAGGGAAAGACAAGCAAAATACTTAAGGAATTAGAAAATCAAATAAAAGAAGCTTCAGCAAAACTAGAGTTTGAAAAGGCAGCATATTTAAGGGATAAGATGGTTGCTATAGAAAGAATTTCTGAAAAACAAAAAGTATCCAATATATCAGAAAATAATATAGATGTCATAGGAATTGCAAAAAATGATTTAGAGGTATGTGTAGAAATATTTTTTGTAAGAGGAAGTAAAATGATTGGAAGAGAATATTATTTCTTCCAGGATTTAGTGGATATGTCCGATAGTGAGATTTTGTCAGGTTTTATTAAGCAATATTATATGGATAATCCAAATATTCCAAATAAAATAATGATGAGATATGAGCCAGAAGATATGAATACAATAGAAGAATGGCTTTCTAATTTAGCAAATAGAAAAGTTGAAATTAAGACTCCTCAAAAAGGTGAAAAATTACGTTTTGTAGAAATGGCAGAAAAAAATGCAGAAGTTACATTAAAAAATAAATTTGAGGATAAAAATAGTTTGTTACTAGAATTAAAAGATGTTTTAAAAATGGATAAAATTCCAAGGAAGATAGAGTGTTATGATATTTCTAACATATCTGGAACAAATACTGTAGCAGGAATGTGTGTAATGCAGAATGGGATTATCAAGAAAAATTTGTCAAGAAGATTTAAGATAAAGACAGTATATGGTCAAGATGATCCAAGATGTATGGAAGAGGTAATAGAAAGAAGGTTAAAACATTCTATAAATGGAACAAGTACAGGATTTGGAAATTTACCGGATGTGATTTTTGTGGATGGTGGTATAACGCAAATAAGAGCTGCAAGAGAAGCAGTTAACAAATATAATCTTGATATAAAAATTTTTGGAATGGTTAAAAATGATAAGCATAGAACTAGAGCATTAATGGATGAGGATAGAAAAGAAATAGCTATTTCAGAAGAATTATTAAATTTAATTACTAGATTTCAAGATACTGTGCATGATACAGCAATTTCATACCATAAAAAATTACGTGATAAAGAGATGACAGAATCTGCTTTGGACAAAATTTCAGGAATTGGTGAAGTAAAAAGAAATTTATTATTAAAAAGATTTAAAACAGTTAGTAATATAAAAAATGCTTCACCAGAGGAAATAATGACAGTTAAAGGAATAAATAAGGATTTGGCAATTAAGATAAAACAAGAATTGAATATATAAAAATAAAAGCTATACAAATTTGTCATTTGTATAGCTTTTTAAAATAGTGCGACAGGCAATGCGTTTAGCTAATAGGTGAAAGTCCATAGTGGAGGTAGATATCGCCAAACACATATAGAGATTCATCTTTATAGCAAAATGCCACTATCAAGTGCTATTTTTATCATATTATTTAGTCCTTGTTCACGTTCTTCTGTGGATGCTTGTTTTTCTATGAATTGTGAATCAACAACAGTCATTAAACAAGCAGCTTTTTTATTTAATAATTTAGCATTGTAAAATAATGCAAAGGCTTCCATTTCGGCAGAAACTGGATTAAATCCTTTAGGTATTCTATTAAAAAATTTTTTAATATCTGTCATATAATGGTCAAAAACATCGGTACATACAGTATTTCCTTCTATTAATTTCTGGTTAGAAATTTCAGCAACCTGTTTTATAACAGAATTAAGAGTTTTATCAGCAGAAACAATGTGACAATTTTCGTTATTAAGTGTTAATGCATAATTGCTTTCTGTATAAACATCATTAGCTAAAATTACATCAAATAAATTTATTTCTTTTAGATATCCTCCACAAGAACCAATTCTAATAATATTTTCTACATTATAAAATTTATATAATTCATATGAATATATTCCAATACTTGGCATTCCCATTCCATGAGCCATAACAGAAATTTTTTTACCTTTGTATAAACCAGTATAGGCAAACATTCCTCTAACAGAATTAACTAATTTTGCATTTTCTAAAAAATTTTCAGCTATATATTTTGCTCTTAAGGGATCTCCTGGCATAATAATAGTCTTTGCAAAATCACCAATTTCAGCTTCGTTATGTGGTGTCATATACATACCTCCTTAAATTAATATTTTGCTTTCGTACTCTACTTTTCATAGAATACTGTACACTCCAAATTATTTATTGAATATATCTAGTATATCATATTATAGAGGAAATTATAATCTTATGATACAAAATTGTAACAAAAAAGTAATATTATGGAAATATACAAATTAAAACAAAAAATGTATAATATTTGTAGAAAAATGTAAAGGAGAGATTGATATGTGGACATGTTTGTATTTATGCCATATAGTTGTAATTATTATGATAATAATAGCTATATTGGGAATTATTTATGGAATAGCTCAAAAGAAAATTAAAGCTTATCAAGTTATTATAATTTTCTTGTTTTGTGTAATCTCAATGGCATTGGTTTCAGGAATTACATCTATGCAATATATAGATGATGTAAATAATAATTTAAATGTAGGTAAACAAGTTACAACTAAAACAGATTATTGGACATATGATTCAAAAGAAATGGCTCAAATAGAAGATTATACAGTTGGTTATACTAAATTAGTTGATTTAAACACAGGAAATTTAGTAGCTGTAAAAAACGAAGCTGAATCAACAGGAAATGCTGTTATAGATTTAAATAATAAAGAAGAGGCTGATACAGCATGTCAAGCAATAGATATAAAAAAAGAATTAAATGCAACAGATGATTATTTAATAACTTTAGATTCAAAAGAATTTATTAAAGCAACAGATTATATTTATTATGTAACTTATAACTATACTTATACGGACCCAGATACAAAGTCAACAGAACAAGGAAAAGTATATTACATTACAAATAGTACAAATCAAATGAAAACAATAGTTATGACAAGTATAAAAAACGAAGAAAAAGAAGTTGATTTTGAACAAAAGGTTTTAGAAATCATAGATTCAATGAATTTATAAAAGGAGGTAAGTTTCATGGTAATAGCATTAGGTTTTGTTTTTGATATAATAGTAGCAGTTTTAGTATATGAATACTTAAAAAGAGATAAAGAAATTGAAGCTTTTGCTGCAGCTGTTATTATAAAAGTTGCATATTATATGTCTTCTAATATAATTATGGGACAATTTAATTTAATTGCTTTAGTAATATATGTATTAGTTATGATTTGTGTTGCAAGATTATTTATTATAATAGTTAAAGAGATATATAAAACTAAATTACATCCAATTTTATTTATAGTTATAGCATCTGCACTTGGAGCAGCAATAATGTCATTAATAGGACAAATTTTATATACTTTATTATTTAAATTAGTAACTTTATTTGCAGCAACATTCCAATATACATTGGATAAAATTTCTTAAATACTTGCAACATTAATTATAAAGTGATAAAATAAAATAAGTTTTTACATATGAGAGATTAAAAAAAAACCGATTTTGGCAATTTTTTTAATCTCTTTTTGCAGTTTTTAGTACAAAAGTTGGTTTTGAGAAAGGGGTAGTAAAATGAATACTAAGTATATTTTTGTAACAGGTGGAGTTGTTTCTGGTTTAGGTAAAGGAATAACAGCAGCATCTTTGGGAAGATTATTAAAGAATAGGGGATATAAAGTTACTATTCAAAAATTTGATCCATATTTAAATGTGGACCCAGGAACCATGAGCCCATATGAACATGGAGAAGTTTTTGTTACAGATGATGGTGCAGAAACAGATTTGGATTTGGGACATTACGAAAGATTTATAGATGAGAATTTAACAAGAGATTCTAGTATTACAATGGGAAAGATTTACTTGGAAGTTTTAGAAAAAGAAAGAAGAGGAGATTATTTAGGAAAAACTGTACAAGTAATACCACATGTTACAAATGAAATAAAGGAGAAAATATATAGTTTTGAAAATACGGATACAGATATAGTAATTACCGAAATAGGAGGAACAGTAGGTGATATAGAAGGACTTTCAATAATTGAAGCAATAAGACAAGTGGGATTGGAGAAAAATCCAGAAGATGTGTTATACATCCATGTAACTCTTTTGCCATATATTACAGGTTCTAATGAAATTAAGTCAAAACCAACTCAACATTCTGTTAAAGAATTACAATCTTATGGAATAAAACCTAATATATTAGTTTGTAGAAGTGAGATTCCTATTCCAGATTCTATAAGAGAAAAATTAGCTTTGTTTTGCAATGTTAGAAAGGAAAATGTTATAGAAAATAAAACAGTAAAATGCTTATATGAAGTACCACTTATGTTAGAAAAAGAAGGTTTAGGAAGAGCGGTTTGTAACCATCTAAGATTGGATAATTATATTCCAGATAATTCAGAATGGCAGGAAATGATAGATAAAATAGAAAATATACAGGATAAAACAGTTAAAATAGCAATTGTTGGTAAATATACTAAATTAGAGGATTCTTACATATCAGTTATAGAAAGCTTAACACATGCTGGATATGCAAATGATGTAAAAGTAGAAGTTGATTTAGTTGATTCTGAAACACTAAATAAAAATAATGTAAAGGAAAAATTAAAAGATTTTGATGGGGTAGTTGTTCCTGGAGGTTTTGGAAATAGAGGTATAGAAGGTATGATTACAGCTATTACATATGTAAGAGAAAATAATATACCATTTTTAGGAATATGCCTTGGAATGCAAATGTCTGTTGTAGAATTTGCCAGAAATGTTTTAAAATTAGAAAACGTTAATTCAGAAGAATTTGATGAAAATGCAAAGAATAAAGTTATCCATATAATGGATGAACAAAAGGGTATAAAAGAAATGGGAGGTACAATGAGATTAGGTGCTTATCCTTGTATCTTAAAAGAAAATAGCAAAGTTAGAAGTTTATATGGAAATGAAAAGATTTCAGAAAGACATAGACATCGTTTTGAATATAATAATGAATATAGGGAAAAGTTAGAAAATGCTGGACTTATTTGTTCTGGATTATCACCAGATGGAAAACTAGTAGAAATAGTGGAATTAGAAAATCATCCATTTTTTATTGGAGTACAATTCCATCCAGAATTAAAATCTAGACCAAATAGACCTGCATCATTATTTGTTGGATTAGTAGAAGCAGCGAAGAAAAGGATTTAGGGAGAACCTAAATCCTTTTTTTACTGCATACAATAAATGAATTTCACTTTCTTTTTATGGTAGAAAATGCTCACATTTTAAAAATTAAATTTATTTTAAGTTTTTGTTCTAAAACCATTAAATTACTAATAAAATAGGAGAGAAAAAACATTGGGTAAAAAACAAATGTGAATTTTTTGTGAAAATTAGCAAACTCACTTGACATTTGCTAATAAAAGGTATAAATTATTAGCAGTCACAAAGAAAGAGTGCTAAAAAATATATAGATAATAAAATATAGGAGGTAATGTGTAATGATTAGACCATTAGCAGACAGAGTATTATTAAAAATGGAAGAAGAAGAGGAGAAAACAAAAAGTGGAATAATCTTATCAACAACAGCAAAGGAAAAACCACAAACAGCAAAAGTTATAGAGGTTGGACCTGGTGAAAAGATTGATGGGAAATTAGAAGAAATGTATGTAAAAAAAGGTGATACAGTTATAATAAATAATTATTCTGGATCAGATGTTAAATATGAAGGAGAAGAATATAAGATTGTTAGACAATCAGATATTTTAGCAGTTGTAGAATAATATTAGCAAAAGAAAATGTTTTAAGTGAGTTTATTATTAAACTTTATTAGTAAGATAGAAAGGTTGGTAATTTGTTATGGCAAAAGAAATTAAATTTGGTGAAGATGCAAGAAAATCATTATTAAATGGTGTAAATAAATTAGCAGATACAGTAAAGGTTACATTAGGACCTAAAGGAAGAAATGTAGTCCTAGATAAAGGTTTTGGAGCACCACTAATTACAAATGATGGTGTTACAATAGCAAAAGAAATAGAATTAGAAGATAGTTTCGAAAACATGGGAGCAAAACTTGTAAAAGAAGTTTCTACAAAGACAAATGATGTTGCAGGTGATGGAACAACAACAGCAACAGTTTTAGCACAAGCAATGGTAAAAGAAGGAGTTAAAAATGTTGCTGCAGGTGGAGATCCAATGGCAATAAAAAGAGGTATGGATAAAGCAACAACAAAAGCAGTAGAAGAAATTAAGAAAATTAGTTCTGAAGTTGATGGAAAAGATGATATAGCAAGAGTTGCAAGTGTATCAGCAGATAATGAAGAAGTAGGACAATTAATTGCAGAAGCAATGGAAAAAGTATCTAAAGATGGAGTTATAACTATAGAAGAATCAAAAACATCAGATACAGCAGTTAATGTTGTAGAAGGAATGTCTTTTGATAAAGGATATATTTCTCCATACATGGTAACAGATACAGAAAAAATGGAAGCTGTTTTAGATAATCCATATATATTAATTACAGATAAGAAGATTAGCAATATTCAAGAAATATTACCATTACTAGAAAGCTTAATGCAACAATCTGCAAAATTAGTTATCATATGTGATGATATGGAAAATGAAGCATTATCTACATTAGTACTTAATAAATTAAGAGGTGTATTAAATGTAGTTGCTGTTAAAGCACCTGGATATGGTGATAGAAGAAAAGAAATGCTTCAAGATATAGCTATTTTAACAGGTGGAGAAGTTATTACAGGAGATTTAGGATTAGAATTAAAAGATACAAGAATTGAACAATTAGGAAGAGCAAAACAAGTTAAAGTTCAAAAAGAAAATACTATAATTGTTGATGGCATGGGAGATAAACAACAAATAGCAGATAGAGTTGCTCAATTAAAAGCACAAATAAGTGAAGAAAAGAGCGATTTCGATAGAGAAAAATTACAAGAAAGATTAGCTAAAATTGCTGGTGGTGTAGCTGTAATAGAAGTTGGAGCTGCAACAGAAATAGAAATGAAAGATAAAAAATTAAGAATAGAAGATGCATTATCTGCAACAAAAGCTGCAGTAGAAGAAGGAATTGTAGCAGGTGGAGGAACAACATATATAGATATAATTCCAGAAGTTAGCAAATTTGTAGATACATTAAAAGGTGATGAAAAATTAGGTGCTTCAATTGTATTAAAAGCATTAGAAGAACCTGCAAGACAAATTGCAGTTAATGCAGGATTAGAACCAGCTGTAATTGTAGAAAAAGTTAAAAATTCAGAAAAAGGTGTTGGATTTAATGCTAGAACAGAAACATACGAAGACATGAAAAAGGCTGGAGTAGTAGACCCAACAAAAGTTACAAGAAGTGCTTTACAAAATGCAGAAAGTATAGCTTCTATGATATTAACAACAGAAAGTTTAGTAGCAGATAAAAAAGAAGAAAAACCTGCAGCTGGTGCACAATCAGGAATGCCAGACATGGGTGGAATGTACTAAAATAAATAAAAAGAAGGTTTAGAAATTATTTTCTAAACCTTTTTTTGTAGTATAGGAAAAATCGAAGATTTTGACTATACCAGAACAAAAAATAAAGGCATACCAAAAAAGCCTTAATAAGAAA
>CALXMM010000015.1 GCA_944389475.1 uncultured Clostridia bacterium
GTATTGAATATACTTACGATGGTAACTAATCATTTACATATATTGGTAATATATCCTTTTCTTATTAAGGCTTTTTTTGTATGCCTTTATTTTTTGTTCTGGTATAGTCAAAATCTTCGATTTTTCCTATACTATAAAAAATACACCTCCAAACATTAGATTTTTTGTCTAACATTTGGGGTGCACTTCACTTCCATCATAGCTTGCTTCTATATTACAATGTTCTATAATTATTTTTATCTGCTCTTTCATCTAATTTTCTATCATACTCTTTATTATTATAAAACCAATCTGTCTTCTTATCTGTTGGATGTGCTGCTCTATTTTTATCTACTAAAATATTTAAAAATGCAAATAAAGCTACTGCGATACCAATTGTTGAAGCAATAATTGTATCATAAGTATAAATATCTGCCATTCCATCTGAACTTGCTACAGTCATAATTGCATTAAATAATTGTGGTCCAAAATAACCTGCATATACTAATAGATATATAATTGCTGCTATTATATTTCTTTTGTATACAAATACAAGTAATATTAAAACAACAAATAGTAAAATTACTTCCACATTAAAATTTTCTATTGGGAATCCCATATCCTTTCCTGTTGCGGTTGTATAGGCAAGTACTACTCTAAAAACCCAAAACATTGCTGCAAATAGTAATGATAAAATTGAACCTAATTGTCTCATTTGTATATCCTCCTTATTTCCTATGTTAAATTAAAAAATATTATTAACATTCCTATGAAAAATAGAAATAAACCTATGGCCTTTACAACTAAAGTACCACTATTTTGGTCTCCAAAACTAAATCTTTCTTTTACGATTTTTCTAGCATTATATATTAGCACAACTGCTGCTAAAGATAATAATGCTCCAATAATTGATAATACAATTTTTATATCCATTTTTAACATCCTTTTTATTTATTTTTAACTTATTTTAATTTTATTTATTTTTTACATAAAAGTCAACAATTATTTATTTTTTTATAAATAGTAGCATATATTTTTATATTTCTACCCTATCTTTAAATTTATCCTGTATTAATCGTTTTAATTCTTTGTTTTTATTTAATTCCAACTTTGGATCTTCTTCCATTATTTTTATTGACAATGCTTGAACTTGCTTTAAAATTGGCATGTCTTCAAAAAGATTAGCAATTTTAAATTCTGGAAGTCCATGTTGCCTTGTTCCAAAAAATTCTCCACTTCCACGAAGTTCCAAGTCTTTTTCTGAAATAATGAATCCATCATTTGTTTCTGTCATAACTTTCATTCTTTTTCTTATTACATCCGAATTTCCTTGATATATTAATATACAATATGATTGATATTCTCCTCTTCCAACTCTTCCTCTTAATTGATGAAGTTGTGCTAACCCAAATCTTTCTGCATTTTCTACAACCATTATACTTGCATTTGGAACATTTACGCCAACTTCTATTACTGTTGTAGATATAAGTATGTCTATATCACCATTTTTAAATCGTTCCATTATTTCATCTTTTTCTTTATTTTTCATTTTTCCATGTAAATATTCTACTCTATAATCTTTAAATACTTCATTTTTATATTTTTCAGCTAAAGCTGTTACGGATTTTAAATTTAATTCTTCATTTTCTTCTACTAATGGGCAAACAATATATGCTTGTCTACCTTCATCAATTTGCTTTTTTATAAAATTGTTTACTCTTTCTTCCATTCCTTTAGTTACTGCATAAGTGTCTATTTTCTTTCTGTTTGGAGGTAATTCATCTATTATAGAAATATCCAAATCACCATATAAAATTAAAGCCAATGTTCTTGGTATTGGGGTTGCAGTCATTACTAATACATCTGGATTTTTACCTTTTTCTACAATTGTAGTACGCTGTTTTACTCCAAATCTATGTTGTTCATCTGTTACAACAAAACCCAAATTTTTAAATACTACATTTTCTTCTAGTAAAGCATGTGTGCCTATTAAAATATCTATTTCTCCATTTTTTAATCTTTCTAGAATATCTTCCTTCTTCTTTTTGGTTATGCTAGAAATTAATAATTCACACCTAATTCCAAATTGGTTTAGAATTTCTGTAAAACTTTCTAAATGTTGACTTGCTAAAATTGCTGTTGGAGCCATAATTGCTACTTGATACCCACATTTTACTGCTTTATATGATGCAATAATTGAAACTGCAGTTTTTCCAGAGCCAACATCTCCCTGTAACAACCTATTCATATTTTTCTTACTTTCCATATCTTTATCAATCTCTTCTAAAACCCTTAATTGCGCTTTTGTTAATTTGAAAGGAAGAACATTTATAACATCTGACATTTTTACATTTTTATCAAATTGAATACCATTTGTATCTGCCTCATATTTATTTTTTAAATTTAATAATGCTAATTGCATACCTAATAATTCTTCGAATACCAATCTTTTCCTAGCCTTTTGAAATTCATCAAAATTCTCTGGAAAATGTATTTTATTTATTGACTCATTTATTCCCAATAATTTATATTCATCTAAAATATATTTTGGTAAAGTTTCTGACAATGTATTATTTACTAAAGCAATTGCATTTTCTATTATTCCTCTTAAAACATTTTGTGAAAGATTGTATGTTAATGGATAAATTGGTATTATTTTTCCAGTATTTTTCCTTATGTTTTGGTCATCATATACTGGTGAATTCATCTCTATTCTATTTTGGATTCTTTTTACTTTTCCAAAGAAATAATAGATTTCTCCAACTTTAAATCTATTTCTTAAATAACTTTGGTTATACCATGTAATTACACATCTACCTGTTTCATCTTCTACAATAAGCCTATATATTACCATTCTTTTATTTCTCGTTCTTATTTCATTCATTCTAGCAACAGGAATTGCAGCTATTAAAGCTTCTTCTCCATCTACTAAATCCTCTATTTTTTTTGGTTTGCTTCTATCTTCATAATCTCTAGGATAATATGTAATTAAATCTTTTAAAGTAAAAATATTTAAATTATTTAATAATTTTACCCTATTAGGTCCAACTCCCTTTATATACTGCACTTCTTTATTTAAATCTGCCATTTTTTCCTCCTATTAGAAGTATAATTTCATTTATTATATACTATTTTTTCTAAAAAGTCTTGTTTTTTTTGTTATAATATGGTAAGATAATTAACAGTCAGTTTATTATCTTAATAGGAGGTGCAATTATTATGGCAAAATGTGCAATTTGTGAAAAAGCAATTTCTCATGGAAACAAACTTAGTATAACACGTTCACATGTTAGTAATAGAGCTTCAAGAACTTGGAAACCAAATTTAAGAACTGTAAAAACAATAGTAGATGGACAACCAAAGAAAATTAAAGTATGTGCAAAATGTTTACGTTCTGGAAAAGTTAAAAGAGCTTAAGTTTATATACTTGTGAGGGTTATTATAAATAACCCTTTTTTTGTGAAAGCCTAAAAATATCGTCAGATTACATCTGGCGATATTTTTATGTATTCAATTATTTAATTAATCTTTAATCCTAAATATAAATTTTACAAATCCTCTTAAAAATTTTGGAACTTTTTTTACAACTATGGTCATTCCTATCTCCTCCTTTTTTTGTTTGCCTAATTTAAGTTTACCAAACATGATAATAGTTTAATTACTTAGCCAAATAATTCCAACAATAATGATGGCAACACCTATTACAAAAAGCCATCCAGCAAAAGGAAGTAATAACACTAATAATATTCCTATTCCCAATCCTATTAATATTACTGCCAAAGTCTTTTTTAAAATCTTACCCATTACTAATTACCTCCTTTTTTATATAATATGAAAAAATAATTATTATCGTGATTACTTTATGTTGATGTCTTATTATGATATAATCTTTCAAAAAGGAGGTAATTATGAATAAAAAAGATGTTATAGAATTAGTAGAAACTTTAAAGAAAACATACCCAGATGCTACATGTAGTTTAAATTTTAAAACTCCTTTTCAATTAGTTATAGCTGTTATGCTTTCTGCCCAATGTACGGATGAGAGAGTTAATTTAACAACTCCAACATTATTTAAGAAATACCCAACAATTGAAGATTTTGCAAATTGTAATGTTACTGAACTAGAAGAAATAATTCACCCTTGTGGTTTTTATAAAAACAAGGCAAAAAATGCACGTGCTTGTGCAAATAAAATTTTAAATGACTTTAACGGAACTGTTCCAAACACAATGGAAGAACTTATTACTCTTCCTGGTATAGGTAGAAAAAGTGCTAATGTTATTTTGTTAGAAGTTTTTGGAATTGCTACAGGCATTGCTGTAGATACACATGCAAAAAGAATATCTAACAGACTTGGTTTATCAAAAGAAAAAGAACCAGCAAAAATAGAACAAGATTTATTAAAAATTATTCCAAGGGAATATTTAAAAGATATAAACCATCTTTTTGTATGGCATGGAAGAAATACTTGTATGGCAAGGAACCCCAACTGTGAAAATTGTACAATCAAAAAATTTTGTAAAAAATATAAATCTGAACATAAGAATTGACAAAAAACTACAGTTAATATATATTTTTATTAGAAATTTTTATAGGAGGTATTACAAATGAAAAAAACACGAAATATTATAATGACAATTTTTTTAGTTATTATATTATCAATTTCTACAATATGTTTTGCAGAAGGAAATGAAACAGAATCAGCTGTAGTTAATCCTACTGATGCAAATACCGTTGTAAATGATGACTTATATTTATATGGTGATGATATTAATATGTCTCAAACTGTAGATGGTAATGCATACATCTTTGGAAAAAATGTAACTATAACTGGTAAAATTTATGGCAATTTATTTATTTGTGCAACGGGAAATGTTACTTTTGATGAAGCTTCTTATGTAAATCAAAGTACATATATTGTTGCAAAAAACGTACAATTTAATGCAAATTCAGACTCACTTTATGTTGCTTGTAATGAATTAAATATTCCATCAAATCATGGAACTTTTAAAGATTTATATGCATTAACTAATAAAACTACCTTATTAGGTTCTATTGGTAGAAATGCAAATATCTATGCAAATAATTTAATCATGTCTGCTGATTCTGCACAAGGACTAGTATCTGGTAATTTAAACTATTCTAGCAGTACAGAGTTACAACTTCCTGAAGGAGCTGTTATTGGACAAACAAATTATATTAAAACTAATTCAGCAAATAAATTTAATACTTTTTTAGATATTTTAATTGGTATTATTAATAGTATATTTGCTGCAAGTTTAGTATTTTTACTTTATAGATTCTTCTTAGAAGAAGGATTAGAAAAATCTTCTTCTTGCCTAACACATCATTTTGGTAAAGTATTTTTAACAGGTCTTATTGCATTAATTGCAATACCAATTTTATCAATTATCTTAATGGCAGCTCAAATAGGTTTAACAGTAGGACTTTTACTTTTAACGATATATATTGCTTTAATAGGAATTTCGCCTTATATATTGGCATCTGTTTTAGCTAGAAGAATTTATAATAATAAAAAATTCTCTAAAATGCTAATAGAATACTTAATTGCTATTATAATAGCTGTTGTAATTGGTGCTTTACAAATGATTCCTTATATTGGATTTATATTATCAATATTTATTTCTATTTTAGGATTTGGCATTATTATATACAATCTTTTCTTTAATGGAAAAAAACATAAAACTGATGAAAAAGTTGCTAAAGTAAAATAATATTTTAAAATAGATTAAGCCATCATTGAAATTATAAATTTCAATGATGGCTATTTTTTATTTAATAATTTGCTTTTAATTTTTTTACAGTATCTTTATAATTTTCTGTTTTTAAAATTCCATTACCCACAACTGCAATATCCACACCTGCTTTTGCTACATCTTCTATAGTATTTAAATTAATTCCTCCATCTGCTTCTATATAAGTGTCTAAATTCTTTTGCTTTAGATATTCTTTTAAAATTTTTACTTTTCTTAAAGTTTCTGGAATTAATGACTGACCTCCTTTCCCTGGTTCAACTGTCATTACTAAAGCCATATTAATATATGGTAAAAATTCATATAATTCTTTTATATCTGTATTTGGTTTTATTGCAATTCCAACTTTGCAATGATTTTCTTTTATCAATTTAATCATTTCGTATATTTTCTCTTTATTTTTTACTGCTTCTAAATGAAAAGTTATAATATTTGGCTCTATTGCACTATATAGTTTAATATATGTCTCAACATCTTCTACCATTAAATGCACATCCAATGGTAATGTAGTAATTTGTTTTAACAAGTTTCCATATTTATTCATTTTATCAACAGTATTTTTTTCTACAAATTTACCATCCATAACATCTATATGAAAATAATCTATCTTAGCAACCTCTAAATTATAAAATGTTTTTGCAGCCTCATCTTCTTTGGCATCCAATATTGATGCAGAAATTTCTACCATTTATGTTCCTCCTTATCTTTTAAATCTAGGTATATTTTTATAAAATTATTATATCTATTCTGTGAAATTTCACCACTTTCTAAAGCTTTTCTTATTCCACAATTTTCTTCTTTTATATGAGTACACCCAATAAATTCACAATCCTTAATATATTTTTTAAATTCTTTAAAATAATTGCATAAATTTTTACTTTTGATTTCTGAAATATCAAATGTGGAAAAACCAGGTGTATCTGCAATAAATGTATTTTTATCTATTTCATATAATTTAATTGCTGTTGTTGTATTTTTTCCTCTTTTATTTTTTTTACTTACCTCTCCTTCTTGTGTTACATCTTTATTAAATATTGCATTTATTAAGCTAGATTTTCCAACTCCTGAATTTCCTGAAAACCCATTTATATTTCCTTTGAGTAATTTAATTAGTTCATCTATTCCAATTCTTTCTTTAGAATTTGTTTCTACTACATTATATCCAATTTTTTCATATATTGCTCTTATATCTTTAAAGTTCTGTTTTTTATCTAAATCTGTTTTGTTAAGCACTATTATTACTTTTAAGCCTAAATATTCTGCAAAAGCTAGCTGTTTATCTAACATTAATAAATCAGGTTTTGGGTCCTTACTCGAAACTACAAATACTATTTGTGTCATGTTTGCAAGTTTAGGTCTCTTTATATAAATTTCCCTATCTTCTATTTTTTCTATTATGGCTTTTTTATCTTTCTCATCTACAATACTTATTTCAACTTTATCTCCTACTACTGGTGTTATTTGTTCTTTCTTAAATTTGCCTCTTGCATTTGCTTCATAAATCTCATTATTTTCAAATGTTTTTACTTTATACAAATTTGATATATTCTCTATAATAATTCCTTTCATAAATTCCCTCTATTTCTTAACATTTATTTTAATATACTATATTTTTTTATAAAACTCAAGGGAAAAAGAGCAACTCAAGAAATACTTGAGTTGCTCTTTAGGTTGTTTTACCTTACATCATACCAATATACTCTATATTTTAATCAGAACCAGTCTTTTTGACCCTAAACATTATATCTTCCTTTATCTGTCTAATATCTTTCATTAACTCATCATCCAAATTGAGTCTTCCTTCATCATCAAATAAATTACCTGCATTCAAATAAGAAACAGTAATTATTCTTCCTTCCTTATTTCTTGCATATGCAAATGTGCAGTCTTTCGTTATTTCAACAACATCAATGGCATTACAATCATCATCATTTATCCATTTACCCGCAATATCATACCATTTCATTTTCTCTTCTTCTAGAATTTCATCTTCATATTCTCCATCTTCTTCATCTTCATAATAATTATCAACGTATTCAGCACCTTTGTATGCCATTAAAAACATTATTACTGCATCTATAACTAATGCAAAAATTACCATTCTAGAGGTGAATGCATCCCAGTTACTCATTTCATTATGAATAGAAACTACTGCAATCATTAATGCTAAGGTCACAATTATCAACAATGCATCTTGTCTTAAACAGACTTTATGGTACCTTTTCCTAAGCATCTTTGGATAAACTTCCAATGCTTCTTTGAAGGTCTTTTCTGTTTCGAACAGTTCTTTTGCTCTTTGTGTAATTTTCCTCCTTGCATCGAATTTAGTTCCGATAATATAACCTATAATATAGAATATAACAGTAATCAGTGCCAGATAAATCAACACTGCCATTAGAACGTTCTTCATTTTTTCTCCTTTCCAAATATGGATGTTGTATAATATTTAATGTAAAAAGTTTATTACGTTCTAGAAATAAACTTATACAAGGAAATTATAAAGGCTATGCCTATACATCTTTATTATATCACCCTTTTATGTAAATTGCAATTAGATTTCCTTGATATTGCTCAATTTATTCGTTTATTGTATATAAACAAAGAGCAATCCAAGAATTACCCGGATTGCTCTTTGTTATTTATCTTTCTTCGTAAAATGCTCGTATCTTCCTAATATAATAGATATCTTTGATCATCTACATTTTTATTCAAGAGTTCTATCATTTCAGGTGTAACTTGAATCTTTTCCATCTTAGTTTCCCCATTAACATATGTTACTCTAGTAATCTTTACTATTCTCTTTCCATTAGACACAAACTCTAACTGCGAATTATCACTTTCTTTAATCAGTATTACCGGTACATAGCTATCATTTATATAATACTCTGCACTTTCATAGGACAAGTAAAAAACAACTGTTGCAACAATAATTGCTAAAATAATTACCATCACTATTTCACTGAAATTCAAGATCGTACAATATTCTTTCATTGCTCTAATAAAAAAGCAAAGTACAATTATTAAATCTACTAAAACTAGATAGCGACCTCTCTTATACTTACGATACTTTTCCTTTTTCCTATAATAATTTAAATTTTCCTCTATATCTAGTTCTTCATTTTGTAATTCATCTTCTAACAGTTTAAGTATCTTCTTTCTTGCACTTACTAAAGTACCTACTGTATCTCCTATCATGAAGAATAACCAAGCAATACAAATAAGATAAATTGAAATCATTAGAACGTCTTCCATTTTTTACTCCTTCCAAATTATTGGATGCTGTTTATTATTTTTGCGTAGTTTATCCGTTCTAAAATAAACTTTCACAAGGAATTTATAAAAGGCTTATGCCAATTACAACTTTTATTATAACATGTTTTTATGTAACTTTCAATTCAAATTTAGAGAAGAGCAATTTAAGTCACTCCTTAAATTGCTCTTCTCTTCTTATTATCTACCTCACATTCCAAACTTCTATATTCTTAATTAGTGAAAAAAATACACATCACAAACAATATTAATGTATAGATATTTAGTCCCATTGAAAATTTCGAAATCCGATTTACAATTTTCACATACTTTTTTTCCAAAACTGCATATCCATATTGTTTTGCATATTTTCTATAACCTTCTACATATTGGCCTATGGCATTGCTTATACTCGCAATAATTAATGTTACAAACCATATTTTTTGGTCAGGCACTCTTATCGCGCAGCTGAGAAAAATATATATCCACATAACTAAAAGTAATACCGCCATTAAATCTAACATTAGTGTTGAACGCATTAAACCCTTATATGCCTTCAAATTCTTTTCTATTTTTTTCTTGTCTTCTTCATTTGCAAACTTATCAGGAACCTCTTCTAAAACAAATTTTAATATCTTACTTTTTTCTCTTATTGCAGAATTCCTCGTTTGCTCAATTCCTAAATAATACCACGTAAGAGGTAATGACATAAGAATAAAAAAGAGGTAAATTAACAGCATTTTGCTCCTTTCCTAAAATATTAGGTGTTGTACTTATTTTATGTCTAAAGACCTATCTTTTTAATAAGTCTTTATACCAAAGGAATTTATAAAAGGCTTATGCCAATTACTTTTTAATTATACCACTATATTATGTAAAGGTCAATTGTAGTATATAATCATACAGTATTATGATAAGGCATTTTAACTATTTAATTTATTTCTATAGAAATATCCGCTTCAGCTATTATTTTATTTATAATATCTTCTTTATCCATATCTTTTCCAATTATTTTTTCTGAAAGCACTTTTGAAAAGTCCTTTTCTTTCCACCATTTTCTCATTTCTTCTTCTCCAAATTCATTTACACATTTTCTTTGACTATGTCGTTTTAATGTTTCTTCAAATGGAATATCAAAATAATATGAATAAATATTGTTTTTAAATTCTATTGAGAGTTTTTTTAATAAATCTTCATATTTTTGTGTTTTTAATATTCCTTCTAATATTATAATATCACAATTTTCTTTACCGAATAAAGCAAGAGTATATAATAAATTAGATACTTTGGTTTTATCTCCACCTTTTAAATATAAAATTTCTCTACGTACAACATCTTGAGAAATTAACATTGTTCCAAGTCCTATCTTTTTCTGCAAAGCTTTTGCTATTGTCGTTTTTCCACTTCCAGAATTTCCACGTAATATAATTAATTTTGACATTTATAATACCCCTTTTTATTTATATTATCAAAATAGATATTAATTATCAATAGAAAAAGATGAAGCTTTATGCTTCATCTTTTAACTCTAATTAAATGTATATGATGTTGAATTATTAAAATTAAATGTTGTTTGTCTAGTATAATTTTCTCCCCTAGAATTTGTTAACTTTACGATAACCTCTTTTGAACCTTTTCCACTTACACTTGCTGTAATAGTTTTATTTTTATCTACTCCAGATTGTTGAAAAGCTTCTTTTCCATCAACTGTAACCGTTACATCAACAGTTTTAGGTTTATTATTACTTGTAGAATTTCCTGTTTCTTCTTCATATCCACCAGTAATTGCTTTAACATCTATAGTAAATGTTGCTGTTTTAGATTCAGTTACTTTATTAACAGTAATCGTTATCGTTGTACCCTGTTGTACTTGTTCTCCAGGTTCTTTATTTTGTTTTAGTACAACTCCATCATTTTTTGATTCATCTTCATCATTTACTACATTAACCTTTAATCCTGCAGCTGTAAGTGTATTTGTAGCTTGTTCCTGTGTTTGACCAATAACGCTTGGCATTTCTACATTTACAATACCACTACCTTTACTTACAACTATATTTACTGTACTACCAGCATCTACTTGTTCCCTATCTTCTGGGTCTTGACTTATTACTATTCCAGCTTCTACTTTTTCATCGTTTTGTTCTGTAACTGCTGCAACAAGTCCTGCATCTTGTATTAACTGCTCTGCCTCTTCTCTAGTTTTGCCAACTACCTTAGGTACTTCTACTATTTCCTTTCCTTTACTTATAACAACAGAGATTTCTGTATGTTCTTTAACTGTATAGTTTGGTTGATATGCTGGGTCTTGAGAAATTATTTTTCCTTTTTCTACATTATCACTATATTCCTCAGATTTTACTGTTAATTTTAATTTCAAATCTTTTACAGTTTGCTCTGCTTCTTCCTGTGTTTTATTTACTAAGTCAGGTAATTGCACATCTTTTGGATTTACTAGTTCTACAATTCCCATTGTACTTCCAAATGCTATAAAAAATAATAATATTGCTCCAATAATAGCAGATAAAGCTTTATGTTTTTTTATAAATTCTATAAATTTATTTGGCTTTTTGCCCTTTCCTTTTCCAGAATTGTTATTCTTATTTTCATTAGCTTTTCTCTCTGCTTCTGCAATTTCTTCCGTTGAAATTCTTTGCGTTGCTGCATCCACATTATTTCCAATATGTATATTATTTTCATCTGGATTCTTTAATGCTGCATTTAAATCCTTTAACATTTCTGTTGCAGATTGGTATCTTAAATTTACATCTTTTTGCATTGCTTTTAATATAATGTCATTTACAACTTGAGGTATTTTGTCATTTAACTCCTTTGGTGGTACAGGTTCTTCCTGCATATGTTTTAATGCAACAGATACTGGTGTATCTGCATCGAAAGGAACTTTTCCTGTTAGCATTTCATACATTACAACACCTAAAGAATATAAGTCTGATTTGGCATCCGTATATCCTCCCCTAGCATGTTCTGGAGAGAAGTAATGTACAGAACCAATAGTTGTTCCAAAAGCTGTAATTGTTGAATTGGATACCGCTTTTGCAATTCCAAAATCCGTTACTTTTGCAACTCCATCTTCGGTAATTATAATATTATGAGGTTTTATATCTCTATGAACTATATTATTTTTATGTGCTGTCTCTAAGGCTGATGCAATTTGTATAACTATATTTAATGACCACTTCCATGGTAATGGTCCATTTTCTTCATTTATAATTTCTTTTAAAGTTTTTCCTTTTATTAGTTCCATTACAATATAGTATAGATTTCCTTCATTTCCTACATCATATATAGAAACTATGTTTGGATGTGTAAGACTTGCTGCAGACTGTGCTTCTATTCTAAATCTTTTTATAAATTCTTCATCTGTAGTAAATTCATCTCTTAATATTTTAACTGCTACATATCTATTCAAGACCTTATCTTTTCCTTTGTAGACAGTTGCCATACCACCATTTCCAATTTTCTCTATTATTTCGTATCTATTACCTAATATTTTCCCCTCTAGGTCCATTTTCTCATCTCTCCTTAATCATTATATACAATAACAACTGTTATGTTATCATATCCTCCTCTGTTGTTTGCTAATTCAACTAGCTTAGAAGCTGCATTTTCGGTATCATTTGTTACTAAATCATATATTTCTTGATTTGAGACCATGTTTGTTAAACCATCAGATGTTAACACCAATTTATCACCTTTAAGGAATCCTTTTGTTGTTACATCTGGCTCTACATAAGGAGTACATCCTAAAGCTTTCATCAACATGTTTTTCTTAGGATGATTTTTAGCTTCTTCTCGAGTTATTGTCCCTTCTTTAACTAATTTTTCAACATAACTATGATCTGTAGTTAATTTTCTTATAATATTTTTTCTTACTCTATATATTCTACTATCACCTATGTGACCAATATATATTTTATTCGCATAACTTAGAACTAATTCCAATGTTGTGCCCATTCCTTCTAATTCTGGTACTTCTTTAGACTTCTCGAAAACCACCATATTAGCATATTCCATACTACTTCTAATTAATTCTTCTATATTTACTCTATCATGGGATATGGTATTAAAATTATTAACCAAATAATTTCTTGCTGAATCTATTGCAAGTTTACTTGCAACTTCTCCTCCATTATATCCTCCCATTCCATCAGCTAACATATATATCCTTAGTTCATCATTTTCCTTTGGAATATAGTAATAATCTTCATTTAACTCTCTTGCTTTACCTAAATCGGTTTTAGCAAAACATTTCATTTTATCACCTCTAACGTTTCTCTTCTATTGTCTTTCTACGTAATTGTCCACATGCAGCTTCTATGTCTGAACCCAATTCTCTTCTTATAGTTGCTACAATACCATGTTCATTTAAATAATCCCTAAATTTTATTATATTTTCATTAGTAGATTTTACAAATTTGCCATTTTCAATTTTATTAATTGGAATTAGATTTACATGTGCAATCATTCCATGTAATAATTTTACTAGTCCTTTTGCATCTTCAAGATTATCATTATTATCTCTTGCCAATGCATATTCAAAAGAAATTCTTTTATTAGTTTTTTCTATGTAATATTTGCATGCTTTCATTAATTCTTCTATTGGGTATGCATTATTTACAGGCATCATTTCACTTCTTTTTTTATCGTTTGTCGCATGTAAAGAAATTGATAATGTACATTGAATTTTTTTGTCCGCTAATTCATAAATCTTAGGTACAATTCCACTTGTAGATATACTTATGTGTCTAGCACCAATGTTTAGTCCCTTTGGATTATTTAATATTCCAATTGCATTTATAACATTATCAAAATTATCAAAAGGTTCACCAATCCCCATAAATACAATATTCGAAATTTTTGTATTCTCTTCTTGTTCAACGGCTAATATTTGCTCAACAATTTCACCTGAGCTCAAACTTCTTACAAATGGAATGCCTGTTGAAGCACAAAACTTACAGCCCATTTTACATCCAATTTGTGATGAAACACACAAAGTTTTGCCATGATGATATTCCATTAAAACAGTTTCTATCATATTTCCATCTAATACATCAAATAAATATTTTTTAGTACCATCTTTTGATACTAATTTTTTTGCAATTTTAAAATTACACATAGAATAATTTTCTTGTAATTTTTGTCTTAATTCTTTTGATATATTAGTCATTTCATCAAATTCTTTAACCTTTTCTTTATATAACCACATAAACACTTGCTCAGCTCTATATGGTTTTTCACCTAATTCTTGAAATTCTTTTTTTAATTCATCTAAATTATAATCTTTTATATTTTTCATTTCTATTCTCTTTTTCTATAATTTTTACCCATTATTGGTAAGTTTATATATATCACAATTCTTTTATTTTTTCAACTATTAGAAATCTGAATAACACATTTTTCTTTGCCTTTTATTGCAAAGCATAACCAAACATATATATAAGCAAAATAGAAGGACTTTTCGTGTTAAAGTATTAAGCTTTATGCCTAATATTATCACAGTTAAAATTCCTTCTATTTTTTTATTTTATGCAGTTTCTATTTCGTTTGGTTGTATTTTTCTTCTTTTTATTACTTGTTTTTTTGGTTCCTTGTTTTCATTAATTATAATCTTAGGTTTTTCAATTCCTAAAACATTTCCTCTTGTTACAATACATTTTTCGATTTTAGGATTTGATGGAATATCAAACATAATATCCCTCATTATTTCTTCTATAATTGAACGTAAACCTCTTGCACCTGTTTTTCTTTCTATGGCCTTATCTACTATTGCTTCTATTGCTCCTGATTCAAATTCTAATTCTACGCCATCTAAAGCTAATAATTTTTTGTATTGCTTTACTAATGCATTTTTTGGTTCAGTTAATATTTTTATTAGAGCATCTTTATCTAATTCATCCAAAGTTGTTACTATTGGCAATCTTCCTACAAATTCTGGAATTAAACCGAATTTTAATAAATCTTGTGGTAATAATTCTTTAAATATTTCTGATTTATTTTTCTTTACTAACTCTTTCTTTTCTGCTCCAAAACCAATTGTTTTCTTTCCTGTTCTTTGGTCAATTATTTTTTCTAGACCTTCGAAAGCACCACCACAAATAAATAAGATATTCTCTGTATTTATTTGTATTAATTCTTGATGTGGATGTTTTCTTCCACCTTGTGGTGGAACAGATGCAACTGTACCCTCTATTATTTTTAATAAAGCTTGTTGTACTCCTTCTCCACTTACATCTCTTGTTATGGATGGATTCTCTGATTTTCTTGATATTTTATCTATTTCATCTATATATATAATTCCTTTTTCTGCTCTTTGTACATCATAATCTGCTGATTGAATTAATTTTAACAAAATATTTTCTACATCTTCTCCTACATATCCAGCTTCTGTTAAAGTTGTTGCATCAGCAATTGCAAATGGTACATTTAATATTTTTGCTAGAGTTTGTGCAAGTAATGTTTTTCCAGAACCAGTTGGTCCTAAAAGCAAAATATTACTTTTCTTAATTTCTACATCATCTTTATTATTTTTTGAATTTTCATTATTTATTCTTTTATAATGATTATATACAGCTACAGATAGCGTTTTTTTTGCATCTTCTTGCCCTATTACATATTCATCTAAAACTTTTTTTATTTCTGCAGGTGTAGGTACAACATCTTCTTCAACTGTTGTATATAAGTCATCTTCATCCTCATAATAATCATTTTCAATTATATTTGAACATACCTGTATACATTCATTACAAATATAAACACCTGGTCCTGCCACTATTTTTTCTACACTATCCTGTGTTTTCCCACAAAATGAGCATCTAATATTTTTACTATTATCATTTTTTTGCATAATAAAACGCTCCTTCTTTTTTATGTTATCATTAGCATATCAAAAATTATTTTCTTTTGTCCATAATTCCATCTATAAGACCATATTCTAATGCTTCTTGTGCTGTCATATAATGATCTCTTTCTGTATCTCTATCAATTACTTCTATTGGTTGACCTGTTTTTTCGCTTAATAATCTATTTAATTTTTCTCTTGTTTTCATCATGTGGTCTGAAACTATTTTTATTTCTGTTGCTTGACCAGAAACTCCTCCACCTTGACCACCAATTAATGGTTGGTGAATTAATATTTCTGAATTTGGTGTTGCAAATCTTTTTCCTTTTTCACCATTTGCTAGTAAAACTGCTCCAAAACTAGCAGCTAAGCCTACACATATTGTTGAAACTGGACAAGAAATATAATTCATGGTATCTACTATAGCCATTCCATCTGTTATAGATCCTCCTGGGCTATTTATGTATAAATGTATTTCTTTTTCTGGATCTTCTGATTCTAGGAATAACAATTGTGCAATAACTACACTTGCTGAAGAACTATCAACTTGTTCTCCTAGGAAAATAATTCTATCTTTTAGTAATCTAGAAAATATATCATATGATCTTTCTCCTCTACTTGTTTGCTCTATTACATATGGTACTAAACTATTTAATTCTCTTTTATCCATATTAAAATTCCTCCTTTGAAAACTTACACTATTTTATATCATATTTTATATAAATGCAAACTTTTTCTAAATAATTTAGGAGTTTAATAAATATTTATTAAACTCCCCTTATTGCTTTATTTCATTTTTGCATTTTTTACTAAAAATTCTATTGCTTTTTCTGTTTCTAAGCTTCCTTTTATGTAATTCTTTAATGCTTCATTATTTTCTAAGTCTTTTGCTTCTTTTCCATAATTCTTAGCCATTTCTTCTATTTTTTCTTTTATATCTTTTTCCTCTGCTTCAATTTTTTCTGCTTTTACAACTGCTTCAATTACTAATCTAGATTTAACAGCTTGTTTTGCTTGTTCTTCATAATCTTTTCTAAATTCTTGTTCTGTTTTTCCTACCATTTTTAAGTAATTATCCAATGTTAAACCTTGATATTGTAATCTTTGTTTCATATCATTTTCCATGCTATCTATTTCTGATTCTATCATTCCTGATGGAATGTCAATTTCTGTATTATCACAAACTGCTTTTACAGCTGCATCTTGTGTTTCATATTTTGCTTTTTCTTCATTTTCTTTTTCTAATTTTTCTTTAATGCTAGCTTTTAATTCATCCAATGTATCGAATTCACTAACATCTTTAGCAAATTCATCATCTAATTCTGGTAATTCTTTCTTTTCTATTTCATTTACTTTTACTTTAAATGTAGCATCTTTTCCTGCTAAATCCTTTGAAAAATATTCATCTGGGAATTTAACTTTTACATCTTTTTCTTCTCCTGTTTTCATTCCAATTATTTGGTCTTCAAATCCTGGAATAAATGTGTTACTTCCTATTTCTAATTCATATCCTTCAGCTTTGCCACCTTCGAAAGCCTTTCCATCTACAAATCCTTCGAAATCTATTACAGCAATATTACCTTTTTCTACTGGTTTATCATCTACTGTAACCATTCTAGAATTTCTTTCTTGCATATGTCCTAATTCATGATTTATATCTTCATCTTTTACAGTATACTCTACTTTTTTAAGTTCTATACCTTTATATTTTCCTAATTTAACTTCTGGTTTTACTTGAACTGTTGCTGTAAATATTAAATCTTTTCCTTTTTCCATTTGTTTTATATCAAATTCTGGATAACTAACAGCTGTAATGTCGTTAGCATCTAGTTCTTTATCATATTCTTCTTTTAAGATTTCATTAAAAGCATCTTCATAGAAAATACTCTCTCCATAGTATTTTTCTACTATTTTCATTGGAGCTTTACCTTTTCTAAATCCTGGTACATTGAAATATTTTGCTGTTTGGAAATATACTTTTTTCATTGCGTTTTCAAATTTTTCAGCTTCAATTGTAAATTCTAATTTTAATTCATTTTTATTGTCCGTTTTTTCTACTTTAATACTCATTTATTTCAATCCTTTCAAATTAATAATCCTTTTAGATTTTTTTCGTGCTTACATATTATATCATAAATTATGTGAATTGCAAGTCATTTAATCATAAATATTACAATTATTTTACATTTATTGCTTTTTTATTTCATTTTTTATATTTTTCCATAACTCTTTTAAGTTTTCATATGATAATTTATCCTCTACTTCATCAATCCCTATCCAAACAGTTTCTTCCTTATCTTTAGGGTCTATATACCTTGTAACTAAACCAGTATCTTTTGCTAAATAGAAGTGTGTTTCTACATTTTCACCTGATGGAGTTATATATTTTGTTATATTTATTTCTTTATTTTTAATTAGTTCACAGGTGTGTCCTGTTTCTTCCTCTGTTTCTCTTATAGCACATTCTTTTAAGTTTTCACCCTTTTCTAAATGTCCTTTTGGAAAAGAATATCCATTATCTTCTTTTCTATATACTAATGCTATTTTATTTTCACTATTAATTAATATAGTTCCAGCTTTTAATGTTGCCACTATTTTTCACTCCTTTAATATATTTTTATTAGCTTAAAATTAGTATAATCACAACTTATCATTACATAATCTATTCCATCAATATTTTTCTCTACTACAAATCTATGAGCTGGTCCATGTAAATGTCCATATAAGCATTTTTTTACATTATATTCTTCCATAATTCTTATAAAGTCTGACATTTCATCTGTCTTTAATGGTGGATAATGCAAGCATACAATTATTTCTTTGTCCTTACCATATTTATTTACTCCATCTTCTAAAGACATTTTTAATCTTTGCTTTTCTCTATTATATATTTTTTCTTCATCTTCTTGCATGTCTTCCCCAAAGTTCCATCCTCTTGTACCACAAATGATTTTATTTTCAAATTCATAACTATTATTATATATAAAATCTATATCATTAAATCCTATTTTTTTAATATATTCTCTCAATTTTTTTAATGTATTCCACCAATAGTCATGATTTCCTTTTAATAATAGTTTTTTACCTGGTAAATTGTGTATAAATTCAAAATCCTTATATGTATCTTCTAATTTCATTGACCAAGAAAAATCTCCACCTAATAAAACTAAATCATTTTCACCTACTGTATTTTTCCAATTTTCTTTTATCCTCTCCTCATAATTTTTCCAACCAAATATATCCATTGGTTTATCTGCGTTAAAAGATAAATGTAAATCTGAAATTGCATATATTGACATTTTTCATCCTCTTTCTAAATTATTTTTTATTTATGTCATAAGCAAATTTCTTGCTATTTAATATTTTATAATTTTAAATTTGGAACAGCATTTAATTTTAAATTAGAGAAATTTCCTTGTAAATAGTTATAATATCCTGCAGATGCTATCATTGCAGCATTATCCGTACATAACTTAAGTTCAGGATAATATACTTCTATTTTTTCTTTTTCCTCTAGTTCTTTAAATGCATGTCTTATATAGCTATTTGCAGAAACTCCACCTGCTAATGCTATTTTACGTATATTTGTCTGTTTTACTGCTCTTTTTGTATTTTCTAATAATATATCTGCAACATCTTTCTCAAAACTTGCTGCCAAATCTGCCTTATTTATATCAGGTGTTTTATGATGCAAATTTATTATTGCAGTTTTTAAACCACTAAAACTAAAATCCAATCCTTCTACATGAACTTTTGGAAGTTCTATATTTGGTGTTCCTTCTTGTGCGAGTTTATCCATTTTAGGTCCTCCTGGATATCCAAGACCAATTACTCTTGCAATTTTATCAAAGGCTTCTCCTACTGCATCATCTTTAGTTTTACCCAATATTTCAAATTCTGTATAATCCTTTACTAACACCAATTGTGTGTTTCCTCCTGATATTAATAAAGTTAAAAATGGTGGTTTTAAATCTTTATATGTTATATAGTTCGCTGCAATATGACCTTGAATATGATTTATTCCTATAAGTGGTTTATTTGCAGCATAGCTTAAAGCTTTAGCATATGAAACCCCTACTAATAATGCTCCAACTAATCCAGGTCCATATGTACAAGCTATAGCATCTACATCTTCTATTTTTATATTTGCCTCTTTTAAAGCTTCTTTCATTACTGGTGAAATATTTTGCACATGATTTCTTGATGCTATCTCTGGTACAACTCCACCATATAATTCGTGAATACTTATTTGAGTGTTTATTACATTTGATAGTACTTCCCTACCATTTTTTACAATGGCTACAGATGTTTCATCACAACTAGATTCTATTCCCAAAATTATTATATCTTTCATTTCATTCTCCTTCTATTCGCTTTAAAGTATACCATTTATTTACCCATTAGTAAAGGGATTTAAGGCTACTTACCTTTTTTCCAGTATGTATCAAATAAATATAGACAATTTTATTTTGCCTACTAAAATTTCACACTAATTTTTCCATTAAAAAACCTTACTGCATTTCTCTTTCTACATGCAGAAAAAGGACTGCTCTAAAATTCCAGATAAACCGAAATTTTAGGACTGTCCTTTTTCATTATAATCCAAATATTTTTAAACTTATGCCTAATAAAAATTGTAATATTCCATTTATTATTGGTGATGTAATTCTTGATGCTATTGGTGTTAACCAAATTATAATAAAAGCAATATAAAATATGTTTTCATGTTCATAAAACCATCTTCTCGCATTTATTGGTAAAAAATATGCTAACACTTTTGATCCATCCAATGGTGGCAAGGGTATTAAGTTAAATACTCCTAATCCAATATTAACAATAATAACATCTGCCAATATTGTAGCTATTACTCCTTGGGCAGTAATCCATATAGCCGGAACAAATTTTGTAAGGGCTGCCAATATTATAGAAAATACAATTGCTAATATAAAATTCATAAGAGGGCCAGCTACGGACACAATTGCTTCTGCTGCAGTAGTTGAAATTCTTCCTTTAAAATTTCTAGGATTAATCTCGACTGGTTTACCCCAACCAATATGTGCAAATATAAGCATAATTATTCCTATTGGGTCTAAATGTGATAATGGATTTAAACTAAGCCTTCCTTGCATTCTAGGAGTTTCATCACCTAATTTTACCGCTGCAAAAGCATGTGCATATTCATGGAAAGTTATTGCAATTAGAACTCCAGGCAAACTTAATAAAATTCCCATTAAGCTAAATCCACCAGTCATAATATTGGTAATTACCATTATTAATAAAATTATATATAAATAACTACTTCCTCCTGGAAAATAAAACATTTTTTTCTCTCCTTCTATTATTTAATAGGTTATCATATTTTTAGTATTTAAAATTTAGTCTTATAAACTATATCATATAACATTTTAAATTTCAATTATTTATTGGTACATTTTTATCGCCAAATCTACTTTTGGATTCAATCATTTTTATCTAATATTTTATATTTATCATATTCTATTCTATATAGAATATGAACCCTCTTTGCTAATTTTTATTTACCAAAGAGGGTCCTTTTAATTTTAATTTATTTACTAATTGTTTGATTTAACATCCACAAATTTTTCATATATAAAGAAATATAATTATCCATTAAGCTAGATGTTCTATATTCTTTTTGATTATCAGCTTCTTCTTTTATTTCAGTTACTTTCTTAAGTAAAGTATTATAATCTGCTATAATATTTTTTATAACTTCACATTCATCTATTTTCTCATTTTTAGCTTCTGTAATACAAGTATTATCCAAATAATCTTTCATCGTACCTAGTGGTTCATTGTTAAGCATTAAAATATGCTCCGCAACTTCATCTATTTGCTCATTTATTTCATCATAATATTCCTCTAATTTTTCATGCATTGTAAAGAAATCCTTTCCTTTAACATTCCAATGATAATTTTGAAGTTTCCTATAAAAAACATTTAAATCAGCAAGTAAACAATTTAAATTTTTAACTAAATCTTCCATAAATAGCCTCCTCTTTCTTTTTAACTAATTTTTTCCAAAATAAAATATTTTATGCATTTTAATGAAAAAAACTGTTTGTCAAAATACAAAAAGCTTTTTTCTAATTTTATTCATTTAATTCTATTATTTAATTTAAAGGTTTCATTGTTGGGAACAATAGTACATCTCTAATTGATGCTGCATCTGTAAGTAACATTACTAATCTATCTATTCCTATTCCTTCTCCTCCTGTTGGTGGCATTCCATATTCTAGAGCATTAATATAATCTTCATCCATCATTCCAGCTTCATCATCACCATTTTCTCTTGCTTTTATTTCATCTTTAAATCTTTCATATTGATCCATTGGGTCATTTAACTCAGAGAATGCATTTCCGTATTCACGTCCACCAATAAAAAACTCAAATCTTTGTGTTAAACGAGGATCATCTTTACATTTTTTAGCAAGTGGTGATACTTCTATTGGATAGTCATAAACAAATGTTGGCTGTATTAACGTTTTTTCTACATATTCATCAAAGAATAAACTAATTACATTTCCTCTTGTCTCTTTTCCTTTTGGAATTTCTATATTTCTTTCTTTAGCTAATGCCACTGCTTCTTCATCTGTATTAATAGCATTAAAATCAATTCCTGTAGCTTCTTTTATGCTATCAATCATACTAATTCTTTTCCATTTTCCACCTAAATCAATCTCTGTTCCTTGATATGTTATATTAGTTGTTCCACATACTTTCATGGCACATCTTTGGAAAATCTCTTCTGTAATATCCATCATGTCATGATAATTTTGATATGCAGCATAAAATTCAATTGAAGTAAATTCTGGATTATGTCTTATATCCATACCTTCATTTCTAAATATTCTTCCAATTTCGTATACTTTATCATATCCACCTACAATAAGTCTCTTTAAATTTAACTCTGTTGCAATTCTTAAATACATATCTATGTTTAATGTATTGTGATGTGTTATAAATGGTCTAGCTGTTGCTCCTCCTGATATTGTATTTAATATTGGTGTTTCAACTTCTAAATATCCTTTTTCATTTAATATATTTCTTATTTCATTTATTATTTGTGTTCTTTTAATAAATGTTTCCTTTACCTCTGGATTCATTATTAAATCCACATATCTTTGTCTATATCTTAAGTCTACATCTTTTAGTCCATGGAATTTTTCTGGTAATGGTCTTAATGACTTAGATAGTAATGTTACTTCTTTTGCATGTACAGATATTTCTCCAGTTCTAGTTTTAAATACAAATCCTTTTATTCCAATAATATCGCCAATATCATAGGTTTTAAATTCTTTATAACTTTCTTCACCTAAATCATTTATACTTACATAGCTCTGGATTTTTTCATCACTATCTTGAATAGTACAGAAAGATGCTTTTCCCATAATTCTTTTAGCAATAATTCTACCTGCTACAGAAACATCTTTTTGTTCATATTCATCATAATTAGCTTTAATTTGTCCAGCAGTTTCGGTTCTATCATATTTTGTTATCTCAAATGGATCTTTTCCTTCTTTTCTAAGTTCATCTAATTTTTCTCTTCTGATTTTCATTAATTTGTTTACATCTTGTTCTTGATTTGCATTATTATCCATTTAAATCTCCCTTTCTTCTTTCAATCTTGCATTATTATATAACAATTTTGCATTATTGTAAACTCTACCTTGGTTTACATAGAATGTTTTCCTTTTCCTCTTTTAGGTTTGGATTCTTTTTTTATTTCTTCTGCATAGTTATAAAATTCATCCAAAGCTTTTTGATGTTTATAATTTAATGAATTAGTATCTTCCATATCTATATTTTTTTCTTTACTTTCATCTTGATTTTTAGCAGTATTATCTAATTCTTTTGCATTAATACTTTCTTCTCTTGCTTTTTTTATTTCCTCTATTTTCTTCTGGTCTTCCATTTCTTGTACTGCTTTTGGTTGTTCCATTTCTTCTTCCTTTTTTAATTCTTTCATTGCTTTTGGCTCTTCTCTTTCTGAGGGAGTTTCTATATTTTCTTCTTCATAATTCCAATCATCTTCCTCATTTTCCCTACTTCTAGCATATAAAGAAATGGCAAGAATAATTCCAACTAATGCCATAAGAGCTGCAGAACCACCTATTATTTGCTCAGTTGTTAATGGTCCAAAAGTATTATCCGTTTCTTTTATATCAGGATAATTTAACTCCATATGCTCTTCTATTATTTCATTTTCTGATAATTCATTTGTAGTGGCATTCTCAGTATTATTTATTTCATTTTCTTGTTGTTCACTAGAACTATTTTGAGATGTATTGCTATTTGCCCTGTCTGTTACAGTACTTACAGCAAAACTAAAATTATTACAAATTATAATTAAAAATATTGTTACTATAACTAATACTATTTTTTTACTTATCTTTTGCATAATATACCTCCTATCAAGCAATGGAAATTTACATTTTTAGTATACAATAAACTATTTTTTCTTGTCAATAAAACTCAACTTATATTCTTAATTTCTGCCCAACATAGAGATAATTTATATTTCGTATACGATTTAACTCTGCAATTTCATTAACCGTTTTTCCAAACCTTCTAGCTATTGACCACAAAGTATCACCTCTAACAACGGTATATATACAATGTCCACAGTCATGTTCAACAATTCCAATATTTACTGGCACTCTTATTTTTTGATTAATATAAATTATATTTACATTTCTTATTCCATTTATATATGCCAATTCATTCACTGTTGTATTAAATTTATTTGCTATTTTCCATAAACTATCTCCTCTTTTTACCGTGTAATTAATGTATTTTGTAGAAATATTGGCTGTGCTTTTTGCAATAATTAATCTTTGACCCGGATAAATCAAATTTGGATTTACTATATTGTTATTTCTCACAATATTGCTAACTGTCGTATTATATCTCTTTGCAATACTTGTTAATGTATCTCCTTTTCTAACAATATATATCGTATTATTCTTATCATCACTTCCAGAACTTATAGAATTATTTTTTGTTGGAATTAATAAAGTTTCACCCGTATATATTCTATTTGGATTTTGTATATTATTCAATCTAGCAAGTTCATCAACAGTAGTATTATATCTTGTTGCTATAGAGGATAATGTGTCTCCTCTTTGAATTGTATACCTTATGTAATTACCAGAATTTACAGTATCATCATTTACATTATCATTATTTACATTTTCGTTATTACTTGGTATTTCTTCTTGGCTATCTAACAATATTTCACTAGTAAATTTATCCCTATCAACATATCCATTTATTCCGGGTACTTCTCCTCTATCAGTATATTGAAATCCTTCCCATGTTTGCCATTTTCCATTATCTGATGGATTATTCACATAATATTGTGCTACCCATAACGGATATTCATTCGCAAGTTCTTGGCTAAAAATTGTTCGAGCTGAAGAAGTATTACTATAAATTATTACCTCTTTATTTGTTAGCTCCTTAACTTTTTCTAAAAATACTCTAGAAATATTATTTATTTCTGCCACGGATAAATTTCCAAAGCTTTCAAAATCCATAGCCAATTTACATGTTGGAATAGTACCCGCTATAGTATTTGCAAAATGTTCAGCTTCTCTAACAGCTTCTTCAGTACTTCTCGCATCCACATAATGATAAAACCCAATATTTAAACCATTTGCTCTAGCTTGCTCATAATTCCTTCTAAAATATCTATCAACAAAATTTTGTCCTTCACTAGCTTTAATATATACAAAATCTATCCCCGAATCTTTTACTCGCTTAAAATCTATAACACCTTGATATCCACTAACATCAATTCCATCATAAACTCTGCCAGCAGGTTCTATCGCATAAACATTCGTTCCAAAAACAATTAATAAATTTGAAATAATATAAACACAAAAAATAACCTTAACAATAACTTTCATAAACTCACCTACTTATAATAGTTTATGAAAGTTAATATGTTAAGGTGAACTTTAGGGACGGACCTAAAAGTTCAAAATGTTAACATAAAAAGCTATACTTTTAAAATTCATCCCCATATTTACATGTGTAATCTTTTCTTTGTTTCTTCCCACATTGCTCTTCCACACAATATAATTGTTAAAAGTAGCGAAGCTGCTGCTATACTGCTTGCAACAATCGTTAATACTTTATTTTCCAATTTTCCAGAAAGTAATAATATTAATTGAATCATACTAAATATAAAAGTTAATACATGATACATTGCATATCTCATATATCTTTTTCTACTCACAATGGTTAAAATCATTAATGTGGAGTTTGCTACAATTATTACTATAGGTATGGCTATATTTATTGACCAACCCCTATAACCTATAAAATAATCTATTGCCAGTATTAGTAATGATACTAGCAAACATTGTACAAATACATTAGAAGCTATATTTACATTTCTTTTTCTTGAATAAATAACTGTACCATATACATAAATTATCCCTGCTACACATAGTAATGACCAATGATTTGTTTTATCTACAAGCAAATTAATTAGTAATAAAATATCTATTACTATTATGGATATAGCTATGGATGCAATTAAAATTATATTATTTCTTTTTATATTATCTAATTTTGGATATAACATATTAAACACCATTACTTTCTATTTCAACACTAATTCCTTGTTCTTCTAGGATTGCTTTAAACTCTTTTTCTATATTTGTTGGCATTAATACAGATGTAAAAGTAAAAAACATTTTATCTCCATATGAACATGTTGAACATTTTATTTTTTCTACTCTTTCTGGAGCAATTAGGAATAAAAATTGTTCAATATATTTCTGATATTCTGCTATTATACCAATCCTACCAATATTAGAAAGTGTTGTAGTTGTATATTTTCTTATCTCTAAATAACTTAATTTTACAAAAATTTGCTTTAAAAATAGTGGAATAATCCTTATAAAGAAATTATTTCCCAACTTAACATTCAAAGACATTGTTTTCATAATTTCTTCTGGTTTTAATAAATTTTCAAAATCATTTTTTACTAATTTTAATATATCATCTAAATTATTGTAATCAATCTTATTTCCATCTGCTGTAACGGTTATATAAGAAAAGAAATTGCTTAATGTCTTTGATTTAAAGTATTTCTTTAGGTTTACAGGTACACAAATTTTTATTGGTCTATTGTTTTCTTTTTGCTTCATATTTCCCTTATATATTGATTGAATTAATACAGCTGTTAAATATTGAGTCATTGTAACACCTTTTTGTTTAGTTATTTCTTTTAATTTTGTTAAATCTAGAATTTCATGAGTCGCTCTAATTGCATCAAAAGGTATTTTTCTTCCTTTCAAAATATATGCTTTTTTACTCTTTATATTATTTTTAGCTTTTTTATTATAATTTTTCAAATAACTATCTTCTATATTATAATCAAATTTTCTGTCCGTTCTTAATGCATTTTTAAAATCATTAGCATAAACAATCTCTATGTATTGATAAACTATCTCTTTAAAAAATTGTATAGCACTATTTCCATCTGTTAATGAATGAAAAATATCTATGTTTATTTTTTTATCGAAATATGTAACTTTAAAAAGATAATCATTATTAGTAATTTGGTCAATATACTTACATGGATAATCTTTTTCCTCTTCTATCACGACTTTTTTATCATTATATTCAAAGTAATACCAAAAGAATCCTTTTTTTAACCTTACTTTAAAAAATATAAATTTGCTAAGTGCTCCATTTACCGCTTTTTCTAATGAACTAGGAATAACTTTTTCCTTCATAACAGCAGATATCCTGAAAACACTGCTATATTTTCTACTAGATGATAAAGGAAATATTTTTGCTGAATTATCTAATCTTCTCCACATTAATTCTTTCTTTTCTTTTTTCTTCATATCGAGCTCCTTAATTATTCTTTAATAATTCTATCATTTGCTTATATGGTTCTTCCACTAAAGGATCATTTTTATTATCTTTATATTTATATAATAACCAAATATGTGTTGCTTTTTCTGTCTCGTAAACATTAATTTTTGTTCCAACCTGTTCTGCTCTTTCTTTTAAAACTTCAACATCTGGATTTAAAATATCATATGTACCTGTAAAAATAGAAACATTTCGTAATTTATCAACAGGTCCATCTACTGGATTTACTAAGTAACTATTTATACCATCTTTTCCCGCATAATTTTCTCCGGCTAACTTTAATGCTGCTTTATTTAGCATTGGGTCATTTTTTTCTACTTCACTAATCTTAGGATTATTAAGTCTTACATCAAGCCATGGTGAAATTAAAATTGTTTGATTTGGCATTGCAACATTTTCTTCTCCCATTTTTTCTACTAATGCCAAAGCCAAGCCTCCACCAGCAGAATCTCCCATAACAACAAAATTTTTTATTTCTATTTTTTCTATTATTGCTTTGTATAATGGCTCCATCATATTAAAAGTATCCACATAATTGTATTCTGGCGTTAGTGGATAATCTGGAAGTATTATTTTACATCCTAATTGATTAATAATATCACTACAAGTTTTCCAATGTTCTTCTTCTAAATCTGCAACATATGAACCTCCATGTATATACATAATTACTAAATCATTTGTAGCTCCATCCTTTGGCTCCATTACATATACTGGTCTATTCTTTATTTCATATGTATTTATCCCATATTCATCTTTTATATAATTAGGTATTTTTGCTTTTATATTTCCTTTAAATAAATATATAATTAATATTATTGCTGATATTATTCCAATTAATATTATAGCTACTAATATTTTAACTAGAATAAATAGTCTTGTTGTAGTCATTTCAGTTCCTTTCCATTGCTTATTATCCTGCATACAATATATTAAGCTAGTAATATTATTAAAAACTTTACTAGCTTAATATATATATATATTATTTTTGAAAATCTGTTATATCTGATACATTTAATGCAAAATATGGTAAATCCTTATCTTTTTCTTTTATTAATATTATAAATTTATCATCAAAAGAAAAATCTCTACTTTCTTCTGTTGGTGCGGCTGCCCTTGTTACTACTGACATACCTGCCTCACTTGTAACCTTTGCGCCTTCTTTATTTAATTCAAAATCGATGTTTTGTATTGCTTTTTCTATAGTAAGTTTAGTACCATCAACAGTTTCAAACTCTTTATTTTCCAAATCTTTATATTCTTTTTCTGTTTTCATACTAATTTCTGGAATCTTTAAAATATCTGTATCCCCTAATGTAGTACTCCCCTTATAATTTTGTTTTTCATTATTTATTTTTTGATATACTTGATTAAAATTTTGTGTATTATCTGTTCTACACAAAATTATTTCATCATTTGTAGTAGTAGCTATAGAAATTGCTTTATCTTTTTCATTATTATAATATAATACACTAACTTGACTTCTAGCCTCTGGATTTGAACTTACTTTTAATCCAAAATAACTAGTTTTTGTATCTTTACCACCAAAATCACCAGTCTCTAAATCATCAAAAGGTGTATTAAATTTTAAGTCTTTTACAAGCATTGAATATAACAAATATTTTGTAGTATCTACACTGTTTGAATCCCAATTAAAATTATTTAACAAATCACTTGTTTTTCCAAATTTATTATTTAAATCTGTTTCTATTCGATTTTTCAATTCTGGCGAAATGATTCCATAAGTTTTATAATAATCCTCTTCTGAAATCATATCAGAAGTAAAATTAGATTTATTAAGATTATCTACACATTCTAATTGAGGTGAAAATTCGATATCCTGTTTTACAATATCATTTTTTAAATCATTCCAAATTAGTTGAAAAGTACCACACCATACTGCATTTCCTGTTACTTTGTCATCTAAAGTTGAAATTACTTTTATATTATCATTATCAGTTGTAAAAGCTGGTACTATTGTATTTTGAATAATTTCTTGAGCTTTTTCCGCAATTTGATCATTATATTTTCCTATTAAAACAACTATTGCAATGATAATTATTATTAATATAATAAATAATATAATATTAACTTTCTTATTCTCCATATTTTCCACCTCATTTCATTATATGGACTTTATTAACTATTTATTTGCTGACTTTTTTCTTATTAATATTAATGGTGTTTGTTCATGTCCTTGACCTGTTGGGTTATCTCTTATTAAACCTTTTAATTCTTCTTCTGTTAATTTAATATCATCTGAATACCCAATTACTTCTTGACCTAAATCATTTGCATCTACTATCATGCAAGAAATACCTAGTTTGTCATGTATTTCGTTACAAACTTTTGTTGGATTTTCTGGTAATAATATTCCAATATCCCCATATTCCTTCCAAACATGGTCATAGAAGCCATCTAATCCACTTACTTCTTGTCCTACAATTTCATAGAAAACTCCTTTTTTACCAAATAATTTTGTTACTGCACTAGCTAAACTTGCCCACAATACTTTTGGTAAACCTACTTGATTAATAGCAAATTGCATTTTTATTGGCTCTCCAACACCAACACCAGCAGTAGTTTTATGTGCAAATTTAGATAAAAATTTAGCCCAAAATCCTACTTTTATATCTTCTCTTTTTAATACTCTATTTTGACATAATGCTATAATTTTTTCACTACTTGAAACAATATCCCCCTCTTGATATATAGGTAAAACATATTCTTTAAATAAATCTATATAACTATCTCCTTGTTTTACAAATCTTGTTTTTATTGCATGTCTTAAATATACTTCTCCATTAACCTCAATTTCTACATTTTTTCCTTCATTTGCATGAAATTCCATCGTAATCCAACCTTTCTTATTTTTTTGTTATTTTATCCCTAATTTATATTTTTTTCAATACTAAAATTAATTTTATATTCTTGGACATACTTATTATACTATATTACTTTTAAAATTCAACTAATTTTCTTGTATAATCTAGCAATAAATGTTAAAATGTTTTTCGAAAGGAGAAATGTATTATGTACAAAAAAGATTGGTTATTAGATCAGATAGATGATTTAGTTGAATTTTTAGCAAAAGTTTTCTTAAATCAAACTAATACAGAATACATTCCAGAAAATATTATAAATTCAACTTCTGATGAATTATATAATTCTCTAGATAAATTACTTAATGAAAATAAAATTAATGAAGCAGAAAATTTACTATTTGACAAAGTTGATCCTAAAAATCCTAAACATTTGTCCATAGCCCTAAATTTTTATGATAAATTAAATAAATTAAATGATGATACTTTAGAATCTGCTAATTATTCACGTGAAGAAATAAATCAAGGATTATATGATATCTTAGATAAATTTGGAATTAAATTAGATATAAAATAGCTCTTTTAGAAAAACTAAATGAGCTATTTTTTTGTTTTTACCCCAATGTAGTGTCCAAAATCATCATTACTAGAAAACCTACAGCAAGTCCTATTGTTCCAATATTTGTATGTTTTCCTTCTTGTGATTCCGGTATTAGTTCATCAGCTACAACATAAATCATTGCTCCAGCAGCAAAAGATAATAAATAAGGTAATATTTGAACTACTAATTGAGCAAATAATATAGTTATTACTGAACCAATTGGCTCTACTATTCCAGAAAGACTTCCATATACAAAGGATCTTTTTTTAGTAAGTCCTTCATTTTTTAATGGCATAGAAACAATAGCACCTTCTGGAATATTTTGTAATGCAATACCTACTGCCAATGCTAATGCTCCTGATATTGTCATTCCTGTATTTCCAATTAAGAAACCTGCTAAAACAACTCCTACAGTCATTCCCTCTGGAATATTGTGCAAAGTTACTGCAAATAATAATTTTGTGCTTTTCTTATAATTAGATTTTAAACCCTCGGGCTCCTTACTATCTACATGTTGATGTGGTACAAGCACATCCAAAAGTAAAAGGAATCCAATTCCAAGCATAAATCCAATAGTTACTGGCACCCATTTATAATTTCCTTCGGTCATATCCATAAAGGAATTAGCAAAGCAATTGCTACCTGCATTTTTACCCCTTCTTTCACATAATCTATTATACTTTTTTTGACTATAAAAACAATCTTTTTATAATAAATAAACTAAAAAACAAATTTTATATTTCTTAGTTATACCGAAAAAAATAACCACATCAAAAAAATGTGGTTATTTAGGAGATTAGCCTGCTAGGAAAATGGTTCAGCTAAAAAGCCAATGAAAAAAATCCTTAATCCTACTAAGCCTAGTCCTTCTTTCGAAGTAGATTATCGGACTTACATTTATTGGTGCTCCAAGCTTACCATCATCCTTTTCCACCCTATCAAAAAACTGACAGGCAATTGCAGGTCCCGGATTGTGTACCACCCTTTCATTTATTTCTTCAACTAAGACCTTTTTTCCAGGGTAATACCACTTAACAAAGGTGTATGATTTCATGGTTCTCCTTTTTTTGTTGTTCACTATCATAATGATAATGAGTGAATAAAACAATGTAGCGTTATATTAACGAACTACATATATTATAGCATATTTTACATAAAGTATCAACAGTTTATTATTTTGATTGAAAAATGCTATAAAATATGCTATTATATATGGGATAAATGTTTTATTTATATTCATTCTTTCTAAATAGAAAGGACCAAAAATGAAAAAAATGCGGTTATTTTCATTAATAGGACTTTTTCTTGTTCTATTTTCTGTTATTGGATTTACAAGTGGATGTTCTTCTAATGAAAATATTTCTGTTCCTGAAATTCAAAAAAATGTCTTTGTTTATGACCAAGACAACATAATTAATGATGGAACAGAAAAAGACCTAAATTCAATGCTCACAGATTTAAAGGAAAAAACAAATGTCGAATTTATAGTTATGTCAGTTAAAAGTTTAAGTGGTTACTCTATAAGAGATTACTCTAATGAAGTTTTTAACAAACTTCATATTGGTGAGGATAATAATAATGGACTATTACTTCTCTTTTCTCGTTCTAATAATGCTGTTAGAATTAAAGCAAGTAACGGTCTTAAAGACATTCTTACCACATCCAAGTGTAGTCATATACTAACTAACTATTTCATACCTTATCGCAACAATAATGAGTACACAAAAGCTACTAAACTTTCCATTGAAGCAATCCTCAATGTTCTTTGTGCTGAATATAATATTTCAATCAATGGATTGGATAGTAGTATTCAAATAAGCATAAAAAGTAGTATTAGCAAAAGCACAGAAATAATAATAACAACTATTTTTGTTGTTTCTCTATTTATTTTCTTTGTTTTTGTAACTGTGTACAATCATCGTAGTGAAAGGCATAATTCAAGGCATTCTTATTTGACTTTCTATGATAAGAATTATAGAAAATTCAAATGAGCTTTAAATATGTATGCATTTGAATGTATTAAAAAAGTAAGGAAAACTAACTAGTTTTCCTTACTTTTTTAATACAAATTGTGATAGCTCCCTTGAGCCACATCACATGGTTATGTTTGCTTGGTACCGATGGTGGGACTCGAACCCACATGGTTTCCCGCCAGATTTTGAGTCTGGTGCGTCTGCCAATTCCGCCACATCGGCATATATAACTCGCCTTTTAATAATAACAAATTTATTCTTAAAAGGCAAGCATTTTTCATTATTTTTTCAATGCCTTTCTAATTTTCTAAATAATTTTTACATTTTAAGTAGGCATATCTTCTAATTTCTAAATATTATTTAAAGTTCTATTTAATATTACTCAATTATTAAATCTTTAAAACTTTTTCCATTTTCCAATGTAGGATAATTAAATATATCTAAAACTGTTGCAGAAATATCAGCATAGGTATCTCTTACTCCTATATTAATTCCACTTTTAATATTTTTTCCATACATTAAAATTGGTATATACTCCCTATCATGGTCAGTACTTGGAGTTGAAGGGTCATTTCCATGGTCTGCTGTTACAATAAGCATATCATCTTCATTCATAGCCCCAATTATTTCTGGTAATTTATTGTCAAAATATTCTAAAGCTTTTGCATACCCTTCAACATTATTTCTATGACCATATAACATATCAAAATCTACTAAATTTGTAAAAATTAATTTTGCAGATTGATTATTTTTTATTTCATTTATAGTTTTTTCTATTCCATCTGCATTACCTTCTGTATGAATAGCTTTTGATATGCCTCTTCCAGAAAATAAATCTTGTATTTTTCCTATTGCTACTACCTCATTATTATTTTCATGTAATACATCCAACATTGTTTTTCCAAACTCTGGTGACTCAAAATCTTTTCTATTATATGTTCTTGTAAAATTATCAGCTCTATCTCCAACAAATGGTCTTGCTATAACGGTTCCAATATTATATTCTTTACTACTAAGCATTTCTCTAGCAATTCTACATAATTCATATAATTTTTCTACAGGAATTATATCTTCATGTGCTGCAATTTGAAAAACACTATCTGCTGAAGTATAAATTATTGGATAACCTGTTCTTATATGTTCCTCTCCATATTGCTTTAATAATTCTGTTCCAGAACCAACTCCATTGTATAATGTTCCCTTTAGACCTGTTTTTTCTTTAAATTCATCAATCATCTTTGTTTGGAATCCATTTGGATATGTTTTAAAAGGTTCCTTCTTTACATAACCACATATCTCCCAATGACCAACTGGACTATTTTTTCCAGCAGATTTTTCTGCAGCTTTACCAAAAATTCCAATAGGTTTTTCTTCCTTTTCTGGTACTGTTACTCCATCAATATTATATAGTCCTAGCTTTTTCATATTATTTAATTTTGGTTTAGCCAATTCATAAATATGTCCCAATGTATTTGCACCTACATCTCCATATTTATCCGCATCTGGCAATTCTCCTACTCCAAAGCTATCTAAAACAATAATAATAGCTCTATTTATCATTTTTTTCCTCCTTTTTAACACTCTTTAATTTTAAATTATATTCTTTTATATGTATTTCACAATTTTTGTATTCAAATCTTCCAACTTTTTTATTTATTCTAAACAAAGTATCTTGTTTTTTTATGAAATCAAATTTGGAATTATCAATCAATACTAAATCACTTAATTCCATACCTTCTGGAAGTGTTTTATTATAATTATCATAATAAATTGTATTAGTCAAAAATATTAATGGCATTCCCTTTTTAATATTTATTCTGCAAATCTTTTCATTACTGCTATCAATATCATTTATTGCCTCTTCTGGATTTATATGATAAACTTCAAAATTATTTTTATTTACATTTTCCTGTGCAATATATAAAGCTAAATTCATTGGAGCTTTTATTTTCTCTAAGGATTTTTCAATATCTTCTACTATCTTTCTAAGTTTTTCGATAAATCTTTCCAAAGATGTATTTTTATTTACATCAATAACTCTATACATATTTTTTTCAATTTCACGATGCTTTCTTCCAGCTAACACCCTAATTTTCGTTTTATCTTCCGATAATCCACCAAATATATCATATTCCTCTTTTGGAAACAATGAACTTACAATCGTTGTTTTATCCTTTATCTCATTTAATTCATTTTCTAATAATTTCATTTTTGAATTGTCTAATTCACTATTATTCTTAACTTCATTTATATATTTTAACATTTCTGTTGTTGCTAAAAATATGCTATCACATTCTTTTTTAGATATTAATTTTCGAATTATTTTATCCATATCTTTACCAACATCTTCTAAATCTTCCCAATAGTCAAATGTTTTATCTAATTTTGTAACAACTTCCTCTTCTTCTGATTCTCCATCTGCCAAAATCAAATTATTATCTTTATTTGCAAATTTCCAAAAGTCAAAAATACTTTTATTATGCTCATCAATTTCTTTTAAATATGTTATTGCATTATTTATTTTACTATCCAATACTTTTATCTTATTTTCTAAAGCTCTTACATCCATCTCATCATTTTTTAATTGCTTATCTTGTCTATCGAATGCCTTAACTAATAAAACTAAATCCTCTATAGTTAAAAATTCTTTTGTTCTGTCTATCCCATCATCTTCTTTTACAATTTCTTTTACTTCGCTTTTTTCTTCTACCTTATTTTTATTTTCTAGTACTTCTTTTGCTTTTCCTTTTAATTTTTTCTTATTCTTCATGAAAAATCTAATTTTTCCAAAGAAACTATGCCTACAATCCAAATATATTGAGATGGCTTTCTCTTTATCTTGAAATTCTTTCACTTTCTGTTTTTCTTCTTTTGATAATTCTTGTTTTCGTTTTTCGCATTTATTTATGTTTACAACAATATCATTAATTTGATTATCAATTTTATTAAATTCTGTTTTGATAAAATTTGATAAATCTTCATATTCTATAATATTACCGTTATACGAAAATTCTAAACTTCCATCTTGCTTTATTATTGGCTTAAATATATATTTTCCATTAGTCTCTGTTTGCAAAATAAACAAAGCTTTTATTAATTTAAAGAATTTGGCTGCTTCTTCTGCTGTTCTAATTACAATTTTATAATGACTAACAATTCTTTCATAACAAATTGTATTACCTATAATATATAAATTCATCACACCATTTTTGTCATATACTTCATATATAAAAGGCCAATCCTTTGTAAATAACCATATATAATTCTCTGTATCCGAAATTTCATTCCTAGTTAACAAATTTCCAGAATACTCTGTGTTGCATACTGGTACATAAATATATATATCTTTATTTTCACTATATGCTTCAATTTGCTTTTTTAATAAATAAAAAAATGCTTCAAATTCTTCATCATCTATTGTTACCATCATAAAATATTGCTTTGTTATATCTGAATAATAAATTTGCCATAGATAATTTTCGCTATATTTAACTTCAAATGGAACTTGTTCATTTAGTAAATCTTGCTCATTTGATAATCTTTCTACTTCTTCTATATTTATTTTATCCACCATTTTTAGGAAAATACTGTGTCTTACGATATCATCTTCTGATTCTAACTTTAAATAATCATATAGTGGATTTGATTTTTCATATTTCTTTAAAAGTGAATCCATTTTATTTTTAGAAGTTATATATATTTGTATATCTTTTACATTAATATATTTATATATTCTACTTTTATTTTCGTTAAAACCTCTTATTGGTCTAAATTCAAGAGGTCTATAATTTTTTATGAATTCCGGTATATTTTCTAAATCTAAGCCAATATATTCTAGCTTTTTTTGTATCTTTATTTTTTCATCACTTGTAAGATCACTCATATTAACCTCCACATTTCTTCATGTAAAATAGTATAACATAATATAAAAAAAAATACCACCAATTATTGGTGGTTATTTTTTAAGCTCTTGGATGTGCTTTTTTATAAATATTCTTTAACCCTTCATCTTGGAATTGCATATATACTTGAGTTGAAGAAATATCTGAATGTCCCAACATAACTTGAATAGCTTTTAAATCTGCTCCATTTTGTAACAAATGTGTTGCAAAAGAATGTCTTAAAACATGTGGAGTAATATCTTTTTCTATGTGAGCTTGTTCCTTATAATATTTTACTATTTTCCAAAAACCTTGTCTTGTTAATCTTTTACCATTGATATTTACAAATAAAGATTTTTCATTTTCATTTTTTATTATGTATGGTCTTGCCTTTTTTAAATAATCTTTTAGAGCATTTATAGAAATTGCTCCTAACGGAATATTTCTTTGCTTATTTGCATTTTTACAAGTAACAAATCCTTCTTTTAAATTAAGGTCTTCTACATTTAAATTTATTATTTCTGTAACTCTCATTCCTGTTGCATATGCAAATTCTAACATTGCCTTATCTCTTATTCCTTTTAAATCAACAGCTTTAGGTTGTTCTAACAATAATTCTACTTCTTGAGAAGTTAAAACATTTGGAATTCTTTTTTCTACTTTTGGAGATTGTATTCCTTCGGTTGGATCTTCTTTTATTTTTTTAGTTCTTACTAAATATTGATAAAAAGATCTAATTGATGCTAAATTTCTAGAAATAGTTGAAGTTCTCCTACCACTATCTTTTAAATTTGTAAGATATTTTTCGATATCTTCTTTTGTAACTTTTAAATATTGTAAATTTTCTTCGTTTATATATGATTCATAATGGCTAATATCCCTTTTATATGATTGTAATGTGTTGTTTGATAATTTTTTATCTTTTTGTAAAAATTCTAAAAAAAGTTTAATTTTCTTATCCATTCCACTATCTCCTCTACTGCTTATTATTTTATGTATATTAATTATTTAAACTATTTTTTATAGCTATACTCTACAAAACTAGCATTATGTAGAATAGTTTTATTTACATAAACTATATATGTTATATCAAAGATATTCAAAATTGTAAATAGTTTTTGGCCAATTATTAAATATATTTTATAATAAATGTGAGCAAATTCGTTGAAATATACACTTCTATCAATGAAGATAACATAAATAATATAACACTAATTATCGATACCAACGAATGTCTTACAAGTTCTAATTTTATGTTTTCTTTACTTCTATTTTTTATAATTGCACAACATAATTTCGTACTACTTACTGCTAGTAAAAATAATGCTGGAATTAATATAATATTTTGAAATAAAATACTACTTAAGCAAAATACTACTCCTTTGCCCGTTCCCAAAGTTATGATTGCACCTGCCATTGTATATCCTATACACAATCCCTTATACAACACAAAAAAATATATTAGTGGTAAACCAATAATTGTTGAACCAATAAACCATAATGCAATTCCCATTAATATATTTCTTTTTATGGATACCTTTACTAATTCATTTTTATCTATGGAATTATTGTTTTTTAATGTATTAACAAAATTATTAATATATTCATTTACTTCATTTTTTTGGTTTTCATCAGAGTTATTTATAAAAAAGACTCCTAAAACAATTCCAATTAGTAAAAAAATTAATAAAAGTATATATGTTTTTTTATTATCTATAAAATTTTTTATAATAATCTCTAAATAAGTATTTTTAGCACTTTTCATTTTATCCTCCATAGAATTATTTATACATAATATCTATGTAATAAAATGATTTTTAGAACTAGTTATTAACAGTTTTTGTGGAAACCTTTCCGTAGTTTCCTCCACCACCGGATTTAATCTGTAATTTTCCTTGTCGTGCTTCATCTATAATAGTAGCTAGTTTAGTACCAACAACTGCTTCTATATCATCAAAAGATAATTTATGTAATATATTCATTTCCGTGCCAAAATTGTCCAATAGTTTTTCGATTGTTTTATTTCCTAATCCAGGGATAAATCCTAATGGAATTTGATATATATATTCCGGTCTAAAATCTGGACTTTTTGACTCTTTTTTATCTTTTATTAATTCTATTCTGTCAAAAACTCCAAAAGTTACTTTGTCACTTCCGCAATATGGACAAACTTGAACTGGTTCTTTAGTTTGGATTGTAGAATTACATGCATCACAATATGTCCTATGATACTTTCCCAATTTTGGATCCAATCCATAATTTGCAACAATTTTTCTTCCATCTTCATTTTTTAATGCTTTTACTAATTCTTTAAATGAAATATCTTCCATTTGAATTTTATTATATTCTCTTGCTATTTTTGGTAATGAATGTGCATCAGAATTTGTTACAAATGTTTTATCTTCTAATTCTGATATCATATCTGCTAAATATGTATCTGCACTTAGGCCTAATTCAATCGCAAAAATTCTATCATATTTTTCTTTAAATATATCTTTTAGTCTATCTGTACAATTTCCATAATAACTTTTAAATGGTGTAAATGCATGTGCTGGAATTAATATTCCATTATATTCTTCCACAATATCAACTAAATCATAGCCAGATAAGTCAGACCTTTGTGTACTTAATGTTATATTTTTTATATGTTTGCTCATTTCTTTTGAAAAAGCCTTTATATCTTTTAAATGTGGAAAATAACATAAATTATGTGCTGCACCTTTTTTGCCATTTCTTCCTTTTTCAGAAGTTTCTGTTTCGCTTCCTAAAATTATACATACCTTATCTTTATATATAATTCCTCCATCTTCTAGCTCATAAGCATCACCTGTTTTTAAGAATTCTTCTATATCTTGTATTACATATGGTGATGCACAATCTATTATTCCTACAATATTTATTCCTTTTTTTTCTTCACATTCTTTTGCAATATTTGCAAAATTTAAACTTTTTGCCGCTGTGATTTTTATAGGTTTATTATTACTTGCTCTACCTATATGAACATGCAAATCTGCAAAAAATTCATTCATTTTTTATTCCTCCCCATTACCTAATAAATCAGAAAACTTATGCTCTTCGTCAATTTGCTTTGCAAGTTCATGTTTTAATCTTCTGTCCGCATTTATTTCTTGTTTATTATCTCTTATTCCATTTTTATTTACAGCTAATTTTTTGCCTTCTATATATAATTTCTTAGCTGTTGTTCTATAATCAATAGCTGCTTCAATTCCTTTTACAATATCATATTTTGGATACTCATTAATTTTAGTTTGCCATCTCGTAATAATTTTACTAGTATCCAAACCTAATGTTTCAAGGTTTTCAACCTCCATAACAAATTCCTTAAAATCTTGTAAATAAGCATTATCAAAGCCCTTTAAATTTTCATTTTCAAGTATGAATAGTGCTTCTACAGGATTAAATGCTCTTCTATCATCCCTATCTAGCAACATACCAAAATTATCTACTACTTCTAGTATATCCCCTTCTTTATCTCTAGGAGTAATATTCGCAATCCTATTAACTTCTTCACATACCCTACAAAACTTTTCATCAAACCCTAATGTTTCAAGGTATTCAGCACCATCATGTAAATATGTTCTTTTATTTTCTTCTGTAAATGAAACACTTTTTTTGCAGGCATACATTAAACAAGCTGTTAATACAAAATTATTGTCCACATCTGGCTTAGAATGTTCTAAATACATTTGGCAAATTACAGTTTTAAAAATTACAGTATTATCGAAAAAACATTTACGTTTTTTCTTTAAATACATTAATATTTTCATTTTCTCTGATAATCTTCTTTCGTTTAATATCATATCTGCAAAACTATCATCATACATACTCATTTCGCCCCTTATATACTTTTTGTTAATTATATGTCAATGTTTTTTTCTTTTCAATAAGATAACTAAAATGTAATATTTTTGTAATAAATGTCGTTTTTTAGAAAAAAAATAAGTTCTAAAATTCACTTTTGAATTCTAGAACCCTTATTTCTCTAAATATTTATATCTTTTAATTGCTTAGCCAAATCTTTAATGTCTCCTTTATTATGTATAACATAATCTGAGTTTTCTATATAGAAATCATTTGTATTTTGCATATTTAACCTTTTTTCTGCCTCTTCTTCTTTTATATTATCTCTTTCCATAATTCTCTCAATTTGAACTTTTTTATCTGCTATTACACATATAACAAAATCACAAATTTGATTTAAATTGCTTTCGAATAATAAAGGCGCATTAATAACTATTATTTTTTTCTTTATTTTATTTATTCTTTTCTTTATCTCATCAACAACATAAACAAAGGTAAGTTTATTTAATTCTTCCCTTTTTTTATCATCTTCGTATATAATACTAGCTAATTTTTTTCTATTTAATTCACCCTGTCTATTTACTATGCTAGAACCAAAGTTATTAACTATTGATTGTAAATACATTGTTCCTTTTTTAGATAATTCTTTTGCAATTTTATCTGCATCAACTATCTCGGCATTATATTTTTCTTCTAAAATTTCACATAATGTATCTTTTCCAGCACCAGAGCTTCCTGTTACTCCTATTATTTTCATACGCCTACCTCCCACGCATATATTATACCATATTTTGTATAAATAGACAACATTTATGGTAAACATAATAGGGCTAAGTATCTCTTTTTATTTAACTGCTTATCTTAAATAATTTTTTTATATTATTAAACAAAAAGAAAAACCCAAAGCAAAAAGCTATGGGAAAAGAATTTCTTTTTTTATAGGTAGTTACTTATGGACATCTACCATATAACTACAGCCATCAGCGGTAATTACATGATAGATATTAGCCAATGCTTTTGGTACTCGGAAAACTTCTTTAACAGGCGCAGTCGTGGTAGGAATGAAATACTCATCACTGTTGAGCTCCAGCTTGTAACAGTGCATGGGTTCACCAACCACAGGTACACCAGACATAAATTTACCATCCACAGGATTTAATCTTCTGGATGTGTAAACCATATATTTTCCATCATCATCCGGAACTTCATCGAACCAAACTGAGTTAAACATACGTTCATAATCCGAAAGCTCCAAATCCTCAAACCTTGTCCCATTGGTATTTAAACCATCAAGGACTAATTCAGTCGAACTTGGATTCACCCGGATATACTTGACATCGTATTCATCACCTGGAACAAGAAGCTCCGCAATGCCACCACAAGCATAGCCATATTCCTTATTGCCATTATAACGTACCTTCATGATTTCTCCTTCTTGTGCAATTGCACATACTATTGTTGAAATTATAATAAATGTAAAGAAGTAAAAAATAATTACATACCCTAATTTTACCATAATTTACATAAAATTGCAAGATTAATTAAAATCCTTTATGGCTCCTCTTGCTAGCTCATCACATCTATTATTATATTCGTTATCACTGTGTCCCTTTACTTTTATAAATTCCACTTTATGTATTGTAGTTAGTTTATATAATTCTTCCCATAGTTCTTTGTTCTTCACCGGCTCTTTCGAAGCATTTTTCCAGCCATTTTTCTGCCAATTATAAATCCATCCTTGTTTAAAACAATTAACAACATACGCACTATCACTATATAATTTAACAGAACATGGATATTTTAATTGTTTTAAAGCTTCTATCACTGCTGTGATTTCCATTTCATTATTAGTTGTATTGGCTTTTCCCCCAGATATTTCTTTTTTATTTTCTTTATACATTAATACAGCCCCCCATCCTCCAGGTCCTGGATTTCCAGAGCATGCACCATCTGTATATATTATTATTTCTTCCATTTTTGTCTCCTTTATTTGTAATTTTTACCATTTTATGATATTATATCAGTAATTTGTTTTTACTACAATATGAGGAGGCGTAAATATGTCAAAAGTTTTAGGAATAATTGCAGAGTACACTCCATTTCATAACGGACATGCTTTGCATATAGCTAAATCAAAAGAAGAAACTGGTGCAGAATATACAATCTGTATTATGAGCGGTAATTTTGTACAAAGAGGTAATACTTCTATTGTAAATAAATGGATAAAAACAGAAATGGCTTTAAAAAATGGAATTGATTTAGTCATAGAATTACCAACTATATACGCGATTTCCAGTGCTGAAAATTTTGCAGAAGGTGCTATAAAAATTCTAAACTCTTTAAAAATCGTAGATACTGTCTCATTTGGTTCAGAAGAAGCTGATATTGATATCTTAAATAGGCTTGCTACAATACTGTATAATGAGCCAAGAAAATATACAGAACTTTTAAATGCAGAATTAAAAAAAGGATTATCCTTCCCTAAAGCAAGAGAAAATGCTGTATTATTATATTTAAACGACTCAAAATATTTCAATATTTTAAATCAGCCTAACAATAATCTTGCAATAGAATATCTAAAAGCCTTAAAAAAGTATAAATCACATATAAGACCAATAACTATAAAACGAGAAAAAGCTTTTTACAATAGTAATTGCATAGTTGATGAATATGCAAGTGCTACTGCTATTAGAAATATGGTAATAAACGGACAATTTGATGATATTCGTAAAGTTATGCCTAGAAATTCTTATGATTTATTGTTAGATGAAATTCAAAATAAACGATTTGTAAGTGATATTACTAAATTCGAAAAAGAAATATTGTACACTTTAAGAAGATTATCTACATTTGATTTAAAAAAATTTCCAGAAATTAATGAAGGATTGGAAAATGCTATTAAAAATGCTGCTAATTCTTGTAATACACTTTCTAAACTAATAAATATGATTAAATCTAAGAGATATACACAAACTAGAATTCAAAGAATATTATTATATATTTTGTTAAATATAACCAAAAAAGATATGATCGTTTCTCGTAAAACTGTTCCATATGCTAGAATTTTAGGATATACCTCAAAAGGTAAAGAATTAATTTCCAAAATATACCAAGCAAATCCAAAAGTAACTTTAATAACTTCTGTTAAAAAGTTCATAGATTCATCTAATAACAAAACTTACAAATATATGTTAAATAAAGATATCTTAGCTACAAATATATATACTTTAGCTTATCAAAATAATTCTATCGCAAATATGGATTATACTCAAAAAATTGTTAGTATATAAATAAAAAAATATGCTATAAAAGCATATTTTTTTTTACTATAAATTATTTCTTTTTATCATCTTTCTTGCTTATATTAGCTCCAATTGCCATTCCAACACACATTCCCACACATAATCCTAAACACATTCCTAAGCCAATATTATCTTTTATTACTCCAAAAATCACACCTATTAGTAGTCCAATACTCATTCCATAAATCATTCCCTCTTCTATGTAATTTTTAGTTTCATCCTTTTTTATCTCTTTATCTTTATTTTCTACATTATTATCTTTCTTCATTAGGCCTTCCTACTTTCTCATCATAATTTTTATTTTATTTATATCCAACTATTGAAACTACTAATAACACTCTTCTACTAAATTTATTATTTAATTAAGGATAATAAGGATTTGGTTTAAATATAAGAATTATTAAATCAATAATCCAACCTATTGTAAATAACCCACCTGTACATAAATATACAATACCCAATAAAATTCTACCTTCATAAAATTTATGTATTCCTAAAAATCCTAAAAATAAACATAGAAAAAAAGCAATCCATTTATTTTTTGCCATATATTTTCTCCTTCTTTTTATAACTAAAACACTATAATTTTATATTAGCATATATATTAAAAATTATCAACAAATTAGGTAATCAAACTACAATTATAATTTATTATTTTATAAAGTTTTATGATAATTAGTCTACTTTTGTCGCAAAATATTTTTCCCCTCATATAATGATATTAAAAGGAGGAATAAAATATGTTCAGAAGATATCAAAAATGTTATTGCATGAACAATAACAATAATAATTCTACAGATATGCTAGAAACTAAATGCAATACAGTTAGTTCTTATGTAGAAGATGATTATGATAGTTGCTCTTGTGGATTTGCTGAAGAAAATAATGTATTTCCAGATAATCCAATGCTTGGCCAAAGTTATGTTCCAATTCAATATATGGATAAGACTTTCAAACCTTGTATAGGGCTTAAAATGGGAACAATTTTTCCTGAATTAGTAAGCCCATATCAACCTGGCCAATCTATGCAACAAATTGATTATATTAGATCAAAAAATGAAATTGGAAAGGGGTGTAATAAATGTTAAATGAAAATATGGAATGTAAATGCACCTGTGAATGTAATTCTAACAATGATTGCGAAATGCAAGGAAAATTATTACAACAAATAAGATGTTATGCTTTTGCAGTTAATGATTTAGCTTTATATTTGGATACACATCCAACAGACCAAAAAGCTCTATGCTTGCACAGAAAATATTGCCAAGAATTAAAGGATTTAGAAGATAAATATCAAAAAGTATATGGACCTTTAACAATTAATTACCCTTGTAATAAGTGGAGATGGCTAGAGGAACCTTGGCCATGGGAAGGAGGAGTTTCTAATGTGGACTTATAAAAAGACTTTACAATACCCTGTAAATATAAAATGTACAAATCCAAAACTTGCTAAGGTGATTATTTCGCAATATGGTGGTCCTGACGGTGAACTTGCTGCATCTTTACGTTATTTATCTCAAAGATTTGGTATGCCGGACCAAAAATCTAAAGCTATTTTAAATGATATTGGTACAGAAGAATTAGCTCACCTTGAAATGGTAGGAAGTATTGTTCATCAATTAACCAAAAATGCATCCATCGAAGAAATAGAAAAAGCTGGTCTTGGACCATATTATACTGATCATGGAGTTGATGTATATCCTCAATCAGCTGCTGGAGTTCCTTTCACTGCTGCCTATTTAGCTTGTAAAGGTGATATCATAGCTAATTTACAAGAAGACTTAGCTGCAGAGCAAAAAGCTCGTGCAACATATGAAAAATTAATAGATTTATGTCGTGATGAGCCAGATGTTGTCGACCCTCTACGTTATTTAAGAGAAAGAGAAATCGTTCATTTCCAAAGATTCGGTGAAGCCTTAAGAAGTGTTCAAGATAAACTCGCAGAAAAGAAATTTTATATGGATTGTGATATTACACCTAAATCTGATTGTGATTGTAAAGATAAGGATTAAATTAGAGGGAGAATTTTCTCCTTCTTTTAGTTTAATTACCTATTAACAAATGAACCTTGGTCCACAACAACAGTTACAAATTGTATCTGCCAAACACCACCAAAAACATATATTATCCATATTAAAAGGCTTTCCATATGCACTACTTTGTGTATTATAAGTTCTTGCCCCGAACTGTATTTGGCTTAACAATTGTTGATAATAAGGATTATTTGGCTCCATTTGAACAGCTATTTTGGCATGATTTAATGCCGTTATTTTATTATTTGTATAATAATTAGCTATACTACTTAAATAATACCATTCTGCAGTTTTATCATTTATTTGAGAAAGAACATTTAATGCTTCCATATAAGCCCTAGCTCTTATATAGTGTCTAGCAACTTCATATAGATTTGTACCATTATTATTAGTATAACTATTATTATTTTCAGAATAGTTAGCATTATTATTAATTGTTCCATTTTTTATTTGGTCATACGCTTCATTTATTTCCTGCATCTTTTTAGCAGCCTCTTGATCTCCTGGATGTAAATCTGGATGGTACTTTTTAACTAATTTTCTATATGCTTTTGTTACCTCTTCTTCACTTGCTCCATATGATAGTCCCAATACTTTGTATGGATCTTGTATCATTTATTCTTTTCTCCCTTCTTTTTGTAAATTTCGTACTTTGTCCATATACCTGAGTATAACACATTTTCTAAAATCTTATTAGATATATTTAATTTTTTATAATTTTCTATACAATCTGCCAAAAGCAAATTTAGCATATCATCAAATTCTAATTTAGAACTTGTAATTAAGGGATTATATCTTTTATGCTTTATATCACTATTTAAATCTATACAGGCATCTTCTATATAAACAAATTTCCCTAAAGAATTTCCAAAATCCTTTAATTTTTTCGAAAACTCATCTTCATATGGGCTAAATACCTCTCCAAAAAAATTTCCGCAACATTTTGCCGGTAAATCTGGGTTTAAAATATTTTTCTTTTCAATTTCATTTAATTCTTTTAAATTTTTTTCTATAATTTTAGCTTTTATAGGATATTTACTAGATACTTTATTAAATTCTTTTTTTAATAGTTTAGCATAAGAACCAGCTATTACATTTTTATCATCATTCCAATCATCGAGTAAATTATAATAAGCTAACAAAACATTCATATCAGATACATAATCAATAAATCTTCCCTTTAAATAGGTTCGTTTTTTTAATGGATGTAATATGCACCTACATGTTTTTTCTATATTACTCTCTTTGTATACCTCATTTAATAAAATTACTAAAAATGTCATATCGTAGTTTATAGTTAATCTACTAATTTGCTTATGCTTATCTCGCAAAGCTCTGCATAAACCACAATAACATGAACTATAATATTTTTTATCTTCTATCTGAAGTAATTCGGGATTTGTAAGTATATTTCCATACATATTATTTTCTCCTTTAAATGTAAATAAGAGAGCTTAAATCTCTTTTGAAAGCTCTCTATTTTAGTATTTTACTTAGACAATATTTCACATACCAAATTGCTAATTTCTGTTGGATTTTCAATATTTAGTCCTTCTATTAATCTTGCTTGAGCATATAATATTTTAGTATAATTTTTTAATTTTTCTTTATCCTCTTTATATAGCTCTTTTAATTTATTAGCTATTGGATGTTTTTCATTGATTTCTAAAACTGTTTGTGCTTTAATTCCTTGACTATTTGGCATAGCATTTAATGTTTTTTCCATTTCTACAGAAATTACACCTTCAGAGGTAAGACAAACAGGATGATTTTTTAACCTATGTGTAAATCTAATATCTTGTACCTCATTATTTAAGTCTTCCTTCATTGTTTTAAACATTTCTTTATTTTCTTCATTAGCTTTCTTTAATTCTTCTTTTTCTTCTTCACTATCCAAATCTAAATTTTCACTACAAGCATTTTGGAATGTTTTAACATCATAATTCATTAATACTTGTAATACAAATTCATCTACATTATCTGTAAGATACAATACTTCATATCCTTTATCTTTAAGTAATTCAACCTGTGGTAATAAATCTATTTTATCAACAGTTTCACCACTAGCATAATAAATTACCTTTTGCTCTTCTTTCATTCTTTCTACATATTCTTTTAATGTTACTAATTTCTTTTCGGTTGATGAATAAAATAATAATAAATCTTGTAATTTTTCTTTGTTCACTCCGTAATCATTATATGTTCCATATTTTAATTGCAATCCAAATGTTTTAAAGAACTGTTCGTATTTCTCTCTATCTTCTTTTAACATTTTTTCCAATTCTGTTCTTATTTTATTTTCTATATTTTTTGCTATAACTCTTAATTGCCTATCATGTTGTAACATTTCTCTTGATATATTTAATGATAAATCTTCACTATCAACCAAACCTTTTACAAACCCAAAATAGTCAGGTAATAAATCTTCACATTTTTCCATTATTAATACACCATTTGCATATAATTGTAATCCCTTTTCATAGTCCTTTGTATAATAATCGTATGGTAAATGTGCTGGAATATATAATAAACTTGTGTATTTATATTGTCCCTCAACTGATGTATGAATAACTTTTAAAGGCTTTTCGTAATCATGAAATTTGTCTTTAAAGAAATTGTCGTATTCTTCCTCTGTAACTTTTTTCTTATCTTTCTTCCAAATAGGAATCATAGAATTAATAGTTTCCAATTCTTTTACTGTTTCATATTCGTTTTCTGTTCCCTCTTTTTTCTTCTTATGCTCTACTTCCATTTGAATTGGATAATGAATATAATCCGAATATTTTTTAATTATATCTTGAATTTTGTAACTATCTAAAAATTGACTATAATTTTCTTCTTCTGAATCTTCTTTAATATGAAGTGTTATTTTAGTTCCAATATCATCCTTTGTACATTCCTCTATCTTATATCCTTCTACACCTTTTGAGCTCCAACAATATGCTTTTTCTGAATTTGGTGTCCTACTTTCAACTTTAACGAAATCACTTACCATAAAAGCTGAATAAAATCCTACACCAAATTGACCTATTATATCAACATTTTCAGCTTTTTCATTTTCTTTTTTAAATTTTAGTGAACCACTTTTTGCAATTGTTCCTAAATTCTTATCTAGTTCTTCTTCATTCATTCCACATCCATTATCAGTTATAGTTAATGTTCTGTTTTCCTTATCTATATCAATTTTAATTTTCAAATCTTCTCTTTTAACATTTATTGTATTATCTGTTAATGAACGGAAATATAATTTATCCATCGCATCACTTGCATTAGATATTAATTCTCTTAAAAAAATTTCCTTATTTGTATAAATTGAATTTATCATTAAATCTAATACTCTTTTTGATTCTGCTTTAAATTGTTTGTTACTCATATTTATTCCCTCTTTCTTATTTTAATTTGAGTATTCTATACTGATATATTCATTTGTTTTTAAACAGCTAGTATTATTCTATATTCATTTTTTAGCAAAGTCAACTGTTGACTGCTAAGTTTCATATAATTTTCACATTTTATTTATGTTTTTTAAAAAATTTGATTTTATGTAAATTAAATGATATAATTAATATGTATTTATTGTTTTATGAAAGGAGTTTTCATGTGGAATCGGAAAAAGATTGTTGGCGTAATAGTTGTTATAGTTTTGCTGGTATTCCTTGTTAGCTTATGGAACTTAACACATAAGTCATCGAGTTCCAGCCAACAAACAACAAGTCAATCCGACTACACTTCTTCTGCATATGATAGCAATGCATCAAATGCAGAAGACTCTCAATTGTCTGCGGATCACATCAGTATTAATGATATGCAGGCAAAAATCGATGAGCTGAATAAACAGCTTGCCGATAAGGATGCTCAAATTCAAAGCCTACAAAATGGCGGTCCTGAAAATGGAGGTATTACATTCCAAGATTTTCTAAATCTCTATTTTTGGTCGGATGGAAACACCTATCATCTTGCTGATTATGATGAGTTATATTCTAATTATACTTGCTCTGAAGAATATAGGCTAAACACAGCAGATTACACATTTTCATCTAACCGAGCTTTGCAAATCTATAGGGATAATGGTTCAACCGTTTATATGCTGTTGACCTCAGATGGTCAAATAGTATGGTGTCCATCTCCTTATTTTCAAGCATTCTAAAAAACACCCCAGCATATTTTATATGCTGGGATGTTTTTTTATTTTATTCCTTTATTAAATCTGCTAATTTAAAATTTATTACCTTTTTTAATTCTTGCACATTCATTTCTACTTGATATCCAATCTTTCCGGCACTAAACATTATTGTATCAAAATCTATTGCAGTCTTATGTATTACTGTCTTAAATTGCTTTTTCATCCCAATAGGTGAGCAGCCTCCATGAATATATCCAGTAAGCGGTAATAATTCTTTTGATTTAACCATTTCAATACTCTTCTCATTTACCGCTTTTGCTGCTTTTTTCAAATCTAATTCTTCTGCAACGGGAATTACAAAAACATAATGTTCTTGAGACTTACCTACTGTTACTAATGTTTTAAAAACTTTATTAACATTTTGTCCTAAATAATTTGCTACTTCAACACCACTTAAAGCTTTGCTAGAATCATAAGTATGTTTTTTATATACAATCTTATGTTTATCCAAAATTCTCATAACATTTGTTTTATCTTCCATTTTATCACCTGATTACATTTCTATTATCTTTTCCCAAGGTAGCTCATCTTTTCCAAAATGACCATAATTAGTAGTTTTAGAAAAAATTGGTTGTTGCAAATCTAAATACTTTATTATTCCACTTGGTGTTAAATTAAACTTATTTTTTATCTTTTTTATTATTTCTTCCTCATCAATTTTATTTGTTCCAAATGTATTAACATATATTGACAATGGCTCTTCTACTCCAATTGCATAAGATAATTGAAGTTCACATTTATCTGCATATCCATTTGCCACAATATTCTTTGCTATATGTCTTGCCATATATGCGGCTGACCTATCAACTTTTGTAGCATCTTTTCCAGAAAATGCTCCTCCTCCATGTCTAGCATATCCACCATATGTATCGACAATTATTTTTCTGCCAGTAAGTCCTGTATCTCCTAAAGGTCCACCTATAACAAATCTTCCTGTTGGATTTATATAAATTTTTGTTTCATCATCCATCATATTTTTAGGAATTACATCATCTATTACATATTTTTTTATATCATTTCTTAATTGTTCCATACTAATATTATCTAAATGTTGTGTAGATATTAAGACATTTTCAATTCTTTTTGGAGTTTCATCTTCATATTCAACAGTTACTTCGGTTTTTCCATCAGGTCTTAAATATGATAATATATTTTTCTTTCTTACTTCTGTTAACCTTCTAGATAATTTATGAGCAATATATAAGGCATATGGCATATAATTTTCTGTTTCGTTTGTTGCAAATCCAAACATTATACCTTGGTCACCAGCACCACCTATATCCACTCCTAAAGCAATATCATCACTTTGTTTTGTAATATTAATATCTATATCACAATTTCTATAATCTATATCTGTTTCAGCATTATCATATCCAATTTCTTTAATTGTTTCTCTTACTATTTCTTCTATATTTACTTTTGCTTTTGATGTTATTTGACCTGCTATTGTAATTTTATTTTTAGAAGCAAATGTTTCTACTGCTACTCTTGAATTTTTATCTTGCTTTAAGCATTCATCCAAAATTTTATCTGATATATAATCACATAATTTGTCTGGGTGTCCTTCTGTTACGCTTTCTGAGGTAAAATAATATTTTTTCATTTTTTATTCCTTTCCTTATTACATAAATTTGTCACCATCACTTTGATGGTGACTCTATTAAACATTTATTTAAAATTTTTGCTAAATTATTTGTGTCAACTACTGATTCGATAGAAGCATTTAACATATCCTTTGGTGTTGTTTTTGTTAAATCCAATTCATATCCGTTTTTTAGTGCTAATTCTCTTATAAACTCTCTTATTGTTCTACCATTGCCTTCTCTAAAAGGATGTAAAACATTTAATTCGGACATATAATATGCCAATCTTTTAGATAAATCAACTTTTGATAAATTACTCAAATAATTTTCTTCTTTTAATTTATCCAACAATTTTTTTAATTCCTGCTCGATGTATTCCCATTCTGCAAATCTAAAATTTCCTTTTGCAATATTTTCTGTTCTTAATAGTCCTGCAAAATCATATATATCTTCAAATAAGAATTTGTGAATATTAACAAAGTGATGTATATCAAATTTACCAGTAATTTCTTTTTGTCTTAATATATATAATTTTGCCAAAACAATTTTCTTTTCATAATTGTATAATTTTCTCTTATCCTTTAAGTTTAATTTATTTTTGAGAATATCAGTATTTTCATAACAATAAATAGAATTTCTAGCTTCATATAAATCATACATAAAACCAGCTCCTTACAAGGACATTTTTTTTATTTTGTTTATCATATCCTGTTCTGTTATTTTATTTTCTTGATAATCTCTTAATAAAGATATGTCTTCATCTGTTACATACATATCTTCTATAGCTAAGTCCTGTTTTAGATTTTCAATATCAAATTTAAATTTTTTTTCATTAAACATATTTTTTCTCCTTAAAACATACTACCCTTTTATTATACCACATTTTACCCAAAATATCAATATTTTTAAGCCTTTTAGAGCATGTTTTAAATGTAAGGACTGTTACTAAACAGCCCTTTGATTATCTCTCAAATCCAACATATTTTGACTTTCTAGAAAATGCTAATATTGCTTCAAATATTGGTCCTAATAACCATAATCCAAATCCAAAGCCTATACCTTTTCCAAAGCCTTCTGCCAAAGTAAATTTAGTATAAATATTTATTATCATAAGTATAAACCATCCAATAACAGGTACTAATAACAATAATAAAAACCAAGGTGAAACATCACATACTTTATACATTACAACATCTCTATATATTGGTATAATAGCTGCCCATCCATGCTTTCCAGCTTTTTTATATATTCTCCATCTAACAATAATATTATATATTGCAAGAATAACAAATACCCATACAAGAATTTTAACAATAGTAAAGGCCATAATTAAATTTAAACCTAAAGATAATTTATCAGTTGTAGTCATTTCCTGTTGAATATTATTTAATATTTCTGTTGGACTAACTCCTTCTTCTAGTTGCTGTTGTATTTCATCTATATTAATATCTTCTGAAAGAATTTTATTTAATTGTTTTTCATCAATAGACCTCAAAACACTAGTTCCAGAATCAATAACATTTGCACTTATTCCTTGCTCTTCTAATAAATCCTTATTCTCTTCTATTGCATCAGCAATTTCTTGATTACTATATTTTTCACTTAAATCTTTATATGCTTGTAAAACATCATAAATATCTACATTATTCCCTTTTGAATTTGCTTCGATTAAATCTTTAATATCATTTAAATCTTCAACTTTAATTTGATTTTCAGCTTTTACAAAAGTTGTACACAATAATAATACAATACATATAATAATACTTGCCATTATTTTTCTTTTCATATATTATTTTCCTTTCTTTCTACTTCATTCTTTCATATATAAAAATTTAATATTATTAAACTATATTTTTACTTTTTTCGCAATAGTTTTACAATTTATTTAATTTTTTTATATATTCTAGGAACCCTATTACTTATTTCACACAATATTTCATAAGGTATTGAATCCAAGTATTTTGCTACTTCTTCTATATGTTCATTATCTTTCAATATTTCGACTTTATCATATAATTTTATATTATTATCAATTTCTACAAACATCATATCCATACATACATTTCCGACAATTCTATATTGTTTTTCATTTATATAAACAAATCGACCTGTATTTTTTCTAATTATTCCATCTGCATATCCTATTGGAACAACACCTATTTTTGTATCTTTATTAGCTTTAAAAGCTCCATTATATCCTACTACTTCACCTTTCTTTAAATTATTAATTTGAATTATTTCACTATATAATTTTATCGGTGACTCTAAATTTATTTTTTTTGAAAAACCATACATAATAATTCCTAATCGGCAGCCATTAGCCTCTTTAACTTTCTTATAATTAGTCAAAGCATCGCTAGCTGCTATATGTATAATAGGAACTTTTGAAATATCTATTTCTTTTAATAAATCTTCAAATAGACTTATTTGATTGTTATAATCATTTTCATTTGAAGCATTATATATATGAGTATATATTCCTTCTACATATATATCATTTTCAACACATTTATCATACAATTTTTTTAAATTTTTATTTATTCCTAATCTATTCATTCCAGTATTTATTTTTATGTGCACTTTTAATCCTTCTAATTTTTGATTTATTATTTCATTTAAAGTTTCTATAGAATGAATTGTTATAGTTATCTCATTTTTTATAGCTTCTTTTATAAAGTCTTTATTTACATGTCCCAAAACTAATATAGGAATATCTTTAATTTTCTTTCTTATTTTAATAGCTTCTTCTAATGTAGCTACTGCTAAATAATTACACCCTGCATCTATTATAGCTTTTGTAACCTCTAAGCTATCATTATCGCATCCATAACAATTTGCTTTTACTACTCCAAAATAATATTTATATTCAGAATAATTATTTATAATTTTTTTTACATTATTTTTTATTTTATTTAAATCTACTTCCAAATAAGTATTTCTCGAAAAATTCATAGTTACACCTCTTTCTTTTTGATTAATTATATATTAAAAAATATATTATATCAAATAATAAATAATGTATTTTTTTATTATAGATGAAAAAAAAAGTAAGTATTTTTGTACTTACTTTTTTGGCTCCTCTTGTTGGACTCGAACCAACGACCTATCGGTTAACAGCCGAGCGCTCTACCAACTGAGCTAAAGAGGAATTTATATTTCATAATTTGTATTATATACTATTATACTTTATCTTGCAATATTTTATTCAAAAAAAATAATTATTTTAAATTTATTACTACATCCTTAATTAATGTTTTGGTTATATTATCAGCAACTTCGGGAAAAATAGTATAAATAGAATATCCCAACTTATTTTCAATTTCATTTTGTACATTAAATATTCCTCTTAAATTTCTCTCAGTAATATCAGTAATACCATACCTTAACATACTTTCAGTTCTTCTTCTTTCAATAGTATTTATTCCACTAGCGCTTCCCATATTATCTGCTATTTGTAAAATCTTATCATATATATTAAATCCATTTTTATTTATATATTCTAATATAAATTTAATTTCAGTTCTTGTTAAATTTGTATTTTCCTTTATTAAATTGGGTTTAACTAAATTTTTTGCATAAAAAGTATGTGTCAAGCATCCTCTTGCTTCTTCTTCATATCCCAAACTAATTAAATAGTTATATCCTTCTATAATATGCCTCAACCCAGTATGCTCTCTTTTTCTTCTCCCAATGTCATGAACTAATCCAAAAACATATGCTCTTTTACCATTTAAATTCAATTCATCAGCTAACCTTTCTGCGACTATAGCTACATTAACAGAGTGCTTAATCCATAATTCCTTATTTTCTCTAGGAGCATTTTCTAAAAGTTGATATGCTTCTTCAATTGATAATTCTTTCTTTTGTTTTTCCATAATATATTGATTCCTCCACTTTCTTGATTATATAGTAAAAAAATTTTTATTGCAATTATAATTTTTAATTAATTATTGTATTTATTTTTAAAAAATTATATAATACAAAAAAATGGAGGTTTAAATATGAATATTGGTTTTTATCCTGGTAGTTTTGATCCATTTACAAATGGTCATTTACATGTAGTAAAATCAGCAAGTAAATTATTTGATAAAGTTATAATAGGAATTGGAATAAATTCTACTAAATCTAGGCATTTTTCAAAAGAAGTAATAGAAGATGCTATAAAGCAATGTCTTATAGATGAAAATTTATCTAATGTTGATGTTATTTCATATAATAATCTATCTATTGATGCGGCAATTTCTTGTAATTGCAACTATATTATTAGGGGACTTAGAAATGATATGGATTATCACTATGAAGAAAATATTGCACAAATAAACGAAGAACTCTCTAATTTAGATACTATCTATATACGTTCTGGTAAATATGGATTTATAAGTTCTACAATGATTATGGATTTAATAAAAAATCATAGAAATGTTTCAAAATATGTTCCTAAAGCAATAATTCAAAAATTAAATATAATATAATTTAATTTATTTTTATATATTTAACAAAAGAAGCACCAAATTTAGTTGCAATTTGGTGCTTCTTTTGTTACTAAAATTAGACATTATAAAAATATGTTGTTTCTAAATCAGCTTCATGTACTAATAAAGCTAAAGGAAATTTTTTAAATGCTTGTCCTAGAGTTCCATATAATTCTTTAGGCTCTGTAAATCCCATATGCCATCTGATACAATATTTTTCCTCGACAGTTAACTTTATGTATTCACTAATCATCATAACAGATTTCTCGCCATGTCCATATGGAATAGTATCATCAACAGTATAATAAGGTACTTTTTCCCAGACTCCTAAACTATTCTTAGCGTTTCTATAATCCACTTTATAATAATTAACTTTGCAAATATCATGTAATAAAGCAATTATTATTAAACTATCATTTGATACATCAATTTTTATAGGAGAATTTTTAACTTTTTCACATAATAACTTATATACATTTAAACTATGTTCTACTAAACCACCTTCATAGTTTCCATGATACCTTGTACTCGCTGGAGCTTTAAAAAAATCAGAGTTTTCTAAAAAATCTATTAAATCATTAATTCCATCTCTATTTACACTTTTCAATAATTGTAAAAATTCTTCTTTCATAAACATACCTCCACTTTAATTTTAAAAAATTATAATATAATTATAATAACATATAATAAAATATTAGCAAATACCTTCAAAAAAATTAACTAAAAAAAGAACAGTAAATAAGCTTTTGCAAATTTACTGTTCTTATTGGCTCCTCTTGTTGGGCTCGAACCAACGACCTATCGGTTAACAGCCGAGCGCTCTACCAACTGAGCTAAAGAGGAATATAAAATCTAGCGAAAGCCTATCTTCCCAACAAGGTAACTCGTAAGTATTGTCGGCACATTAGAGCTTGACTTCTGTGT
>CALXMM010000016.1 GCA_944389475.1 uncultured Clostridia bacterium
AAGTTGACCTTTTTTTATGCTAAAAATTTTTGCTTTTTTTCTAAAAAACTATTGACTTTTCATAGTTGGTCTCCATTCTTGATATCAACTATTTATTTTCTTTTAAATAATAATGCCTAATTGGCTTTAAATTATCATCCAATTCATAACAAATTGGGTTTCCTGTTTGTAGTTCAAGTTTTATAATATCTTCATCACTTATATTATCTAAATATTTTATTAATCCTCTTAAACTATTACCATGTGCAGCTATAATTACTCTTTTACCTTTTTCTAATTCAGGTTTTATATCAGAATTCCAATATTCTAATACTCTTTTAATTGTGTCCAATAAATTTTCAGTTTTTGGTAATTCATCCGCTGTCAAATCTTTATATTTTGGATCATTTCCAGGATATCTAGGATCTGATACATCTAATTCTGGAGGTCTTACATTTGTACTTCTTCTCCATAATAGAACTTGCTCATCTCCATACTTCTTTTTAGTTTCATCTTTGTTTAATCCTTGTAAAGCTCCATAATGTCTTTCATTTAATTTCCAACTTCTTTTAATTTCTATGTTCTCTTCTCCCATTTCTTTTAAGATGTAATCCAATGTATCTTCAGCTCTTTTTAAAACTGATGTAAAGCCAATGTCAAAATGGAAATTTTTTTCTTTTAATATTTTACCCGCTTCTTTAGCCTCTTCAACTCCTTTCTCTGATAAAGGAACATCTGTCCATCCTGTAAATTTATTTTCTAAATTCCATGCACTTTGTCCGTGCCTTACTAAAACTAATTTAATCATAATTTAACCTCCTAATATGATATTATCATAACTAAATTTATTTTTCAAAATATTCTTTTATTTCTTTCATTCTGCTAACCTGATCAACCTTAAATGGGCACCTAATATTACAATGACCACAACTAATACAATCTTTTAGTGAATAAAACCATAATTGATATAATCTGTTTTTAGTTCTTTTAATTGCCAGTCAACAGATTTTTTTATTTTTTCTAAATTTGTTGTCCAACCATATGTCCCTGTTTCGTAATTTGCTCCAAAATGTATTTGATACATTACCTTATCTCTTACATCTTTAAAAGCTTCTCCATAATATTTAAAACATTGTGCATCACCTGCTGCTAAATCAAAATAATTTATACCATTTTCGTAAGCCATTTGTAATGTTTCTATTCCCTCATTCTCTCCTGCTTGCGAAATTGAACTTGCTCCTAAACCAATTATACTTATTTTATCCCCAGTCCTACGATTAATACGATAATCCATGTTTATTTCCTACTTCAATTTATTGTTCATAATAATAATATCCACCTGTAATATTTTTAACTTTAAAACCATTCTGTGATAGTATTCTACAAGCAATATAACTTCTAAGTCCTGTCCTACAATAAACTAAATATGTCTTTGTCATATCTAATTCATTCAATCTATTCCTTAAATCATCCAATGGTATATGAATACAATCTTTGTAAGCTCCAGCTTCATATTCTCTATCGGTTCTAACATCCAATACCTTTACATCTTCATTTCTTTCTTTTACATCTTCCCAAGTAACAGTTTCTACTAACCCTTCAATTACATTTACAATACTATTTCCTAATAAATTAACTGGACTTTTAGCAGATGAAAAAGGTGGAGCATAGCATAAATCTAATTTTTCTAAATCATATGCTGTCATTTTCATTATTATTGCTGTTGCCAATATATCAGTAATTTTGTCCACGCATTCTTTTCCAAATATTTGAGCACCCAATATTCTACCAGTTTTCTCTTCATAAATAGCTTTTATAGTAAGCATATTTGCCCCTGGATAATATGTAGCATGTGAAAAAGGTGATAAAATTATTGTTTTATATTGCATATTTTTCATTTTTGCAATTGCCTCATTTATTCCAGTCATTCCAACATTATAATTAAATAATTTTAAAATGCTGCTACCAATACTACCATCATATTTAGATTTTATTCCACAAATATTGTTTGCAACAATTCTAGCTTGTTTGTTTGCGGGTCCAGCTAATGAAATATTTGCAAATTCTTCTGTAACACAATTTTTAATTTTTACTGCATCACCTAAAGCATAAATATCATTGTCATTTGTTTTCATTTGCTCATTAACTACTATTCCACCATTTGGATAAATATCTAATCCTGCTTGTCTTGCTAAATCATCCTCAGGTCTTACACCAATACATAAAATTATAAAATCTGTTTCTACATTTTCATCATTTTCTAAAGTGATATTTAATTCATTATTATTATTTATCTCTTTAACACCATTGTTTAATATTAAATTTATACCATTTCCTCTTAAAACATTATGTACAAATCTTGCCATATCCTTATCTAAAGGAGCAATTAAATGTGATGATTTTTCTATCATTGTAACTTTAATATCTTTATAATTACTTAAATTTTCTGCTACTTCTACTCCGATATATCCTCCACCAATTATAGAAATATTTTTTAAATTTTTATTTAATATAGTTTCTTTTATACTTATTGAATCCTCTACATTTCTTAGTGTCTTAATTCTTTCACTTTCTATATTTTTAAATGGATTTATTGGCTTAGCACCTGGAGATAATACCAACTTATCATAAATTTCATTATACTCTTCATTTGTTTCTAAATTTTTAATTTGAACATATTTTTCCTGTCTATTTATACCTATAACTTCTTGTTTTATTCTTACATCTATATTAAATCTCCTATTAAAATTTTCTGGTGTTTGTACTAATAAATCTTTTTTATTTTTTATTACATCTCCTATAAAATAAGGTAATCCACAATTAGCAAAAGATATAAAATTTCCTCTTTCTATTAATATTATTTCTGCTTTTTCATCCAATCGCCTTAGTCTTGCAGCTGTTGTGGCACCTCCTGCAACTCCTCCAATTATAATAACCTTCATTTTTATACCTCCTTTAGAAATACATACTCCAATTTTAGCAAATCTAAAAATTACAGTCAATTTATAATCATCTATTGGCGCCTGGATTGCAACTGATGTTATATTATATCGGTTATCCAAAAAAAGAACAAGTCATTATAATTTTGACTTGTTCTTTTTTCTTTAATACTATTTCCAATTTTCTAAAAGTAAATCCCTCTCGTTAACAATTAATTTATGGATTTCCCTTAAACTCCTAATTTTTCGACTACTTTTTCTAACTCTTGCCTTATTTTTATATGTTGTGGGCAAACTTGTTCGCATTTACCACATTTTATACATTCTGATGCTTTTTTTAGTCCGTGTCCACTAACTAACCAATCTTCTTGATGTTTTGCTGCTCCCATATCATTGTATAGTGTTAAATAATTCATTGCTGTGAATGAACCAGATATTCCTATATGCATTGGGCATACCTTTGCACAATAATTACATGTTGTACAAGGTATTATTGGAATACTCTTCATTATTTCTTGGGCCTTCTTTATTGTAGTTTCTTCTTCTTCAGTTAATTTTGTGAAATCTTTCATATAGGAAATATTATCTTCCATTTGTTCTATATTACTCATTCCAGATAGTACAGTAATTACACCATCTAAACTTGCTGCAAATTTAATTGCCCAAGAAGCAACAGAAACATTTGGATTTGCCTTTTTAAATACTTCTTTTACTTGCTCCGGTGGATTTGCAAGCATTCCTCCCTTAACTGGTTCCATAATTATTACTGGTTTTCCATGTTTTCTTGCAACTTCATAGCATTCTCTTGATTTTATTGCTGGATTTTCCCAGTCAGCATAATTTATTTGAAGTTGTACAAATTCCATTTCAGGATGTTTATTTAATATTTCATCCAATTCTTCTGGAGTTGCGTGGAAAGAAAATCCAACGTGTTTAATTTTTCCTTCTTTCTTCTTCTCTTGAACCCAGCTCCACATATCAAAATCATCAAATACTTTTGTTCTATGTTCCCCTAAATTATGTAATAAATAAAAATCAAAATATCCTGCACCTGTTTGCTTTAATGATGTATCAAATTGAGCTATTGCCTCTTCTCTAGTTTTACAATTTATCCATGCTGCATTTTTAGTAGCCAATTGAAATTTATCCCTTGGATAACGTTCTACTAATGCTTGTCTTATTGCATCTTCACTTCCTGCATAAGCCCAGGCTGTATCAAAATATGTAAAACCTGCATCTAAAAATTTATCTACCATTACTTTTGTTTGTTCAATATCTATTTTTCCATCTTTTTGAGGTAATCTCATTAATCCAAATCCTAATTTTTTTATTTCTTCTCCAAGATATGCCATATTTAATTTCCTCCTACTATGGTTTTTCGATAAAATCTTTTCTTTTACCTTGCTCTATTTCATCATATATTTTTATTTTATAATTTAATCTCTCTAAAGTAGCTTTAATATCTTTTTGCTTTTCTAATAACTTTTTACGTTGTTCTTCCAACAATAATCTTCTTTCTTTTACAGTTTTACTTCCTTGTTTAAATAATTCTACATATTGCTTTAAAATTTCAATTTCCAATCCTGCATTTCTCATACATTTTATAAATTCAATCCAATTACAAGTTTCTTCATCAAAATCCCTTATTCCACTTTTAGTCCTTGGTGCTTTTGGAATAAGACCTTCTTTCTCGTAATATCTAATTGTATCAGGTGTTAAATCATATTTTTTACTAACTTCAGAAATTGTCATTTTACATCCTCCAAAAATTAAAAAATTTGTTTTATAATTTCAGGTAATTCATCAAAACTATTAATATAATATTTTGTTTTTAAATCTGCACCAAATCCATATTTTGCTTGAATAAATGACTTCCTCCATTAATGGTAAAGCTTCTTCTATCTTAATACTTGGAAAATATTTAGATGCAGCCTCTCTTACAGTACATCCAAACACATTTTGAATAGTTTCTTTACTTACTTTTGGTAAATTATGTTTTAAAGCTATTTCATTTACACTGTTATATGTACTTTCTGTTGTATCCCACAATGTTCCATCCAAATCAAATATTATACCTTTTTTTACCATTATTATTTCCTCCAAATTTTTTATCCTAATTTATTATATTGTTCATCTGTTACAGGCTCACACCATTCATTAGAAGTATTTTCACCTGGTACTTCTACTGCTAAATGGCTAAACCAACAATCTTTTTTAGCTCCATGCCAATGTTTAACATTTGCAGGTATTACAACTACATCTCCTGGTTTTAAACTTCTAGCTTCTTTTCCTTATCTGCATAAACTTCTTTTGCCATATTAAATACTGCCCAAGCATTTGGCCATCCAGCATAAAAAGCAGCATGTGTAATTATCTCTGCCATTTCTTCTTTTGTTATTCCATTCTTTTTAGCAGTTTCAATATGATATTTTAAAGAACTATCAACCATTCCTTTTCCCATAAATACACATATTGTTACTAATGATCTATCTCTTAAAGATAATTTATCCTCTCTTGACCATACTTGTCCAAAAAGTACATCATCATTTAATTCTGCAAATTTTGGTGCAAATTCACCTAATTGATCTCTTCCTGCAGTTTGTTTTACCATAATACATTCCTCCTTATAAATTAATCTGTAAAAATATTATCACTTGGAGTTAGCTCAAAGTCAATATATTTAAAAAAAAATTTATTTGATTTTATTTATTTTATTTGAATATATGTAATCCATTACTTTATCCGGGTAATATTCATCACAAAACATATCTAAACTACTATTTGCAGAAATTCCTTCTACACGCTCCCTTTGCCTAATTGAGGCTACAGATGAAATTCCAATATCAAATATTAATAATACAAGCAAAATAATTGTTATCTGTTTTAGTGAAAATAAATCTAATTTATTTTTTATTCTTTCTATTAATGGATATACAAATTTAACAAATAAAACTCCACCTGTTCCCCAATATAAACAATGCAATAAGCTAGTTCTACCATTTAAATTAAATGGTAAATTACTATAGTCCCAAGAAACAGTCCCAAATATTTTTTCTTGAAAGTATGAAAATAAATACTCAACTATTCCTCCTAATAGCATAGTAATAAGAAATATTTTTAAATTACTTTCATTTTTTATTTTAGATATAACTAAATAATATGAAACTAAACCCACACCATATACTGGTATTAGCGGACCATAGAGTAATCCTTGCCTAGAAACAAAATGTCCATTTTGTACTAAACCTACTATTGTTTCTACACCATATCCTATTATACTTCCAATAATAAATACCCAAAATATTATTAGTATAGATTTAAAAATACCATCCCTTTTCATTTTTATCACCTCTTCAATTTACCTTAAATTAACATAGAAAAATTAATATAATTTTTATAATTTATTAAAGTTCTATTAATTTTAAGCAAACTAAGAAGAGCTTATATTCTTGCGGAATGTAGGTAATCATATTACAATCTATAAATTTTTAGTAAACTGAAAAAAGCTTACATTTCTGTAAGCTTTAATTTTTTTTTTCTATCTCTAACAATTTTCTTTTTATATCTAAACCTAATGCATATCCACCTAAATTTCCATTTTCATTAACTACTCTATGGCAAGGAACTATAATTAATATTGGATTATTATGATTTGCCATTCCTATAGCTCTACACGCTTTTGGATTATCTATACTTATTGCTATATCTTTATATGATACTGTTTTTCCATATGGTATTTTTAAAAGTTCTTTCCAAACTTTCTTTTGAAATTCAGTTCCTATTAATTTTATCGGTATATCAAAAGTCTTTCTTTTTCCTGCAAAATACTCTTTTAATTCCATATATGCTTTTTCTGATATTTTTGATTTTATTCCAAGACTTTGAATTTTATCTACTTTTGAGATTCCTATGATATATCCTTGTTCATATGTAATCTTTAATTTTCCTATTTCTGTATCATAAATTGCATACATTAATATATTTCTCCATTTAAGTTTTTATAATCATTAAATAACTTTATACATTCTTCTCTATCAATTTGTTTTTCATCTAATAAATTTTTATTATTTGTTTCTAGGAATTCATAAATCGCATCATCTCTAAATCCTATTTCTCCTGCATCTTTTCTAGTACAAGCATAATATACTTCCTTTATATTTGCCCATATTATTGCTGATAAGCACATTGGGCATGGCTCACAAGATGTATATAAAATATAACCCGATAAATCATGTGTATTCAATTTTTTACATGCTTCTCTTATTGCTTGTACTTCTGCATGAGCTGTTGGGTCATTATTTTTTAAAACTTGATTATTTGCAACAGATATAATGTTTCCATCATTATCTGTTATTACTGCACCAAATGGTCCTCCTTCATTATTTTTTATTCCTGTTTCTGCTTGTTCTTTTGCTAACTTCATATATTTGTTCATTTTATTCCTCCTATTTTTATCTATAAAACCACTTGTCACAAAATGATAAGTGGTTATTATATGTTTACATAACATATAATAAAATTGTGAAAAATTGTAATAAACTTCCTAGTAATATAAATAAATGAAATACTGAATGCATATATTTATGTTTTTTCCCTAAACCATAAATTATAGCACCTATTGTATATGATAGTCCTCCTAATAGCAATAGCACAAATCCTCCGACTCCGATTAAACTTGGCAATAAGCCTATTTTAAAAACAATGCACCATCCCATTACTAAATAGCATATCATTGAAAATACTTTGTACTTTTTTATATCTATTGAATTTAATACTATTCCTAGAATTGCCATTGCCCATACTACTCCAAATATTGTCCAGCCCAATGCTGTACTATATTCTCTTAAGCTAACTAAGGCAAAGGGTGTATATGAACCAGCTATTAATAGATAAATGGAACAATGATCCAAAATTTGAAATACCTTTTTAGCTTTTCTTTTTGGATTCAAACCGTGATAAATACTAGACATAGTATATAAAATTATCATTGTCACACCATAAATTGCACCACTTACCACTCCATAACCATTTCCGTGAATAGCTGCAAATACAACACATAAAACAGTTGCAACGATCCCTAATGCACCACCTACAATATGTGATGTCATATTAAATATTTCTTCTCCCTTTGTATATGTTGGAAGTATTCTATCTTGTAATTTTGTTCTTTTCATAGCTCTCCTTTCACGCAAAATCAAAACATATATTTGCGTTTGTTTTATAAGCTAATTAATTTCTAAATATTTTTTTAGTTCATTTAAACATTCTTCTGTTTCTGCAATTCCTTCTTTATATAAATTATCTAGCTTTGTTTTGTCTTTTTCCAATCTAGAAACATTAACTTTTGTTTTTGGTCTTATAATAAATATTTTACCTTCTTTTTCCAAATTTAATAACCTTTCCTGCAATTTATTATATCTTTCTGGCATTGTATTTAATTTTTCTATTAATGCAGGATATTTATGATATGCCAATTTATATAATTTTTTCATCTTTCCAGATATTAGAGGCTTTCTATACGTTTTATCCCTTGTTAATACAACAACTATTTTGTCATATCCTTGTTCCAGCGCCCAATCCACAGGAATACTTGTTGTAACAGCTCCATCTAAATAATGATTTCCATTAATTTCTACCATTGCTGATGCAAGTGGCATACTGGATGATGCTTGAACTGCTTTAAATAAATCATTACAATTATTTTTTTCTAAATATTCTGTTTGTGCTTTTTCACAATTTGTTGCAACAATTATATATCTTTGTTTAGTATTTTCGAAAGTATTATAGTCAAAAGGTATTTTATTTTTTGATATATCTCCGAAAAGATAATCATATCCTATAATTCCTTTATTCCTTATAAAAGCTTTTCTTCCAATATATCTAGGGTCATCACAAAATTCTAAATTTATTTTTGCAGACCTTCCAATCTGTTTTGAAATATAATTCATTGCATTTAATGCTCCAGCAGATACACCTGCAACAGCCTCAAATTCTATATTATTCTTTAAAAAAGTATCCAATACTCCAGAAGTATACATTCCCCTTAAAGCCCCACCTTCTAAAACTAGTGCTGCTTTTATCATTGGTCTTCCTCCTTATAATCTTTTACCCTTGTATTTACTCCATTTATAACTTTATATTCTCTTTTTGAATTCTTATAAACCTTTTTTTGTACTTCTTCTTCAAGATTAATTCCTAAAATTTCAGATAATCCCAATAAATATATTGTTACATCTGCTAATTCTTCCCCTAAATCATCCTTCTTTTTTAACCATGCATCATATGCCTCAGCTAGTTCTCCATATGTTAAACAAAATTCTACATTAATGTCAGTTACATTGAACCCTTTATTAACCTTATTTTGATATACTTCTTTTTGTAATTTATTTAAATCAATCATTTATTTGCTCCTTTCTAACATATTAGCTAATCTTAAATATACTTGATCCGTTAGTATACAATCATTCAAAGCTCTATGCTCATTCCTTTTTACTAAATTAAAATAATCTATTAAATTGTCTAATATTAAATCCTTTCCATCCTTTTGTACTATTTTATTTGTGATACCTGTTAAATTTGTTGTAAAATATCCTATTTTATTTTTTGTTTTTATTAATTCTGAAAAAGTATTAACTTCTTTTTTCTCCCTTACCTTTATCGCACTTATCTCCAATATTTCTCCATTGAATGAATCTAAACTTGTAGTTTCTATATCCAAAACTGTATAATTGTCCAAATTTTTATAAGGCTATGTCCTTTATATAATCTCCTATTCATAATATATCTCCTAATTTAAAACCCATTTAATTCCTTTTGCCATTCTTAAAGTTGCATCTCTAAAGTGATTACCTTCATTTTCTTCATAAAAAGTTTCTATTCCTTTAGATTTAAGCATATCTTCGATTTTTTTAGTGTTATCCTCAACAGTTGCCATTACTTGATTTTTTACTTTGCTTTCCTTATTTCCAAGTGAAAAATATATTTTTTCGACATTAGTTGATATTTGATTTTCCCTTACATAATCAACAAAATTTGGAAACCAAAATGACCCTGAAGCAGATACAATTTTACTAAACAAATCCGTTCTATATGCTAAATATAAAGCAAAAAGCCCTCCTAAAGAATAACCTGCTATAACATAATATTTTATTTTTATATTTATATTTTTAATATAATTTTCAACTTCTGGAATAATCTTATCTTGTAGTATTTTAACATATTCATCTGCCTTTCCAGAAAAATCTTCACCGCTTTTATTTAGTTTTGGTGCAAACCAAGGAGTCATGTCTTTATTCCAATCTATATTTGATATTGCAACCAAAATAAATTCTTTACATTTTATTTCGCAACATTTTTGATATACTTCATTACCCTCGTTTCCATATGTATTTAAAATAATAACGGGCAATTCTCTTGTGTTTGATTTATTATAATATAAATTTATATTTCTGTTTTCTATATTAAATTGCTTATTCATATTTAATACTTCTTTCTTTTAATTTACGTTCATATAATATCATTGTTTTTGTTTTATTTCAATTATATTTATAGAACTTATGCATATACTATTTAACGAGGAGTTGATGAATATGACTGATAATTATCCTAATATTCAATATATTGGATTTAAGGATGAAAATTTAAAAACCCCAATTACTTTTCCTGCGCAACACCAAAATTTTCAGCCAGGTTTAGAATATGAAATGAAACCTTTACCTATTTTTGATAATCCAACCTACAAACCAAGTGAAAAATTAAAAGGTAAAGTAGCAATTATATCCGGTGGTGATAGCGGTATTGGTCGCGCTATTAGTTTATTATTTGCCAAAGAGGGAGCAGATATAGTAATTAGTTATTTTAATGAGCATGAAGATGCAAACTATACAAAAAAACTTGTAGAAAACCAAGGTAGAAAATGCATTTTAATTCCAGGTGATTTACGTGATGAAAATCTATCCACTCATATAGCAGATACAACCATAAAGAATTTTGGTAAAATAGATATTCTTGTAAATAATTGTGGTGTACAATTTCCGCAAAATAGTATTCTTGATATTACAAGCAAACAGTTAAAAGCTACTTTTGAAACAAATATATATACATTTTTCTATTTAACAAAAGCGGTTTTACCACATATGGAAGCCAATAGCAGCATAATAAATACTACTTCTATCACAGCATTTGCAGGCAAGAAAAATTTAATTGACTATTCCGCTACTAAAGGTGCAATTGCTGTTTTTACAAAATCTCTTGCTTTATCACTAGCTGACCAAAAAATACGAGTAAATGCTGTTGCTCCCGGTCCTATTTGGACTCCACTTATTCCTTCTTCTTTTAATGAACAAGAAGTTGAAATATTTGGAACAGAAACGCCATTAAAAAGAGCAGGGCAACCATTTGAATTAGCTCCTGCATATTTATATCTTGCAAGTGATGATTCTAGATATGTTACTGGACAAATAATTCATGTAAATGGTGGAACAATAGTATAAAGCAAAATAAGCACTTTACAGTGCTTATTTTTTATTTCCTCCTTAGTATATTATATTCTTACAAATTCATCATTATGTGGTCGTAAGCTTTGGTCTAAATTAACAAGTATTTCATAATCACTTTTACCCTTACCAGAACTTTGTATTTGTTTTAGGGTTTCTGCTTCTTTTTCTAATGGAATTCCTATTGCACGCCTATTTCTAAATAAAACATTCTCTATAACAGTATTTGTATCTTTTTGGTTCATCTTCAATTTTTCAGATAATTGCACCATTTGTTCTGCTCCACCCAAAGCATAGGCACTTATAAATTGTTCATCCAAAGTCAGTCTATCTCCAACGATTTCATTCACTTGTTCTAATGTAGATACACCTGTATTATGATATAAATTTTTTACAACTGCACCTGTCAAAATACCATTTAGTCCAACACCATATATTTCGTATCCATTTTCCTCTGCTACACGAGCTTTTTCTTTGTTTTCATCACTAATATCTCTCCAATTTTTCTGTTTATCATGTGATACTATACAAATCTCTTCACCATTTTTATTCAATTTTTTTATAACACTTTCAAATTCAATCCCATAGTCGGAGCAGAACCAAAGCCTTTTCTTATCTTCTGTGTTCATTTCTACTTCCTCCAAATTTTAATTGTTTTTTTCGTTTAAAGCCTTTAAATTTCTATTTCTTAAAAATAATCTTTTTATAAATTTTGGTATTCTATTCAAACTATCTGTTAATGAATCACATTCTTGTTTTAATTTTTTTATTTCTTCATCTTTTTGTGAAATTAATTTTTGATAGCCAACAATTAAATCCTTTGCTTGTGGCAATTTTTGATTTTCTTTTTTTAAATTGTCCATATCATTGTTTAAATTAATATTTTCAAGTCTGGCTTCATTACCTTTATTTTGTTCATTAATATCTTTTACATAATCATTAATTTCATATTTATATTCTTCATAAAGTTGATTAGAATCAACTTCATTAACCACATCTTTTAAGAATTTCCATGTTTGTGGGTCAATGTCTTGTTCCTCTAATGAAATATCAGGATTAATTTTAATATTTGGATCTACTTGCATATTTTCTTCTATATAGTTTAAAGTTTTTTTAGGTATGGAATCATACTCTTCTTTTGGTAAACAATCGATAATTAATTTAGCTTGATATAAATATTGTGATTTTGATAACATCTCTTTCTCCTTTTCTCTTTTGAATTCATAATTAAAATATCACAACGAAATAAATTATTCAATATATTTTGGAAATTTCCTATATCATAAATTTAAATTTATTTTTCTCATAGCATATGCAGATTTTTAATACGAAAAAAGCACCTAAACCAATTAAGTTTAGGTGCTAAAATTTAAAGGTTATTCAATATCAATATATTTTTTATCTGGAAGTTCTTTTGGTTCATCTTTTTTGTTAACTTCTAGAGTTAATGTTCCATTTTTAAATTTAGCTTTAATGTCTTCTTCTGTTATTTCATCTCCAACATAAAAGCTTCTTGAACATTCTCCATAATATCTTTCTTTACGTACATACTTACCTTCTTCTTTATCTGTCTCTGCCTTATTTGCTTTTGCATGAACTGTTAAATAACCATCTTGTATTTCAATTTTTATATCTTCTTTATCATATCCTGGCAAGTCCATTTCAATAACATATTTGTCCTTTTTCTCCTTAATATCAGTTTTCATAACCTTACTTTCTGATCCTGTGAAAAATGGATCACTAAACATGTCATCAAATAAATCAAAATCATTTCTTCTTGGTATCATCATCATAATAATCGTCTCCTTTTTAATTATTATTTTATGTGTTGACACCTTAATCTTAGGTAGCACATATGTAAAAGTTCTTTTAACTTTTTACAAGTATATTATATATCTATTTTTTTATCATCTTCATTCTTGTAAATTCTTCCCTATCTCTTTCATCCAATGTTTCCTGAATTCTTTTTTGCTGCCTTTCATAGTCTGGTATTATTATATCTTTTAATGAATTTGAACGTTTTTGCACTTTTAATATTGCTTCATTTAATCTTTTAATTATTATTTCAATTTCTGTTAAATCTATTAAAATTTTTTTTAGTTTTTGAAATTCTACAATAGCCTCATCCAAAGTGATAGTAGTATCTAATAAACCAAATGTTAGTTCTGGTTTTTCACGACCATCAAAAGCTACAATTGGAATTTCCACTCCCATAACAGTTTTATACTTTATATCAAGTGTATCATCAATTTCTATATTATATGCAATATTGCTTACCTCATTAATTCCTATATCAACATTAGCATTTTGTAACATATAGAATGCTTTCTTATACTGCTCTTTAAACGCTTCTTCTATTTGTTGTTTTTTTCCAATATATTTTTCTTTTTCCCTCATTAAAATATATTTCTTTTTTTCTAATAAACTTTGTCCTTGCTTAGATAAAGCAATTGTCTTTTTTAAGTTTATTAAATTACTTTTAGTAGGAAGAATATCAGCCATAAGTAGCCTCCATTATAATTTATTTAGTTCTTCTTTAGGTAAAATATTCAATATTTCTAAAGCCAAATCTAAAGTTTGATTTATGGTCCTTCTTTCATCTGCCCCTTGCTTTAAAAATCTCTCTTCAAATTGGTTTGCAAATTCCAAATATTTTCTATCTAATTCATCTAAATCACTCTCACCCAAAACCTTTGCAAGAGCTCTTACATCTTGTGCTTTTGAATATGATGCAAAAATTTGGTCAGAAATTTTACCATGGTCTTTTCTCGTATATTTTTCTCCAATGCCATCCTTCATTAATCTGGATAATGAATTTAATATATCTACAGGAGGAGTAATTCCTTGTTGATACAAATCTCTTGATAAAACAATCTGTCCTTCTGTTATATATCCTGTTAAATCTGGAATTGGGTGTGATATATCATCATTAGGCATTGTTAAAATAGGTATTTCAGTTATTGAGCCCTCTTTTCCTCTAATCATACCTGCTCTTTCATATATTGATGCTAAATCACTATATAAATAACCCGGATATCCCTTTCTACTAGGTATTTCCCCCTTTAAAGTAGATACTTCTCTCAAGCTTTCTGCATAAGAAGTCATATCTGTTAAAATTACTAAAACATTATATCCTAAGTCAAATGCTAAATACTCTGCACAAGTTAAAGTAACTTTAGGTGTTAAAAGTCTTTCTATGCTTGGATCATTAGATAAATTTTGAAACATTACAACTTTTTGTAATGTGCCATTTTCTTTTAAACTATTTTTAAAATATTCCGCTGTTTCAAATTCAGCACCCATTAATCCAAAACATATAGCAAATTTTTCTTCATTTCCAATATTTGAGTCCTTAATAATTTTATTTGCTAATTCATTATGATTAATTCCACTTCCAGAAAAAATAGGTAATTTTTGTCCTCTAATTAAAGTCATTAAACCATCTATACTAGATATTCCAGTTTCTATATAATTACGAGGATATTCTCTGGAAACAGGATTGATACTACTTCCATTTACATCTCTTTCTATATTAGAAACAATATTTCCAAGTCCATCTATTGGCTTACCCGTACCATCAAACACTCTGCCCAACATGTCCACAGAAAGTTTTATACTTAAAGGTTTTCCTTTAAAAATTGTTTTTGTGCCTTCCAAATTAATTCCATTTGTACCTTCGTACACCTCTATAGCTGTTACATTTTCATCCATGGAAATAACATTACCTATTCTAGTTTCTCCATTTTGTAAAATTATTTCAACTTGCTCATTAAAGGAAACATTCTTTGGTGTTTTGATAAAAACAATTGGACCATTAATAGATTCTAATCCAATATATTGTATATTCACTTATTTTCATCCTTTCTTAAAGAAGTCCTTATACTCTTCTTCTATATTATTTAATTCATTAATATATTTTTCTTCTAGTTCATCAATTTTTGCCATCTCAATATTAGATTTTTCGTTTTTTATCCTTGAATATTCTGCAAAAAATCCAATTTGTTTTATGGTAGACATAGGAATTCCTTTTTCTACCAATTCATCTGCTAATTCGTATACATCAATTAGTAATTTCATCATTTTATATTGTTTTAATAAAGGTACATAAGTATCTATTTCTGATTTAGCATTTTGTTGCAAGAAACCTTCTCTAATACATTTGCTTGTTTCTAATATTAACTTCTTAGAATCTGATAAAACACTCTGTCCTACAACTTTTGCTATCTCTTGAAGTTCATTTTCTTCATTTAAAAGTTTAATTATTTTTCCTCTATATTCTAAAAAATCTTCTTCCACATTCTTTTCGTACCAATTTTCTAAATTTGATACATATTCACTATAACTTATCATCCAGTCTATGGCTGGATAATGTCTAGAATATGCTAATCCTCTATCCAATCCCCAAAAAACATGAACAAATCTTCTAGTATTTTGTGTTACAGGCTCTGAAAAGTCTGAGCCTTGTGGTGAAACTGCTCCAATAATTGTAACAGAACCTTCTGTTCCATTATTATTTAATGTTCTTCCTGCTCTACCATAAAATTCAGAAAGTCTTGATGGCAAATAAGAAGGATATCCTTCTTCTGCAGGCATTTCTTCTAGTCTACCAGATATTTCTCTTAATGCTTCTGCCCATCTAGATGTAGAATCAGCCATTATGGCAACCTGATATCCCATATCTCTATAATATTCTGCAATAGTTATACCTGTATAAATTGATGTTTCTCTTGCTGCAACCGGCATATTTGAAGTATTTGCAATTAATATTGTTCTTTCCATTAGAGGTCTTCCAGTTCTTGGATCTGTTAATTTAGGGAAGTCCTCTAAAACCTCTGTCATTTCATTACCTCTCTCACCACAGCCAATGTATACAATTATATCTGCATCACACCATTTTGCTAATTGATGTTGTAAAACTGTTTTTCCTGTTCCAAATCCTCCGGGAATTGCTGCAGTTCCACCCTTTGTAATTGGAAATATAGAATCTATAACTCTTTGTCCAGTTATTAAGGGAATGTTAGCTTGTAATCTTTTCTTATATGGTCTTTGTTTTCTTACTGCCCACTTCTGCACCATTGTAATATCATGTATTTTTCCATCTTTTGATTGTATTTTTGCAATAATATCATTTGTAGAATACTCTCCTTCTTGAGATATTTCTATAATCTTTCCTTCTTCAAAATTTGGATACAATATTTTATGTGTTATACTCTCTGTTTCTTTAACAGTACCTAATATAGAATTATATTGCACTAAATCTCCAACACTTACACTTGGAACAAAATGCCATTTTTTATTCTCATCTAAACTATTTACTTGTATTCCTTTTTGAATAAAAGAACCAACTTTTTCTTCTATTGCTTTTAATGGTCTCTGAATTCCATCAAAAACACTACCAATTAGACCTGGGCCTAAAGTTAAAGATAATGGTCCACCAGTACTAATTACTTCTTCGCCTATATGCATACCTGATGTATCTTCATAAACCTGTATCGTTGCAGATTTTCCTTCTAATTTTATTACTTCGCCCATTAACTTGTTTTTACCAATATAAACCATGTCATGCATTGCAATATCTTCTTCACCAGTTGCAACTATTACAGGACCATTTATTTTAGTTACTTTCTTCTGTTCCATATATTTTCTCCTTTAAATTAGTTAATATTGTATTATCAACTAACATATTTTTGTTTTGTAGCTTAACTCCACCAATATAACTATCATCCAAAAATTCAATTTTCCCATAAGGCATAAAATCAAATTTTTCCTTATCTTTTTTTAGAACATAAATAGTTATTCTTTCTTTATTATCCAACATATCCATAGCTTTAATGAACATATTTTCAAGAGATTTATTATATTCTTCTGTATTAGTATATTCTATTAATTTTTGTTTACAAATCTCAAAAATTTCATTTTTTTCATTATTATATTCAGCTAAAACTTTTTTCTTATAAGCAATTGTTAAGTCCATGCTTTTTTTATTAAATTCTTTTTCTAGTTTTATTTCTTCTTTTTTTAATTTGTTTTCTAGTTTTTGCTTATAATTTTCTATACTTTTATCTATTTTATTCTTTGCTTTATCATCTAATTTTTTAGTTAAATTTTGTTTATCCATCTCTGACATTTCTAAACATAATTTTTCAAATTTTTTTAGTTTTTCATCTATGTTCAATATCTATACTCTCCTTAATCTATTTTTAACAATAAAGGCAATTGTCTTTTTTCAATCTTCTCAAATTTATCCGGTAATAAATTGAACACATCTGCATTTACTACCAAAATACCTATATTAGGATTGTCTAATATTTTATCAAGTTTTTCTTCTAATTCATCCTTATCATGTATTAAGTTCGTTTCCATACCGGCCAGTCTGAACCCAATTTGCTCTTCTTTTTTATTAAAAATCCCTACAATTCTCAATTAAACTCTTCCTTTATATTTTATTTAATATCATTATAGATATTATTAAACCATATATAGCAATACCTTCAGCTAATCCTGCAAATATAATAGTTTTACCAAGCAATGAAGGATCTTCACTAATTGCTCCAATAGCACTTGATGCAACCATTGCAACCGCAATACCAGCACCAATACAAGCTAAACCAGTAGCTAATGCTGCAGCAAGCAATCCAATATCATGATTTGATAATCCACTATTTGAATTTTCTTCTGAAGTAGCTGTAGTCATAGTATTAACTGTTTCCTGTGCATTTGTTGTAGTAACTGCTTCTGCCATAACTGCATCATTAGTTTCATTTACGACTGTGTTAGTAGTATTATTTATATTTGTTGTATTTTTGCCTTGTTTACTAGCTGCTGCATAAACAGTACTAGCACCAATAGCTCCTATAATTACTGCTAAAACAATTATTATATTAAAAATTTTCTTTTTCATATTAAACTTTTCCTTTCTTATTTATTTTATTTTTTAGGCATATGTGCTTTTCCTACTTTTGTTCTTCGATTGGAACATATTCCTTTCCATCACCTGTATAGAATCTACTAAATAATTCATAATATTCCAACCTTAGTACTTGTATTGCTACAATTAAGCCTTCTAAAGCAATTACAATAATATTTCCTATTATTGCAACAATTAAACTTCCTGTCGTTCCAAACATATTTGCTAGTATATATACTGCCATGCATAATCCAACATGATTTATAGCAAATGCTGCAAGTCTAACAAATGAAATGGTATTACTAGCCATACTTATTAGCATTTCTATAATTTCAAATATCTTTTCTATTATTGAAACTCTTTGCTTACTTTTATTTTTACTAATTAGATTTTCTATGTTATCTTTAAACAAAATTAACAATAATGTAATAATAATTAATGTTATACTAATTGATAAACTAATAATCATTTTTCCATTCATTAAAAATCCTACAATTAAAGCAAGAATCACAACGTAAAAAATTAATCCCGCCAATCCATTTTTATCTAATAAAACTTTACCAACATCTCTATTTTTTATTCCATTTTTGATATTAAATATCATTGCAATAATTATTAGTATTGCTCCACTTGCAATTCCTACAATCAGCATATTAGTTATGTTATCCATAGGACTTGGCACTAATCCCTTTATTATATCCTCATTACCAAATATACTACCATATATAAAACCAAATATAATTGCAGATATACCTGCTGCCACCAATACCGGACCTAAACGACTTTTCTTTTTCATTAAAATTGCTCCAAAAATTCCAATTACAAGACCTTGTCCTACATCTCCAAACATAAATCCGAACATTAGAAATGCTGTAATCGCTACAAAAAATGTAGGATCCATTTCGGTATAATTTGGTACTCCATACATTTTTACTATGGATTCAAATGGCTTAATTAGTCTATTATTCTTTAGTTTTGTAGGTGGTGTGCTAATTACTTCATCATGATTTTTTATTATATATTCTACATTATCCTTTTCTAATTTTGGAATTAGTTCTTTTAAATTTTTCATAGGTATCCAACCCACTATATAAAAAGAACCTTTATCATCATGTGCCATATATTTCTTAACCTTATTTATATGCTCCAACATTTCAAGTTGAAGTAAATCACTTATAATATCTCGACCATTCTTTTCTCTCATATCTACTAATTTTGTTCTTAAGCTCTCGTTTTTATTTTTGGTTTCTATTATTTGCTCTTGAACTTTTTTTAAGACATCTGAAGGTTTACCTGTTACCTCTTGTGGTAGCCAAACTCTTTCGAACTTCATAACTTTAAAATAGCTATCAATTTTTTCAGATAATTTATCCGGTGTAAAATATATTATCCAAACTTCATCCTCTGTTTTTTCTAGTTCTAAGATAAGAACATCTAAATTTGAAAGTTCTTCATTCAATTGCTCATAATTTTCTTTTGATATTTTACCAAACCTAAACTTCATATATTTTAAGTCATATAATTTTACTAAATCTACCGAAATATTTTTTAGATGCTCTATAGGTACTATACTTTCTTCTAGACTTTTAATTTGTTTATCATTCTCATCAATTTCATTATATATAGAACTGATTTCCTGTTCTTTTTTATTTAAATCCTCTTTTATATTATCTAGATTTTTTCTTAATTCTACTTGCTTCTTTACATAAGGTACATCCATTTCCTTTAATAACTCTTTAGCTTTTACTATATATTCCTTAATGGATGAATCATATGAAAAATAAGTAACCTTCCAACCTTTTTCTAAAACTTTTAAAGCATTTTCTGGTTGAAATCCACTCCCCATTAAATCATTTGCAATAATAAAGTCTAAGTTCTTTTCATCACCAGTCATGCTTAAAAATTCCATTCTTTCTATAGCCAAAATTTTCACCTCTTTTGTATAATCTATTACATTAGCTTTTTTAAATTATAATCTTTTTTTCAATTGCTTGTACATTTAATTTATATCTAATTCCTTCTATTATTGTTATAATATTTTCCTTTTCTATTTTTAATATTTCAAAATAACTAATTACTGTATTCAAATTTAAAATATCTTTTCTAAAGCTACTTTTACTACGCTTATATAATGCTCTTTCTATATCCTTTTCTACATCATTCTGTAAAATATTTTTATAAACCGTTTTATTTAAAATTTGTTTTAAATCTTCTATGGATGTTGTTTCTGCCACTTCTCTTATAATATTAATATTAATCTTAGAGAAGTTATTTATTAAAATATTTTCATTAACAATTCCATAATATTTATGACATCTATATGTCCAAAGTATATTTAGCAAATCTATTTTATATTTTAGGATATCTTCGATATCTTTATTTTTTCCTTTTACTTCTTTTAATAGACTTTCAAAATAATACTTATCTAATCTATTTTCTAATTCGAAATTGTTTTTACTAGTTTCAAATATCTCTTTTATGTCTTGGTCCTGTATTTGTTCTATAAAGTCTTCTTTTGTTTTTACTTTAAGTAATGGCTTTAAATCATTAAAAATTGTATTAATCCATACTGGATTTTGTGTATTTTGAATTTCTCCTGTACTTAAATTCTCATAAATATTTTTAATAACATCTATTTTATATTTTAAAATATACTTTTCCCAGATTTTTTTATTATTTCCGTGTAAATATTTATTGATTTTTTTCATATCATCAATTATAAATTTATCTAAAGCATTTTCTATCTCTATTCTTTTTGCTTCATTTGACAAGTCCTCTAAATCACTTAATTTTGACTTTAAAATTATAATTGCATCTTTTATATGTTCTTGTTTCATTAAATCTTCTAAATCTTCTTTTTTTAGCTTTTTTGAATACATGGCTTTTAATTTAGCATTTACACTAGGATTATTAAATGTTTTCATATTCAATCTCCTATTCTATTAGATTTACTAATTATATCAATTTAAAAACCTATTGCATATTTATGATATTTGATATTATTTCATTTATTTCTTTATTTTTACTCTCTTCAAATTTCCTTTTACTATTTTCTATTTCTGCATTTGTATTAAATTTAATTTTTTCCTCTACTTCTTTTAATTTTTCCTCATATTTTTGCTTTAAATTTAATATTTCATCTTTATATTTAGCCTCCATCGCAGCCTCTTTAACAGTTATCTCCTGTGTAATATATTTTTCTATTTCATTATTTTTCTTTTCTATTAAACTAACATTATCTTTTGCTTCATTATCTATTTTTAGTATAGTTTCTAATGTATTTTCATCCATAAACTCACCATCCAAAAATTAAAGCAGTAGCAAAAATGCTACTGCCATTTTACTCTTATTACTATTATTACCAAATACTTTCATTTTATGTGTTTAAACAGCTTATTTATCTTTTGCAGTAACAACTTTTTCACATATATTGTATTTTTCTTATGCATAATTTGTCAATACATATTTTAAATTTCAAATAGAAAAAAAGAACCTCCCTTAAAAAGGGAGGAAAGAAAAAATAATTTTTCTTTTTAGGTTAGTTAACCTTTTATTTTAGTAGTCTTATCACCAATTTAAATCATAACATATCAGCAAAACCTTTAGTAATTTTATTTATGTACCATTCCTCAATTTCTTTTCCATACTTCCAATATTCTTTAAGCCACTTTATAGATTGTTCAAAACTTTCTGGTGAATCAATTTGACATGCATATTCCGTAATATCCTCATACGCTTTATCAAATGCTTCAAAAATTTCTAGCTTTTCTTTTTGTATAAAATATTGACTATATTGGGCTAAAAGATTGGCAAAAATAATTATATTCTTATCTACTTTTGAAGATTCGATTGCATTCGATACATCTAAAACTGTATAGCCATTTTTTGGTTCAAACATAACACTCTTGGCTTTTTCCAAAATTTCATTAACTTTTTGATTCTGTTCATTAAGCATTTTTTCAGCAGATACTCTTAAATATTGTTCATATTCCCTTCTTAAGTTATATAAAGTTTCTACTACTCCTAAAACATCAGAATTTTCTTTAATAATTTTGGGTGTATTTTCGCCATCTCCAAGTACAAATCCTTGAAATTCCTCACTTGGATTTATATTAAATGCTTCAAAAAGTTTTTCTTTAAAATTTGAGTTCTCTTCAAAACATCCAGAAATAAAAGATGCCATTCTATCTATATTATGTATTATTACCTCTTCAACTCCACTACTACTTACAATTACTTTTGACTGAATATTAACATATGCAAATCCATTCTTAACTAGACATACTTCGATAGAATTTTCATTGGTGTCTTGAAAGACTACAGTTCTGCTAAAGTTATTTACAATTGTTGCCATGATAAATCCTTTCTATGATTGGCTACTAACAACAAAATTGCATGTTTAATATATCACAAACTATGCATAAAATCAATTATTTTAGATTTTTAAATACAAGATTTCATTTTATTTCGTAATTCATTTATCTTTTCTTTATCTATTACGACAACTCCACGTGGTTTTACAAATACTTTACTTCCAATTAGCATATCGTTCTTTAATCTTGGTATTAATTGAAAATGCAAATGATTTCTCCCTCCATCACACATTGTACATACATATATTTTTTCTGCATTTAAAGTTTCTTTCAAAACCTGTGTTAATTTTATAATTATTTTAATAACATGAGCTCCAACATCTTCTGGTAATTGCGTTATATCTTCATAATGTTTTTTTACAAGTATAATGGTATGTCCTTCATTTCTAGGATATTGTTCTAAAAAGCAATCTACAACATCATCAGTATATATTCTTCTTTTAGAAATGTCTTCATAAACACCACCATATCTCATATTATAGCAAGTTGGGCATAATTCCTTTTTTTGAATTTCCTTTACTATTTGCTTTTCCTCTTTTCTTTTTTCTTCATCTTGTTCATTAGCTTGTCTAAATAACATCATATTTCCCCCTTTTAAAACATTTTTTATGATATAAATCTCTAAACTTCTATTTCAATTTTGCTTCCATCATTTGTTTTGGTTACAATTATTTTTTTATCTATTCTTTCTTTTAGCTCTGTAACATGACTAATTATGCCTATTAGCTTGTTGTTGTCTATTAATAAACTTAAAGTGTTTATTGCTTGATCTCTTGATTCTGTATCAAGAGATCCAAAACCCTCATCTATAAATAGCGTATCTATTACTACTCCACCTGAATAGCTCTGTATAACATCTGATAGTCCTAATGCTAAAGATAATGCGGCTTTAAATGATTCTCCTCCAGATAAAGATTTAACATCTCTTTTTTTACCCGTATAATTGTCTATTACTTCTAAGTCCAATCCAACTTTATCAGATAATTTTTCTGGTTCATCTTTCCTAACTAATAGATATCTATTCTCTGTCATTTTTTGTAATCTTTTATTTGCTTCTACTATTACCATATCAAAATATGTTGCTTGTACATATTGTTCAAATTCAATCCTCTTCTTACCTGACAAAGTACCATTTGCGGTTCTACTTAATTCATCATATATTGTATAGTCTTTTATTTGCCTTTTTAACTTTTTGCTATTTTCTACTAACTTATCATATATTCTTGCATTATTTCCTAATTTTTCTTGTATTTTTTCTTTTATTTTTTTATTTTCATCTGTTTTTTGATTAAGTTCTATTAGCTCTTCTTTAATTTTACTTAAATCTATTTCTTGTTTACCTTTCACGGTTTCTTCTAATTCACTTATTCTAGTTTTATTTGCTGTAACACTTGTATTATATGAATCTATATATTTTTGCACATTTTCTGCCTTTTCTTCTGACATTAATACTTTTTTACATTCTTCTTCATTCTTAAATCCTAAGCTAATAATTGCTTTATTATATTCATCAATATAATTATTTAATTTTAATTTACCATCTTTTAGCTGATTATTCTTTTCTTCCTCCAATGTTTTATCTTTAACTAATTGATTCTTTTCTGCATTAATAGAGTTTATTACATCATCTTTGAACTTATCATATTCAAATTTGCTTATAACTATAGTTTGATTTGTTATTTCTTTATATAAAGTATTTAATAAATTTTCATTTTCCTTTAACTTAATTTCATTTTTTGAATATTCATCTTTAATATTCTTTTTTATATTTTCATAATTTATTACTTCGTTTTCTAATTCCCCAAAGATTTCTTTATTTTCTAATACCAATGTTTTTATTTGTGAATTTAATTGTATGCATTCATTTTGTTTTAATTGCTTTTCTTTTTGTTTATTTTCTAATCTTGACTTAAGTTTATTTAGCTCTTCCTTAGAAAGAACGCTTTCACTTTTTTTAGCAATATTTGGATGAACTGTACTTCCACATACTGGGCATGGCTTATTTTCTTCTAATTTTTCTGCAATAATTCCTGCCTGCTCCTTAAAGAATTCATCTTCTTTCTCAATATATTCTACATTCAAATTTTTATATTCATTTTCTATAATAGAATACTCTTTTAATTTAACATCCTTTTCTTTTTGAAAATCTTCTACTTTCTTAACGAGCTTAGCTTTTTCCAGCAAATCATTTTTTTCTTCCAGTTTTTCATTATATGTTTTAAAAATTTCTCCAATTTGATTTACTTTTTCTATTTTTCTGTCGTAGCCTTTTTCCTTTTCCATACCCATATTGATTCTATTTATGATACTGGTCAATTCCTTCTCAATTTTTTTAATACTTTCTTTTTGATTATTTATATTATCTTCTTTTGGCTTTATTACTTCTCTTATCTTTTGATTTTTTGCTATTTGACTTTTTAAATCTTCTATTTCTTTTTCTTGATTTTTTAATTCTTCTTCTTCTTTTTTTAATTTATTAAAATTATTAATTTTTAAATTTAGTTCTTCTTGTTTTTTTATCTCTTCTTCTTTTGATTTTACCTCTTTTTCATTTTGGCTCACAATTTCATCTAATTCATCCTTTTGCTTTTTATTCTTACTTACTTCATCTTTTAATTCTGTTAAAATATTTTCTATATCTACCTCATTTAAATCTTTTTCATTAACATCAATTTTCTTCTCTTCATCCCATAAAATATTATCTGTATTTGTAACAAATTCATTCTTTAAACTTTTTAAATTATCCTCATTTTCCTTAAGCTTTTCTTTTAATTTTTTAGAAATTAAATTATATATATTCGTGTCAAAAATCTTCCTAAATATTTCTGTTCTATCTTTACTTTCTGCAAATAAAATCTTTAAGAATTCTCCCTGTGCCAGCATAGCAATTTGCTTAAATTGCTTAGCGTTAATACCTAATATCTCTTCTATTTTTGAATCTACATTTTTTATTCCTGTTATAACTTTATCTCCATATTCTAAAGTTGCATCTGCTACTTTCTTTGTGAAACCATCTCCTCTCTTCTTAGGTTTATCGTAAGAAGGATTTCTCAAAATCTTGTAAATCTTATTTTTATGTATAAATTCTAATTTTACAAAGGTTTCTGTATCAATATCAGCAAAATCACTTCTAAGTGAAGGTATTGGTCTGTTAGAACCACTTACATCACCAAAAAGAGCAAATGATATAGCATCAAAAATACTTGTTTTACCAGCTCCAGTATCACCAGTAATTAAGAAAATCCCATTTTCTCCAAGTTTTGTAAAATCAATATTTACTTCATCTTTATATGGACCAAATGCACTAATTGTTAAATTAATCGGTTTCATGTTTCACCTCCGCAATTACTTTTGATATAATTTCTTTTTGATTTTCATCCAATGGAACATTGTTCTGAGCTTCATAAAAGTCAGCAAATAGTTCCAATTCACTTTTCTTTTTTAACTTTTCTAAATTTAAGTCTTGTTCTTGAATACCATTCATAGTTTTACTATTTCTAATCTCAAGTTTTAAGGTATTTGGATATATTCTCCTAATTTGACCTATTGCATCAAAAACAGGTTCTTCGTTTGTTATTACTGCTTTTATGTAATCATTTGTATTTCCTTTTTCATAATTTTCTTTTTTTAGAAGTTCCTCAATAGGCCCTTTTATTTCTCTCATATCTCTTAATGGTTTTAGTGGTATTAATTTAATATCTATATTATTTTTTTCTTTCATATCTATTATTGGAACAGATTTATTGTTTCTTATTTCAGAAAAAGAGTATTTAAGCATTGTTCCAGCATATCTAGCTGTATCTCTACCAATTCTCTGTGGTCCATGCACATGACCAATTGCTACATAATCAAAGTTATCAAAATTAGAAACATCAACATTTTCTATTCCTCCTAAAGATAACATTTCAGAATCCATTCTTTCAGGTTCATTTGTTCCTGCAGTTACAAATTGATGAACCATTATTATATTTCTTTCCTTTGTATCGATTGTTTCCCTTGAAATAATCTTATTTATTGCGGTATTATAATTATTTTCTATATCCTCTTCAAAAAACTGTCTTACTTCTATAGGCTTTATAAATGGCAACATATATATATTCAATTTTCCATACTCATCATCCAATGTTACCTTTCTTAATTTGCCATTGTATCTACTTTCTATGTATAGTCCTTCATCTTCAAAAATTTTGCTTCCAAAACTTAATCTGTCTTTTGAATCATGGTTTCCAGATATAATAAATACTTTTATTTTTAATTCTTTAATAAGTTTCCTTAAAAAATCATCTAATAAATTTACTGCATCTGCTGGTGGTACACTTCTATCATAAACATCACCAGAAATTAAAACGGTTTCTATTTTTTCTTCTTTAATAATATCTATAATTTCATTTAACATGTATTCCTGATCTTCCAATAAAGATTGTTCTTGCAAAATTTTTCCTAAATGCAAATCAGCTAAGTGTAAAATCTTCATATTCTTCCTCCTTTTTTGATAGAATATCACATTTTTATTTATTAAGAAATAAATAAATAAAAAAAGAGGTAATTTTCATTACCCCCCAATGTTATTGTTTTTTTAATTTAAATTTATTTAGTACTATTGCTGTAGCATGAACAACCTTGGTTGAACTTTTATTTGCAATCATTTTTCCAAAAGCTTTTGAACCTACAGTTGCAGCTGCAACTAAAGCACTTATTAAAAATTGTATATCAAAGCTCAAATTAAATTGTTCTGTAACTTTTACAGCTATTAATGCACTTATTGCACCACTTAATACCCCACAAATATCACCAATTACATCTGAGCATATATTTGCAACTTTAGGTGCATTTCTAATTAATTTTATAGAGTCTTTTGAGCCCTTTACTTTTTTTGTAGCTTTTGCATGAAATTCATTTTCATTTGCAACTTGTACTGCAACACCAATAAAGTCCGCTATAACACCTATAAAAATAACTAATACCAAAATTAATATTGCTGGTATTATACTTAAATTTGAAACTCCATTATTTGATATAAAAGAAAACACTAATGACAAAATAAATGTCATTATGGAAACTTTAATAACCCAATTCATTTCCGATTTATCTTTTCTTTCTTTTTTTACTTTCATTAATAATTTAATCCTTTCTTATTTAACGTTATACTTTAACAAAATTAAGGCAGAAAAACTCTGCCTTATAATGTTTGTTATTAATGGTAAAAGTTTAAGTAAATTTTACAGTTTAGGTCTGGTTGAATTTCTCTATTCCTCACTTAACATTACTGTTAAGCTGTTTCCATTTATGAAGAACATCTATATATTTCACTAGACACCAGATCGCCACTTAAATCTGTACCTTAATCCTTAAACTTTCTTGCTTTTGGTAAGCAAACATTCTAGAAGTTTTCCTTAACGTACAAATAACTCTTTACTAGTCTCTTTTGCAAATATAATTTCATAATACTAACAAATCTATTGGCCAAATGGACTTGTTTTTCTATCTATTAATCCCAATATATTCACTCAAGACAAGCTACACTATGTATTTTGTGTCTTGGCACTCACCATAGGTTATACTTAAAACGCTGTTCTAAGTCTCCACGAAATCAGGGAGTTTCATATATGCCATTATATAATACCCTAATCTCTTACTTCCTAGCACCACACAAAACTGGCATTTCGCGCAATACTAAGAAACTTCAACGATGTGCTCTTTAGTGGATTTTTAGCCCCACCCTCGTAAAGTTTGTACGACTAGAATAATGCACCATTGATATTATTATACAGGCGTTTTGCCAAATTTCCAAGTTCTAATTAGAACAAATTTTGTTTGCTTTAGCTTACTTTTATATTTGATTTTAAAAGATTTCGTTGTTTTTAATTTTTTTGCGTTTTTTCTTCGTTTCTCTCATTATTTTATATTTTTAATTTATTTTTCTAATATTATTGACTTGTAAAAATTCTTCGAATAAAATGAGTTTATAATTATTTTTTAAGGGGGAATTTTTTATGCCAGAAAACAATGGTAAAAAGACAGTAAATGTTTCAACATTAATAATTATAGTTGTTGCTATAATTATAGTTCTAGTTGTTATATTTGCTGCAATTTTATTTTTTATGAAAAAATCAAACACAGATACGGATGTGGCAGCAAATGAAAATGTAACTACTTCAGAATCTATAGAATCTGAAAATGAAACAGATATTGCATCTAATCAAACAAACACTTCTTCTAATGTTGTAACTAGTACAACACAACCTACTACAACATCAAATGGAACTGTCTCTGATGATTGGAAGGACTGCGAATTTATATTTGATAATCAGGTTTATAAATTAGATTTTGATTACAGTGCTATTAAAAATAATGGTTGGTCTTTTAATTTAGCTGATTATGGTTATTCAGATGGATATGTTATGAATAAAGGAGACAAAATCTCTAGTACTATCGACTTGGAAAACCCTAATTTTGATTCAGATGTAAGAGTAGGATTTACAAATACTTCAGATGAGTCAAAAGACATTTTAGACTGCCAAATATGGTCAGTTGTTGTAGATAATGCTTTTGCTAAAAAGCCAGTAACATTCTCTTTTGCTAAAGGAATTCATAATGGAAGTACATTACAAGAAGTTATAGATGCATATGGAGAACCAACCGATAGCTATCGTTCTGATAGTTTAGGATACTGGAATTATACATATCAAGATGGATATAATAAATATCTTAAACTAACTATATATGATGATAGAGGAATTACGGGATTTTCTTATCAAATGTATAAATAATTAAGAGAAAAGAAGTTAAGCAAAATGCTTAACTTCTTTTCTAAATATATGATGTTTCTACTTTTATTACTGCATAATACTTATTATTTTTTTCATGTATTTTATTTTGTATTACTTTTCTAATTTCATCAGCATTATATTCCCTATCCCTTGGGACTACTAAATCGAAAATTAAATTAACTCTTTGCCCTCCATCTGTCATTCTAAAATCATGTATAGAGAATTCCGGATTTAATTCTTTTACGATTTTCTCTGTGAAAGCTTTCATATCATTTATTTCTTTGTTATCAACTACAATAGGGTCCATATGTATTGTTGTTATACAATTAAATTTATTATAATAATCCTGTTCCATTTGGTCTATTACATCATGTACCTTACAAATATCACCATTTGCAGGGACTTCCGCATGGAAAGAAACAATTTTTCTTCCTGGTCCATAATCATGTACCATGATATCATGAATTCCAGAAATCATATCATAATTCTTTGCTTCCTCTTCTATACTTTTTATAAACTCAGGATCTGGTTTCATTCCAAGTAATAAATCGATTGTTTCTTTTATAGCTTTAATTCCTGTATAAATAATAAATACAGAAACAACCAAACTTGCATAACCATCTATTGATACTCCAAATATTTTAGCAACAAAAGCAGAAATTAAAACAACTAATGTTGAGATAGAATCTGATATACTATCATAAGCATTTCCCTTTATTGCATTTGAATTTATTATTTTAGCAATTTTTTTATAGAATAGAAATAACCAGAGTTTTGTTAAAATTGCAATAACTAAAATAATAATTGTAACATTACTTATAGCAGGTAGTTCTGGATGAATTATTTTGTCTATTGAAGTTTTTAGTAATTCTACTCCAACCATTAAAATTATTATATCCACAATGAAAGCTGATATATATTCCATCCTTCCATGTCCCCATGGATGGTCCTTATCTTTCTTCTTTTGTGACATTTTAAATCCAATCATTGTAACAAAGGAAGAACCTACATCAAATACATTGTTTAATGCATCTGATATAATAGAAATGGAACTTGCTATTATACCTATAATAAGCTTTACTATGGATAATAAAATATTTACAGCAACTCCAGTAATGCTAGAAAGCATTCCATACTTCTCTCTAACTTCTAAATTATTAACATCTTTATCTTTTATAAATAATTTTATTAATAAGTCTGTCATTTTATATATTACCTCTCTTTTTTCTTACTAAACTATTATATTAAATCTCCACATTTTAGTTTTTTAACTTTTTTAAAAATTTCTTTATCCCTTTTTGTAAAAGTTTTTTCTTCTATATTTCCATTTGTGCATAATTTTAATTTAATAAAACCACTCGAAGTAATTGGATGTCTTAATATTCTAGACCCACTATTATCTATTTTTTCCCTTGAAATTGCTATATAAGAAAATTTTTCATCTTCATATGGCACTTCAGCATTTTTTACAAATTTATGTATTTTATTTCTTTCCACTCTAACAATCGAATGGCACCAATCTTCATTCGGTAATTTACATTCTTCTTGGCTAGTACAAGGTGCTAAAATATTTAAATTCTTTTCTATTGCTAATTTTTGTATTTTCCTTATATTATTAAAACCTTCTGGAGTTCCTGGTTCTATGAAAATTACAATTTTATTAAAAACATTTAAAATATTTTGTATAACATCTTCTTTCAAACCATCATCTAATTCATTAATCATATATGAAACAATTATTAAATCTGCAGTATCAGTTATTTCTTGTTTTACAATATCTTGATTTTTCCAACTTATATTTTTAAAATCAGATAATAATTTTTGTCCCAATTCTCTCATTTTTTCTTCACGTTCAATACAAATAAATTGTTTTATATTTAAGTTATTTAAGATTGCCCACTCGCCAGCTCCAGTTCCTGCACCAATATCCAACACTGTATCTATTTCTGGTTCATATCTTTTTAAAGTTTCTGCCAATGCCTTATTAATGGCACAAAATGTTGCTGGCATTCTTATAATAGCATATGCAAGAACCTCCAAATCTTTATTCACTAAGCTTTGACCTACTCTTTTTTCATTCATATACCTATCACTCAATTTTTGAGCAACCTCTCTTAATTCATTTAATTTAACATTTTCTATTTCATGTTCAATTTTTGTCTCTAATTCATACGGAATTTTCATATTTTCTTTTCTCCTATTGTTGTTTAGATAATTTTAAACATTTTTTATTTCTTCTATTTTTATATATTAATATTCCAACCATAATGACAAATAATATAATTGAAAGTAACTGTGATACTCGAATATTCCCAATCATTAAACTGTCCGTTCTTAAGCCTTCAATTACTGTTCTAATCACAGAATACCCTAATAAATATACAATTGTTAATTGACCTTTATTTTTCCTATGTTTTTTTAAATATGTTAAAACCAAAAATAAAATTAATGTTCCAATGGATTCATATAAAAATGTTGGATGAACCTCCATGTATATACCATCTTCAACTATTCCCATCCTAAATATATTGTTAGTTTGAATACCATGTGCTTCACCATTTACAAAATTTCCCCATCTACCAATAGATTGTCCTAACGCCAAGTATGGTACTAACATATCAAAAATATCTAAGGAATTTAACTTTTTAACTTTGCAAAATATTACTATGGTTATAGCTGCACCAATTATTCCTCCATATATAGCCAGTCCGACCATTCCTTAAATTTATAATTTGTATTGGATTGCTTAAATAGTATTGTAAGTTAAATATTACATAATACAATCTGGCACAAATTATTGCTACTGGTATAACAATTATTATTAATTCTAATATTACATCATACTCTATATCAAATTTCTTAACATCTTTTTTTAATGCAATTATTGCAATCACAAAAGCTAGCGCTATAAAGATTGCATACCAATATATATTTATATTTCCAATTGAAAAAGCAATTCTTGAAACTGTTAAATTAATATTAAATGCAGGAAATGTAATAGTAGTCATATATTCTCCTTTACATATTTAGTAAAGCATAATTATAATAATTATTCTGATAAGTCAAAAATTTTATTTAATTCGTATGCTACTCCAGCTTCATTATTATTTATTGTAACTACATCTGCTAATTCTTTTAATTCATCTGCAGCATTTTCCATTGCAACTGAAAGACCTCCCGCTTTAATCATTTCTATATCATTTAGTCCATCACCAAAAACAACTGTATCAGCTAAATCGATTTTTAAATATTTTGATAATTCTTTTATTCCTACCGCTTTGTTTGTTCCTTTTGCCATGATATCCATAACATAAGGAAGTTCATAGTTCATTTTCTCTTCCCTATATTTCATTGGAATCATAAATTCATCTACTTTTGTTACTGAAACATTAAATAAATTTAATACATCTCTCCTAATACTTTCTAATTTATCTTTATCATAATCCATAATACTAAATTTCATAATTGGCTCTTGTGTTTTTAAAAGAGTATCGTTTAATGAATTAATAATATTAACTTCACTTCTATTTTCTGGAGTTAAACTAAATTTGCCTTCTTCTACTACTAAATTTCCAGATAGCGTAACTGCTGTATATAAATTATTCTTTTTTATAAGTTCTAAAATTTTAATTGCAGTATCTTTAGGTATATCTTGGCTAAAAATATTAATATTATTTTTAAAATTTACAGCAATACCTCCATTAGAACCAATTACATAAGGCACTGCTCCTACTTCATTACTATACATTACTATACTTTGATAAGGTCTTCCTGATGTTAATACTACTTCTATTCCATTTTCTTTAAGTTTTTTTATAGCTTTTATATTTTGTTCAGGAACTTTTTTCTCATCATTTACTAAAGTTCCATCTATATCTATGAAAACTATCTTATATTTATTTTTATTCATATACTTCCACTCCTTACCAAATATTATTTGTAATTTTTTATCTCTTATTCTTTATTAATTATTTCACAATTCTTAATTCTTAAATTCATTTATATCAATAGTTTTTAAGGTTAATAAATTATTAATTTTCTATTCCTCCCTTAAATTATATTTTTCACTTTAACTCCAATACTGTTACACATTCCACGTGTGTGGTCGCTCATCTGTAGATTTTTTTGACTAATATCGTTGCTTGTCTGTAGATAATCTTCATAATTTGCTTTACTCTCATTTTTTAGTACAAAAGTTACTTGTTTTGGATCTGCTTTATCTTTTTCATCATATCCACCAATTATAACTTGTTTTACTAAAATTTCAAAAGCATCTTTATCAAATTCTGTTATAATTTCTCCGTTTTCAATATATCGTTTTAGCTTATTTAAACTACGTTTTCTATTTGTTTTGTTTCTTTCATCTAGCACTAATTTTTCTTGCTTTAACTTTAACTGTTCGATTTGATTTTTCATTTTTTCTTTTCTCTCTAAGAATGTTTCTCTATCAATGGCATTTTCTAAACTTAAATCAATTAATTTATTCATTATTGATTTTGTTAGTATTAAATCAATTTTTCCATTCATACTATCTTGTATCATTCTCATAAAATTACTTCGTTTGTAATCTTGTGTTCCTGATATTGACTCATCTGCATATACTTCTACAAAAGACCATTCTATATTTTTTGTTATTTTTTCATTGTAATATTTTACTTGTGATTCAAAACTATTTAATTGGTCTTCTGAATCTGTTCTTACTCTTGCATATGCTGCTACTTTTAGTTTTCTATTTATTTGTAGCCCTGTAGTTCTATCTATTCTACCTTGTATTTTCTCTATAACTTGAATTTCCATTAATCCTCCACTCTGTTAGAGAGAACCCTGTTTGGATTATACACCATTTAAAAGTTAAAATCAATTTCGTATTTTTCTAGTTTATATTCCTTTATAATGTTCTCTTTTGCTTGTTTGTATATTTTTTCATCTAAAAAACTTATATGTTCTGCTGGATTTATTCCTAACCTTTTATTATTTACAAGTTTTTCCGCTATTTCCATTGGTGTATTTTGTATTACACTAGGTGTATTAAGCACATTTTTGCTTTTATCTTTATTTACCATTTTACTTTCTTTTATTACTGGCTCATAATCTTCTCCTAGTATATTTAAAACTTCTTCTTTGCTAATCCACTCCATATTAACATTTTTTAAAATTTCTCCTACTTCCAGTTTTTCTTCCATCATTTTTTTGACTTTCTTCATTTCTTCTTTCTTGTAGTAATTTATTAGTAATTGGTTTGTTTCTGCCATAATTAAAACCTCCATTTAATTTATTTAAAAACAAAAAGGCAAGAAAAAAAGCTAGATTTCTCTAACTTAGTTTCTTGCTTTCAATTTTTCATATTAAGATAATATCATCTTGTTTTTTATACGTCAATGAATGTTTTTTGAAACAATTTTGAAATTTTATTTTGAATATAAATAATAATTTTATATCATTTATAAAATATACTATGTGTATTTCTAATACATCAAATGTATTTTAGAATACTAACAATGTATTTCATTCATGAATATTCTGTTTATTTTTTATTACATCTCAGTTATATTAAGCATTTTTGCACTTTTTATTGTTCTGCATTTTCTCTGTATATTTTTGCTATTTACAAAAGATTAGAAAACTTGTTTCTCTATGTGTTTACGAGATACACTCTGTATCTCTTTCCTGCCTTTTAGTAATATTATTTAATTCTTTACTTTATAAAAATTTATGGAACGGATTTTTTAATTTTTTCGTAATATAAAAAACTATATTACGAATTTTTTGATTTTTTCGTAATATAAAAAACTATATTACGAATTTTTTGATTTTTTAGTAATATAGATTCTATCTTTTAAATTTTTATTTCAAAAATAAATCTATATATTTTTGAAATGCAAAAACTTGATTTCTACTATATCCAGTTGTTTCTATCAATATTTGTTTTTCTTGAAATGCATTTATTACTCCTACTAGTGTTGTAAATTTTATTCCTGTTTTTTCAATTATTTTCTTTCTTGAAACAATTGGCTCATCATACAATACATCTAATACTTTTTTAGCATTTTCTGGTTTTACTGGTAAATCCATTATAACTTTATCCATTTCCATTGTGAGTTCAACTACACTTCTAAATTTTTCTTTTGCTGTTTTTGAAGTTTCTATAACCGCTTCTAAGAAAAATTTAATCCAAGCTATCATATCATTATGAGTTCTTACTCTTGTTAGCATATCATAATATGTATCTTTATTTCTTTCAATGTAATCAGAAATATATAAACAAGATTTATCAAGCATTCCTTTGCTTTGAATATATAATGGTATAAGTAGTCTTCCTATTCTTCCATTGCCATCTAAAAATGGATGTATTGACTCAAATTGGTAATGTAAAATTGCAATTTTTATTAAGTCTGGTGTATCTATTTCTTCATTATTTATAAATTTTTCAAAATCTGTCAAACATTCTGCAATTTCAGTATGTGGTGGTGGAACATATACCGCATTACTTGGCATACTTCCTCCAATCCAGTTTTGCGATGTTCTAAATTCTCCTGGTGTTTTATGTTCTCCACGAACTCCTTGCATTAATATTTTATGAAGTTCTCTTATTAATCTAGTACATACTGGAAATCCATTTTTTATTCTTTCTACTCCATAGTTTGTAGCTTTTACATAGTTTTGTACTTCTTCCCAATCATCTCTTTTTTCTGGGTTAATATCTGTTACATCTAATAAATCTTCTTCTACGGTCGTTCTTGTTCCTTCAATTCTACTTGATTTATTAGCTTCAATTTTTACATGCATTTTTATATATAAATCTACATTTGGTATTAATAATGAATATGCATTTAACTCTCCAATTTGTCTGTTGGCTTCTGCTAATAGTTTGTCCAATTTAGTATCATCCCATCCCCAGTTATAATTTATTTTGCTGGGAATAAATGCTTTGTAATCATTCATTTTTACGTATTCACCTGATCTGTATTCTTCTAACTTCATCTTATCGCCTCCTTAAAAGTTTATGTTCTAAATACTCTGATTCTATATTTTTATAATTATTATGCCAATTTTCTATCATTTCTTTTTCTCTCTGAAATTCATCCAAGTTTACATATCTTTTTCTAACTTTTGTAATCCACCTTTCCTTGTCCATTGAAAAAATCCTTCTATGAGCATGTTCTACAATCATAGTTTTAATTTTCAAACTCAACTCATAATTTAATTTAAATTGTATCTCTTTCTCTCCCACTTTTGTATAAATTATCTTTTTAGGTGAAATAGGAAATATTATTTCACTTCCTATATTATTCCATCCTCCTCCAAAATCATATGTATCATCAACATAATAATTTAAACAAATTACTGGATCATCACTAGTTGGTATATTTACTCTATCATCTAAATCAAGTATCTTCCATTCATGTTTATGAAGAATTTTTATAGTTTCTTTTAACAAATGCTTCATCATATATAAATAATATGATTTTCCAATTATAGTTTCAATTTTTATTAATGTTTTCCCATCGTTTTCAATCCCAGTATCAACTATTTTTAAAGGAAACATTTTGTTATCATTATCATACTCTTTATTATTTGAATAACTCTTGAGTTTATCTACTGATATATTGTTTAATTTTTTTGCTACTTCTGTTACAGTCTGTTGAAAAGTTGTTTCCATATCCGCTTTAGTTGTTTTTAACATTTTAGAAACAAATGCTGGTGTTCTGACGATTTGACATCCTATATAATTTATAATTGCTCTCCAATCACTTATCGATAACTTCTCTCCTCTTACTGCTTTTTTGAATGGTGTACTTGCAGGAGTTTCAAACTCTTCATTTAAATATTTTTCTATTTCATCTACTTCTTCTTTTTCTTTTAAATTTATATAAAAATTTTGTAAGCTAGCTATTGATTTTGTACTTTTTTCACTCCATAAATTACAATTCTCATTTGGTACTAATAAATCATATGTCCATACTTTGTTATTCGAATTTTTCCATGCCTCTAAATACATCTGTGCAACAAAATGATTGTTCCTACTTATATTATTCATCTTTTATATTCTCCATTTTACTGTTTAGTTTTTATTTTTTACGAACATTTGTATTGTATCATGTTTCTTAAATATATTCAATCTTTTTAACAAAATTTGTAAAAAATTTATTTAATATAGTGTTAAAAAAATATATAGCATGAATCTTATTAAATTTCCATACTATATATTCTTTTAACATTATTGTAATTTTCTAATTTTTTATCTATATGTTCTAATTTACAAATAATACATCTACTATATTCTTATACCTATCTTTTAATAGTTCTCTAGTTTTTGGACTTAACTTATTATAATCTCTCTCTAATTTTCTTCTTACATATTCTTTTCCATCTGATATAGATAAATTCATTTCCTTATAAACTAAAGAAAACAATGATGGTATGCAATTAAAGTGTGCAATTAAATCTGCATTTGCAACACATTGCTCCTCAATAGTATTTCGTAGTCTATCTTTACTACCTCTATGATTTAATACACAATTTTTTACTTGTTCTATTCTTTCCTTTGGATAATTTAATTCTGTTAATACTCATACAGCCTTCATATTGTACATCTGTATCTTCTGTTAGTTTCTTCCAAGTTGGGTTAATCATTGCTGTTATTGGTATTTCCTCTGCATCATTATATTTTATATTTTCTTTTTTGGCTCCTACTACAATTATTCTTTTATTTACACCTATTTGAGGTGCAGCAATTCCTAATCCTGTTCCAAACTCTAGTGTTGATTTTAAATCTTCTATAATGTCTATAATATCTCCGTTAATATTTTTTATATTAACTTCATCGCATTGTTTTTCAAGGATAGGTTCTCCTACTTCTCTTACTTTTAAAACTTTACCCATTTTTTCTTGCCTCCATATATCACATATTTACATTTTCCTCAACCAATTTGCTAAAATCACACTAAATATATTGGATTTTTGTGCAAAAAATAAAGCACCTATCATACAAGGCACTTTACTTAGGATTCTCTTTAACTTTAAAATTTTATTTTATAAATTTATATGTTCATCAACATACAACCATATCATATGGTGTGTTGAGCATAGATATATAATCTATACAATTTACTCACAACAGCTATTATATCAGTTTTGAAAATTCACTTTATATGTTTCCACACTCCATATCTAAAACAACCTTAATATGAATTTCAGAATTTTGTACTTTTTCTAGTCCAAATCTACCTCTTTTATGAAACATTATTGTATCTTGAAAACTAGTAAATTCAAGCATTATTTGCAATTTTTCAACTCTAGCAACGAACAGACTTCCACATGACTCGTGTATGGGAACATATCTACTGGCTTAATATTTTTTATTTCATATATATCTTCTAATTTTGCTAAATCACGCATTAAAGTTGCAGGATTACAACTAATATACACTAATTTTTTTGGACTTACCTTTTTGATATTTTCCACACTGGTATTATCCAACCCTCTTCTTGGTGGATCGACCATAATTATATCCGGAATTACTTTTTTGTTATCTATTAAATTACTCAGTACTTTTTCTACATCACCTGCAATAAATTCCGTATTTTCTATATTATTTATCTTAGCATTTTCTTTAGCTGCTTCAATTGCTTCTTCTACAATTTCTACTCCATAAACTTTTTTAGCATATTTACTCATACATAAAGAAATTGTACCTATTCCACAATATAAATCAAAAACTATATCATTTTTAGTTATCTCTGCATATTTTACGCCTAAATTATACAATTTTTCAGCTTGTACTGGGTTTACTTGATAAAATGACATTGGTGATATTTTAAATTTATAATTTTCTAAAACATCTGTAATATAACCATTTCCAAATAAATTGATATTTTCTTTTCCTAATATAACATTAGTATTTTTTGTATTTATATTTTTTATAATAGATTTTATATTTGGAAATTTATTTTTCAAGTCTCTCACTAATTCATTTTCTTTTGGAAATGAATCTCCGTTAATTACTATAATACACATTATTTCATTAGTTTTTATGCCTATTTTAGTTACAATATGCCTAACTAGACCTTTTTGAGTTTTTTCATTGTAAAAACTTATATTATTATTAACTAAAAAATTAAAAATAAATTTTGCAATCTCTTCTGTTTGTTCATTTTGAATATAACAAGTATCAATTGGAATAATTTCATGTGTTCTATTTGCAAAAACTCCCATAACAGGTTTACCATCTTTATTCAATCCTACTGGATACTGTGCTTTATTCCTATAATGGTATGGATATTCCATTCCTTCTGTTTCTTGAACTTGAATTTTTGTATTCAATGTTTTATTAACTAGGCTTTGCACAGCATTTTGCTTCATTTTTAATGTTTCTTTATATTCAACATGTCTTAAGGAACATCCTCCACACCTTTTATATGTAGGGCAATCGCTCTCCACTCTATACTTTGATGGCTTTATTATTTCAATTATTTTTCCAAATGCATGTGATGATAATACTTTAACAATTAATATTTTTATCTTTTCGCCTTTTATTGCATTTGGAATAAATATAGTAAGTCCATCAATTTTTGCTATTCCCTCTCCTTGGAATCCATTGTCAATTATGTCTACCACATATTCTTTATTTTTCTCTATTTGCATTTTTACCTCTTTTCATCTTCTTTAATAAATTGCCAGAAATTTTAAATCAAATTAATTTTACTAAATTTTTAAGATTATATCAACTAAATTTTACAAACATTAGAAAGGAGCGCTCAAATTAGAACGCCCCTTTGGAATTATATGAACTTGATTGCTTTAATCTTAACCAAGCCATATGGATTGATTCTGAAAAGAGATCCACATCCAAGTACTGCAACAGCTTTTGGATTAACTTCTTGCATTACTCGTTTAGCAAACATATCTTTTACAGATTCTTCACCATGGTTTAAGAGGACAAGATTTAGATGCTTGAATTGCTGCAAAAATGCAATCAATTCATCAGCCTTGGCATGTGCAGAAAACTCACTAGTATATTCTACATTGGCCAACTTTCTATACTCTTTTCCCATCATCTCAACCCATTCACCTTTAGGTGTATTCTTTAATCTTCCACCTAAAGTGTCCTTCACGGTAAATCCAGTGAAATGAATAAGTGCATTTTCATTGGATATATATGCAGGAATATAGGTTTGAGCAGGTCCAAAAGATCCCATGCCGGAAGTTGTTACAATGATTTTACAACTATCTTGATCTTGTATAATAGACCTTCTAGTTAGTTTATCAACAAAGATAACATTTTCTGGCAGGAAATCTTTCATTTCTTCCTTTATATTAAACACACCTTTACTACAGAGTGTGGTATATTTAATACCTAATTCTCCATCAACATAAATAGGAATTTCTAAAGGAAGAAGACCTTCATTCTCAAGTCGCTTAAGAAGATATAATACTTCTTGCATTCGACCGAGAGCAAAAGTCGGAACTACAACTGTACCACCATCTCTAACGCACCTTAAGACATTATCAGAGAATACTTCTTTAATCTCAGAAGAATCCATATATCCATAGGTACATTCAGAAACGATTGTAAGTGGTAATTCGTATAACCATTCGGGAAGTGGTGCTAAATTGAGAAAGACATTATCACCCTTATAATCACCAGTAAAAAGAATATTAATATTCTCTTCACTAGGATATTTAATTTGTACAAGTACTAATGCTGCACCAAACAAGTGGCCATTATTAAAGAAGGTTACATCAACATTTTCATTTACATGAATTGTCTGTTCAAAATTGCAACCCTTAACCAATTGCATTGTACGTGCAACATCCGTATCTGTATAAATTGGATGGTCAATCCTTCCACTTTTAACATCCGACCGTATTACCTTAGCACTATCAGGTAATGACACAGCCATAATACTTTGAGTATCACGTGTTGTGTAAATAGGATTTCTAAATCCTCTTCTTACCATTAGTGGTAACCGACCAATATGATCTGTATGACCATGTGTTACAAGGCCAAATTCAATTTGCTCAGGATTAAAAGGCAACATATCATTATATTTTCCTTCATCCCTACTTTGAAACAGACCACAGTCAGTTATAAAAGGAAGTTTACCACCATCTGGAAATCTTACATTAGAAATAATGCAAGAACCAGTAACATTTGAATGTAAAGAGCTTACATCTACATGAAACGGTTCTTTTTTACCCATAATACAACTCCTTATGAATAGTAACGGATAATTACATATCCATTGTACCACGTTGAAAGTTAGTTAACAAGGAAAAAGTCGAAAAAAGAGTACAAAAGATTAATTTTGTACTCTTTTTTGTGATTTTAGGTGAATCGCAAATATTCTCCTTTGTAACATAATAATTGGTGGAGATGAGGAGAATCGAACTCCTGTCCACTAATCCTTCCATATGAATTTCTCCGAGTGCAGTTTATTATTTAAATTTCCCATATAAATTGATTAATAAACAAAACAATTTATATAGTATCTCTTAATTACCCACTATTCCAGAGAACTAATAGTTTTGTTTCCTACTTTATTTTGACACCTTAGTTATAACAGTAGGCTTTATAATAAGATGACACTGCAACTAGGCAGCGTAAGCTAATTCTTCATTATTATTAGCGTTTATATTTAATTTTGCTTTTTTTAAGTGGCCAAAGCAACCATCCACTACTCGCTTTTCATACTTCTAGATTAATGTCGAAACCATTACATCCCCAAGTACATTTTATATTATACTATATATTTAAATTTATAACAATATTTTTAAAGAAACTATTGCATATGTTTTTTCATTATGATATTATAGTATTGCTTGTTTTTAGGGGTATAGTGTTAATGGTAGCACATCGGTCTCCAAAACCGCCTGTGAGGGTTCGAATCCTTCTACCCCTGCCATAAATTTTATAAAGATAGGGAATTTAATATTAATTTCCTATCTTTTTTATCGTTATTTCAAAATATTTTTTAGAGGTGAGTTCTATTAATAAAATTTTAAATCGAATTATATTTTTTATTATTATTTTTACTTCCTTGTCCTGCTCATTTTTCATTCCTGTCCTTGGAAAATACAACTCTACAAATATTAATTCTATCGAAACAATTTCACTTAATCCTAATGGCTTTGTATGGCCAATCCCAGGATATACTACAATAACATCTCCTTTTGGTAAACGAAATTCCCCAACTGCTGGTGCATCTTCATATCACTATGGAACAGATATTGGTGCACCAGAAGGTACAAATCTCGTAGCAATAGCAGATGGTATAGTTACATTTCTTGGATTTCTAGGTGCAGGTGGTTATACCTTAACTTTATCTTTTGGCGATTTTAAAGTTACTTATTGCCATATCTCTCCTAATTATTTAGTATCAGAAGGTGACTTCGTTTTGCAAGGGCAAATTATAGCAAAGGTTGGACCTAAATATGTTTATGGAGTACCGGGAAATAAATATAAAGATTCAACTGGCAAACCCACAAATGGTGCTACTACGGGTTGTCACTTACATCTTGGAATGAGGATTAATGATAAATATGTTAATGCTTTAGAATATTTTTAAACAATTTTTAATTAATAATATTCTCCTCCCAAAAACTAAAATATGTGCTAAATTTCATAATTTAGCACATATCTATACTCTGGTATTTAATTACATATCATCATCCAAGTCTTGATTATTATGATGTCCATGGCATCCATGACAAGAATCACATTCAGAATCACAATCATCCTCACTAGACCAGTCTAATTCTATTACATTATGACACTCTGGGCATTTTACTTCTTTTTTATCTTCATCAAATTCTGTTTCAAATTGATAATTACAATATGGGCAAACAATCTCTATATCATAAGAATCATTAACAAAGAATTCTTTTTCCATTCTAAGTACTTTTTCTTCTAATTTTGAAATTCTATTTTGATTGCTCTTATTTTCATTATCCATTTTTTGTAGCATATCTGCTAATGTCTTAATAACATTTTCTTGAACATATTTCAAGTCTTCTTCATCTTTTATATTTTTATTCATATCAGCCATTAACTTTTGCAATTGAATTTTAATATCCATAATCTATCCTCTTTCTTTTAGACTCTTTCCATATATTCCCCAGTTCTAGTATCTATTCTAATTTTATCACCAATTTCTACAAATAAAGGAACACTTATTTCTAGTCCATTTTCTAGTTTTGCAGGTTTTCCAGAAGTTGTAGTTGTATTTCCACTAAATCCTGGTTCTGTATATGTAACCTCTAATTCAACAAACATAGGTGGTTCTACTGCAAAAACACTACCTTTATATGATAATACTTTCATATCCATATTTTCTTTCATATATTTTAAAGCATCACCAATTTGTTCTTCATTTAAAGGTATTTGCTCATATGTATTATTATCCATGAAATAATATAAATCACCATCTTTATATAGATATTGCATATCTCTTTTTTCTATTTCTGCTTCTGGGAATTTTTCTGATGGATTAAATGTTTTCTCTATAACTGCTCCTGTAATTACATTTTTTAATTTTGTTCTAACAAAAGCTGAACCCTTTCCTGGTTTAACATGTTGAAATTCTACTACCTTAAATACATTGCCATCCATTTCAAATGTTGTTCCATTTCTAAAATCTCCTGCTGAATAAACTCCTGCCATAATTATTACCTCCTAATATTTTCTTTATTTCTCAATTTTAACGCTTTGTTTATTTTACTACAAATCTATGTAAAAAGCAAGTATATCACTGTTTTTAAACACAATTTGTTGTAGGTTTGTCAAACATATGTCACACTTTATTAATAAATATATACTTTGAAACACCTTTTATGATATATAAGCTC
>CALXMM010000017.1 GCA_944389475.1 uncultured Clostridia bacterium
GAGCAACTGACTTGTAATCAGTAGGTCGTCCGTTCAAGTCGGACAAGTGGCTCCATATACTTAAAGCTAGACTTTCTATAGAGATTGCCTAGCTTTTTGTTTTGCTTAAATATTAATGTAGTTTTGCTTTTTTATGCGAAATAATGTATACTACTAATAAAATTAGAAGGTGTTAAAATGAGTAAAGTTATTTTAGTAACGGGAGCTTCTAGGGGAATTGGTAATAATATTGCAAGAACTTTAGCACAAGAAAACATAGTAATTGCAAATTATAATAAATCTCAAAATGAAGCCATAAAATTAAAAGAAGATTTAAAAAAAGAAAATATTAATATAGATATAATTAAAGCAGATGTATCTAAAAGAAATGAAGTTAAAGATATGATTAAGCAAATACTAGAAAAGTATGGAAAAATAGATGTCTTAATTAATAATGCGGGAATTTCTCAGTATAAATTATTTACAGATATAAGTGATGAAGACTGGGATAATATAATTAATATAAATTTAAAATCAAATTTTATTGTTACACAAGAAGTCGTAAAAAATATGATATCAAGAAAAAATGGATTAATCATAAATATTTCATCAATTTGGGGAGTTACTGGCGCAGCAATGGAAGTTGCTTATTCTACATCTAAAGCGGGAATTATTGGTTTAACAAAAAGTTTAGCAAAGGAGTTGGGACCTTCAAATATAAGAGTAAATGCAATTGCACCTGGAATGATTGATACATCAATGAATAGTAAATTTTCTGATGAAGAAATAAATGATATTAAAGAGGAAATTCCATTAGAGAAAATAGGAAAACCTGAAGAAATTACAAAATGCATAAAATGGTTGCTAGAAGATACATATACAACGGGTCAAGTAATTTCTATAAACGGAGGATGGAATATATAGCAAAATTAAAGCCATGCACTAAATATGCATGGCTTATCTATTTATTTTGATGAATCTTCTTCATTTACTGTTTCTGAATTTGTATTGAAAGAAAATAGTTTTGGTAAATATTTAATTGCAGCAACAACAGAGGCTTTTACATTTTGCCACCATGCAGAAAACTTTCCTTGTTTAACATTTTCTATAACACCATTTTCTTGAACTACAACTAAATCTTTTGGTAATGGAGCAATCTCGAATACATAATTTTTACCATTATTATTGTCCCATTCACCTTTACCATTTTTAAAACAGAAATTTAATGAATCTTGACCATTTAAATAAATTAAAGCTTGGTAACCCAATTCAGTCTTTTCCATTTTAATTTCATTAACATTTTCCCATAATAAACCAAAACCATAATGTATATATAGCTCTGTATTAGAATTATCTTGGAAAAACTTTCCTGTATACGAAATTTTTACAACAGAATTTTCTATTAATTTATCTGTATTAAAAAATATATTTTTTATTAATTCCATATGGCATTTCTCCTCATTTATCTTTTGACTAAATTAATTAAACTAACACAATTATATATATAAGTTTTACAATATTCAATAGTTTTTTACAAAAAATATAAAATTATTGTACAATTTTTCCAATTATATAAAAAGTATCTTTTTTTCCTATTCTTATTTTGGGATATTTTGGATTATCTGCATATAAAGAAAGGTGAGTTTTTCCATATATAAATAGCCTTCTTATTAAAATTTGACCATTATAATAAAATAAACCAATATCATGAGCTTTTAAAGTGGTTCCAAAATCGACAAATACATATGAATATTTTTCGTAAATAGTATCCATAGCATCATCATTAACACGAATGCCAAAAGAAACCGAATTAAGTCCCGGTGGGCATTTCATAAAATGTAAATCATTAATGTCATCTACCAAAAGAATTCTATCTTCTGCAGTATATTTATAAACATCATAATCTTGAGCATCCTTAGTTACTTTTGTATCATAGCATGCTAAAAACTTCTGATATGGGACATCAAGGCATTTACAAATTTGCTTAACAACTTTAACTGTTGGCTGTCTGTCACCATTTTCTATATGAGTTAAATATCCAGTATCTACACCAATTGTATTTGCTATACTAGATTTTGTTCTGTGTTTTTTTATTCTAATATTTTTTAATAAATTTCCTAACATAATCATACCTCTATAGCATTATATAAAAGCATAGGAAAAATGTCTACTATTGTCGAAAAAATTATTGAAAATATGGTCATATTATGATATATCTGTAATATATAATTATAAGGCGTAATTATAAGAAAATTGATAATGTAAAGTAATCTATGAAAAAATAAAATGAAAGCGTTATCAAGAAAATTAAGGGGAGTATATTTATGATTGAGGAGAAAGTTGTAACAAAAGAAGAAACTACTGTAAAAGAAAATAATCTTAAACAACCTAAAAAAATGAGTAATAAGAAAAAAATAATTATAATTAGTACCATAGTAGCTATTATTGTGATATTAGCAATACTTAGCGTTATTTTTGCGATAATTAATCATAGTAATGATAAAGTTTTAAGTGGTATTACTTTAAATGGTGTAGAAGTTGGAGGTAAAACCAAAGATGAAATAAAAACTATGTTAGAAGAAAAAGTAAATGCAAAAAAGACTGAAGATTTAATTGTAAAATTAAATGCACAAACTGAAGATGGAGAAAATTATAAAGGTGCAGTTAGTTTTGAACAGTTACAGTTGAATTATAATTTAGATGATGCTATCAATAAAGCATATAACGTTGGCAGAGATAGTAATATTTTTGTAAATAATTTTAATATTATAAAGAATTTTTTCTCTAAAAATAATATAGAAATTCCTTTTGAATATAATAATGAGGAACTAACAAAACAAATAGATACAATAAATGGTCAAATACCTGGAGCTGTTTTGGAAAGTAGTTATTATATAGATGAGGATAAACAGGAATTAGTTATAACAAAGGGAAAAGCTGGATTGGAAGTTGATCCAGAATTATTAAAACAAGAAGTGGAAAAAGAAATTAAAGATGTGGAAAGTACGGGAAAAGAAATTGATTTATCCACAAGAAATAAAGAGCCAGACCCAATCAATTTAGATGCAATTTACTCAGAAATACATACAGAGCCAAAGGATGCCTACTATACAGAAAATCCATTTACATTATATCCACATGTTGATGGAGTGGATTTTGCAATTTCAATGGATGAGGCAAAGAAATTATTAGAAGAAGATAAGGATGAATATATTATTCCATTAAAAATTACACATCCAAATATAACTACGGACAAAATTGGTTCAGCAGCATTTCCAGATTTATTAGGAGAGTTTTCAACTAATTATAATGCTGGAGATAAGGATAGAACAACAAATTTAAAATTAGCATCTAATAAAATTAATAATACAGTTTTAATGCCTGGGGAGACTTTCTCATATAATAAAGTTGTAGGAGAAAGAACTGTTGCAGCAGGATATAAAGAAGCAGCAACTTATGCTGGAGGAAAAGTTGTTGATGATATAGGTGGAGGTATATGCCAAATAACATCAACATTATATAATGCAGTTGTATTTGCAAATTTAGACATAGTAAGTAGGAGCAATCATCAATTCGTACCATCATATGTAAAAGCAGGTAGAGATGCAACAGTTGTTTATGGTGCAATAGATTTTAAATTTAAGAATTCAAGGGAATATCCAATTCAAATAAAAAGTAGTGTTAGCGGGGGCATAGCTAAAGTAATGATATTTGGAAAAAAGCAGGACCCAGAATACGAAGTTAAAATAGAAACAAAAATAACGGGTAGTATTCCAATGAAAACAACTTATGAAGATGACCCTACAATGGAACAAGGCAAGGAAAAGGTTATACAGAAAGGACACAAAGGAACATATAGTGAGGCCTATAAAGTTGTATACTTGAATGGAAAAGTAGTGTCTAGAACATTGCTTTCTAAAGATAAATATAATCAAATGGAAACAATTATAAAAAGAGGAACAAAAGGAAAGGAAAATACAACTCCAGAAACACCACCTGCTCCAACTGAGCCAGCTACTCCAACAGAACCAACACCACCTGCTCCAACAGAGCCAACAGAACCTACAAATCAAACACCTCCACCATCAGAAACTGTAACACCAACAGAGCCAGAAAAACCTTCAGGTGAAGATGGAACAGGAGAAGGAACTAATTAAAAAAGGCATTAAGCTATTGCTGGAATTCTTGGCAGGTAAAGGAATTAATTAAAATAATGAGATGAAATTACAAAATAATTTCATCTCTAGTTTTTTAACTCTTGACAAATAACAAGTTTTAGTATTATACTAATAAAGTAGTTTAAGAATAAAGGACATGCACCATTAGCTCAGTTGGTAGAGCAGCTGACTCTTAATCAGAAGGTCCGGGGTTCGACCCCCCGATGGTGCACCAAACAACACTTAATACAAAAGGTGTTGTTTTTTTTTGGAAATTGTGATATTATACAGAAAAATTAAAGGAGTATTATAATGACATTAGAATTTGTAGATAATTATTTGAATGCAAAACTAGCACAGAATAGAGAAATTATTAAGTTTTCGTTCTATGAAGTTAGAATGAAACTTAATTTATCAGAAGAGGATTCTATAACTTTTTTAAGCTTAATTTCTCAAAAACTAATGAATACGGGATACTTAGTTTATAAAACAGGAGAAGAGTATACATACAACGGAAAAAAGGTAAAAATACAGGAAAACGAATTGTTAGTTGCAGTTCTTAAAGAAAAAGCAATATAATACTTAAAATTTTAAATAATGTACTTTATAAAATACATTATTTAAAAATAGTAAAAATATTGAAGAGGAGAATGATTATGAAACAATTACTAAAAAAAATATTGGTCTTAATAATAGGAATAACATTAATTATGTCCAATATATCTTTAGCAGTTTCATCACAGGATTCACAAGATTTACAAGATAAAATAGATAAAACAAAAGACCAATTAAATGAAGTTACAACGACAAAAACGGATACAGAAAAACAAGTGAATGATATTCAAAGTAAGATAGATGAATACCAAGGTTCTATAGATTCTTTGAATGACCAACTAGATACATTAAATACAAACATAGCAGATAATCAGAAAAAATTGGAAGAACAACAAAAGTCTTATGATAATAATTCTAAATTATTGGACCAAAGATTAATAACAATTTATGAAGCAGGAAGCGTATCATACTTAGATGTATTGTTATCATCAAAAAGTATAACAGATTTTATATCTAATTATTATTTAATATCAGAGTTAGCTTCATACGATTTGGATTTATTAAATACAATACAAAAAGAGCAGGAACAAATAGAACAAACAAAGAAATCTTTGGAAAACGATAAGAGTCAAATTGAAGAATTAAAAAATGAAAAAGAAGTTAAAACACAGGAATTAAATTCTACAAAGCAAGAAAAAGAAAAATATATAGACCAATTACAAGGACAAGCTACGGATTTACAAAAAGATTTAGCTCAATTCGAAAAAGATAAAGCTGCTATAGACAAAAGACTTGAGGAAATTGCAAAAGCCAATGCTAATAAAGGTAACAGTGATAAAAATGGAAGTGGCTCTAGCAATAATTCTGGAAGTAGTAGTTCTGGAGGAAGTTCTAGTAGCGGTGGAGCAGTTAGTAGTAAAGGATACATATGTCCAATACCTGGATTAAGTAAAAAGAATATAACATGTGGATTTTATGGATATTCAGGACATGGAGGAGCAGATTTTGGAGGCAATTATGGAAAGCCTGTAGTTGCAGCTAAAAGTGGTACAGTCGTAATTTCAGAAACATTAACCGGAAATATTCCTAATTATGATTCTAATGGAAATCTAATTGGAAAATATAGAAGTTATGGTGAGTATATAGCTATTTTACATGATGATGGTAATATTACTTTATATGCACATGGAAAACCAGGAAGTAGATTAGTTAAAGAAGGACAAAGAGTATCACAGGGACAACAAATAATGTCAGTAGGAAATACTGGTAATGTACAACCAAGACCAAGTCCTAGCAGACCTACGGGTGGTGCGCATTTGCACTTCGAGGTAAGAGTAAATGGTTCACAAAGAGTGGACCCAGCTAAATATTTACCTTAGTAAAACTTAAAATATAATTATAAAAATACAAGATATGTAAAAAAATAAGTACAGAAAGTGTAATTTAGAACTAAAAATATTATTAAAATACTATAAAATATGGGAAAAACATATGTTATAGTATTTTTTTTGACAAAAAATACAGTTAAAAATAAAAAAATAATCAAATGTAACAAAAAATAAATAAATTTTTAACAAAATTGTAACAATTACATGAAATGAAGTTCCGTAAAGGCATTTTAAATGAATAGAATGACCCTCGAAAAAGCATATTGAACTTAAGAAAATATGTTGCTATATTGTAAATAAAGATTTATGCCGTTGAAGGGGTGTTATTATGAAAAAAGAAAAGCAAATAAGTTTATGCAACAAGTTTATAGCAGCAATAGCTACAATTTGTTTACTTATGACCTATGTGTCTACGTTAACAAATTTTGCTTATGCTGCCTATGAAGAACTAGAAGAGCAAGGAATTGTATCAAATAATAGAAATATTGAATTTGATGCATATTTTAAGCCGGATGGAAATAACAAACATAGCATGGATGCAGAAATAACTGCAGAGCAAAAATTATATGTAAAGGTTAATGTGAAAAATGCAGGATATCTAGAGAATGCAACAATTTCATTGGATAATCCAAACTTTTCAATCTCAAGAAACTTTTCATCTGATGATGTAAAATCAGTTGATTACGATAATAATCAAATTACATTAAATCAAATAGAAAGTGGAAAAGAAGTTGAAATAGAAATTCCTGTTAATTTTGTAAGAAATGACAGTATGGATTTAACATATTTCTCAAGAGAAACAAAATTAAATTTAACTGGAACATATTATGATGAAAATGAAAAGGAAAGAGACATACAATCTAGTATTTTAGTAAGATTAAATTGGAAAGCTACTCCAAAAGCTGTATTAAATGAAGATGTAATTAAATATGGAGCATATGATACAAAAGTATATATGCAAACATTGTTAACAAGCAATTTGGAAGGAAATTCATTACCAGTAGAATCTGCTAACATACAGGTTGCTGTACCAAAAATAGCAGATAAAAACCCAGATGAAGTTAGAATATTTGCTAAAACAACAGCAACAAATAATGTAGATTTTACAAATGATATGTGGTCTTATAATAAAGATACCGGAATGGTAGAAATTAATATTCAAAATCAACAAAATAATAATATTGTTAATTGGAAAGCAGGAGAAGATAGATTTTATATAACATACATATATAATGATGCAACTGTTGCACCAAGTAAAATTACTTTGAGTGCAAATTCTAGCATTAGAACATATGTAACAAATGAAGAAGTTACAGCAAATGTTCAAAAAGATGTTGATTTAAACAATATAATAAGCAGTGTAGTAGATATGAATGTTTCTGCAACACAAGAATTATATAAAGGATATATGTATGCAAATAATAAATACGAAACAGGATATTCTTCTACAATATCAGCAAATATTTCAGATATAGATGCTGTAGACAAAGTTGTTTTGAATGAAAATAATGCAAATTTTGTAAGAGCAGATGGAAGTACATTACCAGCAGGTAATAATATTTACTATAAATCTGTTTCTATAAGTCAAGCCTTATTTAATGAGATTATAGGTCAAAATGGAAATATACAAATATTTGACCAAAATGGAAATAGAATAGCTGGAATAGATATGAATACAGCTACAGATGAGAACGGAAATTTAGTAGTTAATATAGAAGGTCAAGATGTTTCTTCTATTAGAATAGAAACAACAAAACCAGTTACAGAAGGAATATTAACATTTAATATTAATAAAGCAATAAAGGCTGTAACAACTATGGACAGAGCTACTATAACAAGTATTCAAAGAATGGATACTTTAGTTTCTGGATGTATTATAAGTAAAGATGTAGAAACAGCTATGGAATCTAAAACTGAATCAACAACATTAAAAGAAACAACAACAAAAGCAGAACTTTATATAAACAACACAAACTTAACTACAACGGCTAAAAATGAGAACGTAGAAATAAAAACAATTTTAAAATCTGATGATTATACATGTGATTTATATAGTAATCCAACAATAAAGATTACATTACCAAGTGAAATAGAAACATTGGAACTAAAAACAATTAATACATTATATAGTGGAAACTTAAATATTACTACATATAATGTATCTACAGATGAAAATGGTAATAAAGTAATAACAATAGGAATGCAAGGAGACCAAACAGAATTTGTTACAGATATTAGTAAAGGTATAAATATTGTTATTAATACAGATATAACATTAAGAAAAACAGCAGCAAGTGCACAAAGAACTGCAACATTGCAAGTAACAAATGATAAAGCTATTCAATATGAAAATGGTGGAATTACAACAGTTGGAATGAACATATATGCACCACAAGGAGTAGTATTACTAAGTAGTGTATCAAACTTTAATAATGAAAACACAGAAATAGTTTCATTATCAAATAAAGAACAAGCTGGAAAAATTGATATAAATGGAACTGCTAAAAATATAACAATGAAAGCTTCAGTTGTAAATAACTATGGTAAGGATATTAAAAATCCTAAGGTTTTAGGTAGAATACCATTCCAAGGAAATAAAAAGACAGATGGAACAGATTTAGGAACAACAGTAAATACAGTTTTAACATCAGGAATAACACTTACAGGAATAGATCCAAGTTTAGCAACAATTTACTATAGTGAAAACGGAGAAGCAACATCAGATATAAATAATTCAGCAAATGGATGGACAACAACAATAGGTGATACATCAAAGATAAAATCATATTTAGTAGTATTTAATAATTATGTAATGCCACAGGCAACAGCATTCGATATGCAATATACAGCACAAGTACCAGAGAATTTACCACATAATGAAAATGCATTTGGTACATATACAGTATATTATGATGAAGATGAAAATTCACAAACAATATCAAAAGAAACAATAGCACCAACAGTTGGTGTATCTACAGGAAAAGGACCAGAATTAACAGCAAATATAACTTCTGATGTAGGAACAGAGGTTACAACACAAAACTATATAACATATACAGTAACAGTTAAAAATGATGGAGAAACTGCAGCAGAGAATGCTAAAGTAACAGTTAATTTACCAGACATGGTAGATTATGCTGAAGGAGATGACACTCCTTTCGCAGAGGGATATATACTTAAACCAGAAATGAGAACAGTAGAATTATCAGTAGGAAATCTTGGACAGGGAGAAAGTAAAGAAGTTTCATTTACTATAAAACCTAATAGTGAAGGAACTTTCAAACTAGATTTCATACTTTCTGCAGATAACTTGGAAAAAACTGCGCAAGTATCAACTCCGGATACAAATGTTATATTTGGAAGTTTCTATATAGAATTCAAGAGTCCAACAGAGAAAAATGTAACAGTTGGAAGCGAAATAGAGTACTATATTAATATTACTAATGCAACGGATGAAAAAATAAATAATGTAAAAGCAATGGTTACTTTACCAGATAGCGTAGAATATGTTGGAACAGTAAGAGCTGGATATGCTGGAAAAGATCCATCTGCAGAAGGTTCAAGTTATGATGAAAATACTAGAGTGGTTACTTTAGATATAGGAGATTTAGATGGAAATGCTACTGGAACATATAATTATACAGTTAAAGTAAGAGTAGTAAAACAAGAAAATATAAATATGCAAGTACTTGTTAATGGTGATGGTACAAATGACCAAAAAAGTATCATAATATCTAATATTGTTAGTAGCAATGATATCGAAGTAACAACTTCTACAGACAAAACAGATATATATTTACAAATGGGAGATGTTATAACATATACAATAAAAGTTAAAAATACAGAATCAGCAACAATTAATAATTTTAAAGTTGATGTAACAATTCCAGATAATTTGAAATATTTAAATACTTCTTATGCAGTAGGAGAAAATACAGTATTTGATGGATATTTATTAACTAATAAACTTTCATCAGCTACAATTAATTTAAAATCTGGAGAAACATTTACCTTCTCTGTAAAGGCAGCTGCAAATAAAATGATTGATGCCTCTAAAGAAGAGGAAGATGTCATCGTACCGGTTATGATAACTGGAGATGGAATAGAAGCATATAATACAGAATTTAAAAATATTTTAGTAAATGACCATCAAGGCGGAAATGGAAGTGGAAGCGAAGATGGAACATATAGAATTTCTGGTACAGTATGGTTTGATGCAAACAGAAATGGTGCTAGAGATTCTGGTGAACAATTACTTTACGGAATTCCAGTAAGTCTTGTAGATGCGCAAACAGGAAAAGCTGTAAAGAATTCAAATGGTGATGAGATACAAGCAACAACAGATGATAATGGTGAATATATTTTAAGTGATTTAATTCCTGGAAATTATATAGTTAAATTTACATATGATAGTAGTCAATATGTAATAACAGAATATAAAGCACAGGGAGTAGATGAAACTGTAAACTCTGATGCAATTAATACAACGGATAATAATGGAACAGCAATTACAGATAATTTAAATATAACTAATTCTAGTATGAGCAATATAGATTTAGGTCTATCAACAAAAGGAATATTTAGTTTGTCACTTAATAAGACATTAACACAAATCCAAATGGCAGATGGAAAAACAACTAAATCATTAGCTTATGATAACAAGAAATTAGGAAAAATAGAAGTTGATGGAAAACGTATAAACAGCACAAACTTAGTAATAACATATACAATTACTGTAACAAATACTGGAAATGTACCAGGGTATGCTAAGAAGATTGTGGACTATTTACCAGATGCATTAGCATTTAGTTCAAATCAAAATCCAGATTGGTATGTTTCAGGAAACACTATTGTTTGTACAAGCCTAGAAAATGAATTAATAAATCCAGGCGAATCTAAATCTGTAAAACTTGTTCTTACAAAGAAAATGAATGAAAATGGAACTGGAACAGTAACAAATAAAGCTGAAATTACAGAAACATATAATGACCAAGGTCTAGAAAATCAAAAATCAGCTGATGAAGATACAAATTCTTCTGCAAACGTTATTATTGGTATTAAAACAGGTGGAGCAGTATTATATGTCTCACTAACATTTACAATATTAGCAATAATAGCATGCGGAGCTTATATAATAAAAAAGAAAGTATTAAAAGGATAGAAAGGAGGAAGAGAATATGAAAAAATTTAAATTATATGCATTATTAACATTAATAATCATACCAATAATTTCTGTACTTATATATCTTTCTCCAATATCAATAGCAAGTTCATTTACGTATCAATATAATCCAAGCGTAAATAACTGGCCACCATTTGTAGCTAATATAGATGGTAGAAACCAAACGGTATATTGTTCAGAACATGGTGCAGAAGTAATATTCAATGGAGCATGCCCTTTAATTACATATAATAGTGGTGCTACTTATAATATGAGTCCTGGTTTAGCTTATGCATTTTCACAATGTATAAGTGCAAACTCTAGACAAAACTTAATTTGGATGTCAGAAATATCATATAATTTAACACCACCAAACCTAAGCGAAAGACCGGATTATAATGATGCACTTTTACAATCATACAAGATTGCACCATTTAATGATTATTATAATAATTTACAACGTTATGGTAGTACAGTAAAATTTGAAAATACAGGAGCATCATTACAAAGTTCTGATAATGGACAATTCACTTTAGGCCCATTTAAATTAGACTTTTATAAAAGTGATTTTTCTCGTATCTCAGGAATGTACTTACAAACAAATGATGGCAGACAGATAAATATTAGTCAAGTAAGTTTTGGAGGATATATAGGAAGTCCAAGTGATATAGATTCTGGAGAAGAATTCTATGTAATGTGTTCACAACAAGATACAGGAACAGCTTCTACTGTTAAATTAGTAGTAAATTATAGTTATGAAACTGCAAGTGGAAGTTATACATATTATGAGCCAAGTCCAGTTTCATATAATGGTTGGAGCATTCAACGTATGGTTACTTTGGATTATAATCATGGAGGTTCAAATGCTACAGCAGTAGGACCAGAAATTGAACTTGTTTTTGACCTAAAAGGTAAAGTGTTTAAAGATGTTCCAGCAACTAAATATGGTGCTGAAAATGGTATTTTAGACCAAATGGATATAATGCTTCCTGGAATAGAAGTAACATTATTTGATTCTAATGGAAATCAAGTTAACCAAAAGACAACAGATTCAAATGGTTATTATGAATTTTTAAGATTGCCAGCATCTAAAAAATATTATGTAAGATTCAAATATAATGGACAATTATATGAACCTACAACATACCAAAGAGTAAGCAAGGTATTGGATAATTATGGTACATTAGGAGCAACAAGTGTAGCAGAAAGGTCTTATGCAACAGATGGTAGACAAAATAGAACAGACTTTAATGCAAAATTCACGCCAGTGGATGCAACCCACAAAGTGCCGGATAGAAATGATGAGAGCAATCCTGCATTTGATATTTATTCATACACAGGACCTAATGGTATGGAAGAGTTAAAATATTATGGAATATCAAATTCTAAGGAAGAATTATCAAATGTAAACTTTGGTATTAAAGAAAGAGAAAAATTTGATATGAACTTAAGAAAGGATTTGGTAAAAGTTGATGTAAGCATTAATGGTAAGTCACATACGTATCAATATAATGGAGATAATCAAGACTTAGAGGTTAAGATAAGAGGTACTGATTTACCAGATTATGAAAGAGCATTTAGGTCATCCGACTTATTATATAAACAAGCACAACAATATGACCAAGACAAAGATAAATTACAAGTATTAGTAACTTATAAGATTCAATTGAAAAATCAGTCACAAGGTAAAATAACTGGTTATGTAATAGATTTAAATGATTTCTATGATTCATCTTACGAATTTGTAAGGTCATATGATGAGAATAATAATGAAATTCAATGGTCTCAAGCAAATGATGTATCTGGAAATGGTAAAACATATCATGCAATGCATACAACAGCTTTAGCTCAAGAAGGAATAACAGATAAAAAATGGGTATTCTTAGAGTACAAAGTAACAAATGATGCATTAAGAGCATTGATAAATGAAAAAGAATCTACTAAAGAGAATTTTGCAGAAATTGCAGGATATAGAAATACTTATACAGAAGATAAGAAAGACTTAAATGGTCAAGTAATGGCCAATGCTGGAGATAATGCAGGTTTAATTGATATAGATTCAACTCCTGCAAACATGAATCCAACAAATTCAGATGTACAAAATTTTGTTGCACAATCTAAAACACAAGAATATCAATACTTAGATGGAGAGACAAAATCACAAATGAGTTCTGCAGTATTCGAAGATGATGCAGACTGTGCACCAGGATTAAAATTAATAGTTGATGACTTGAACAGAAGAAAACTTTCTGGTAGTGTATTCGAAGATGCTGCACTTGCAGATAGGCTAGAAAATGATAATGAAAGAATTGGTGATGGTGTATATTCAGATGGAGAAAACTTGATAAATCAAGTTAGAGTACAATTAATTTGTACAAATCCAGATGTTGAAGTAAAAGAAGCCAGAACAAATACAGATGGTTCATATGAGTTTACAGATTATATCCCAGGTGATTATTCAGTTAAATTCATATATGGTGATTATGAATCATTAAAAGCAGTACAACCAGAAAACAAAATGTATACAGGTCAAGATTTTAAAAATACATTGTATACGGAAGGAAATTATACTGATGTATATTGGTACAATAATAATGTAGATACAAGAAACAATGATGCTAAAGATAATTATGATAGAAGACTAGAAGTAAATAGTTATAGTGAGAATTTACAATATAATAATGCAACAGTTTTAAATGCTTCAGCTAGCTCAGATGATGCAACATTACATACTTTAGCAGACAATACATACATGTTTGCAGATACAGCACAGATGTCATTCGAAGTTGAATATTTAAAACAGGAGAAAACAAATTATAGTGTAAGAAACATAGACTTAGGTTTAATAGAAAGACCTAGAACAAAGATTGTACTAAAGAAAAATGTTTCTTATGTTAAGTTAACAGCAACTGATGGCTCAACAATATTTGATGCAACAGCAGAACAGGGAGTTAGCAAAGAAGCACCAAACTTATCATGGGTTGAAAATGGATATGATGAAAAAGGAAATATGACATCACAAGGAATGGTACAAGGAATAGTAGATGAGAATTTAATGCATGGAGCATCATTAACTGTAGCATATAGTTTTTCAGTAACGAATGAGAGTGAAAAAGATTATAATGAGCAATCATATTATTATACAGGAAATGTAGCTGATTATGGAACTGCAAATAAGCTTTCAGCTGAAACTATAATTGATTATATTCCAAATGCTTTAACATATGATGCAGAACTAACGAAGAATAGTGGAACATATTCATATGGTTCACATGATGAAGCAGCTGGAACGGCTAAATCATTCGAAACTTCAATTGCTGGAAGTAATACTTATTGGACAGTACTAGCAAGCAAAGTAGATTCTATAACAATTCCAGAAGAGTATAGAGGAAATCTTCTAGCACCTGAGGTGTATGATAATGTACAAGCAAGTACTAATGAAATATTAACAAATAATAGATTATCAGGAAGCTTAGGAATAGGAGATGAAACAACATTGGGTGATGCTTTAATATGTACAAGAGTATTATCTAGCCCAGATGAAAGTACATCCGATGATGATATGACAAACATAGCAGAAATTATACAAGTTCATATTGATAATGGTAGAAGACCATATTATTTGGATACTACGGATGAAAAAGTTATAGAAATACCAGGAAATGCAGATCCAACAACATCTACAAACTTGGAAGAGGCAGATACAGGTTTATCTGAAATATTAACATTTGTTGTACCATTTGGTGCTAACAAACAATTAACAATAATTGCAATTACAATTGTAGGTTTAGCAGTTATTGTAGGCGGAATTGTATTAATTAAAAAGAAAGTTTTATAATTAGAACTTGACAAAAAAATAAAAAATATGTAAACTAATAAATAGGAGCTTTAGATTAAAGCTCCTATTTTAAGATTTAATTTTAAGCATATGAATTTAAAATTAAATTATAATTGGGGTAACATAAGATACGAAGGTGATTTAATTATAGTTTGGCAAAACCTTGCAATTATAACTATTATATATCATCTCACAGAAAGGTGATTTGATTATAGTTTGGCAAAACTAAGTGAAAATAAGAAAGGTAGGGGGATTTACGATGATAAAATTATACAATACTAACATGGAAACAAATAAATTAGAGAGTGTTGATACATATACCAGAGGAACCTGGATACATATGGTAGATCCTTCGGATGATGAAATAGAGGAAGTTTGCCAAAACGTTAATATAAAAGAAGATTTTATAAGATATGCTCTAGATAATGAGGAAAAAGCCAGAATTGATGTTGAAGATGAAGATAATACAATATTATTCATTATAGATATACCAATTACCGAAAAATTACAAACTGGAAGTTATATGTATGCTACAATGCCAATAGGTATGATTGTAGTAAGAGATGATTTCTTTATTACTGTAACATTAAGAGAATGTAGTTTAATAAAGAGATTTGAAACAGGAAAAATAAAAACTTTCTGTACATATAAGAAAAGCAGATTCATATTACAAATGATGTATAATAATTCTTCCGAGTATCTAGATTATCTAAAAAAGATTAATAAAGAAACAGAAATAGCAGAAAATGTTTTAAGCCATTCCATGAAAAATAGAGAGTTATTAAAATTACTAAGTCTAGAAAAATCATTAGTATATATAACAACATCATTAAGGTCAAATGAAGCAGTAATGGAAAGAACATTAAAAATAAAAAATATTAAATTATATGAAGAAGATGAAGATATATTAGAAGATGCCATAATAGAAAATAAACAAGCCATAGAAATGAGCAAGGTATATAGTGATATCTTAAATGGTACAATGGATGCATATGCTTCTATTATTTCTAATAACTTGAATGGAGTTATGAAATCATTAACATCTATAACAATTATAATAGCAATCCCAACAATGATTGCAAGTTTTTGGGGAATGAATGTAAAACTACCATTCGAAACAAATCAATTTGGATTTTGGATAATGATTTTTATAGCAGTACTATTAACCATACTTTCCATTGTATGGCTAAGGAAAAAAGATATGCTAACCTAAACTTTAGGCTTGGAATATAATAAACAGAATTTAATTGTGAAGTAAAAATTTAGCGAATAATATGAAATAAATTAAAAAACAGAGAAAAGAAATAAAAGAGTAAAAAAAGAGCAAGAGATATTATAAAACTTGCTCTTTTCTTTGACTTTAAGGTGTTATATATAATATAATTGAAACGATTTATAAATGAAGATAAGATATACGGATTAAAGGAGCATGAAGATGAAAGAAAAGAAAATTGATAGACTCTATTTTATTATATTTTTAATATTGGAATTTATAATAATATTTATATTTAGATATTTTGATATGAATAAATCTAGTACATTTATAATAACTCAAGTTATTTTTGTTATACTTTATACTGCAATTTATACTGTAATAATTTTATTTATGGATAAAATAATATCACGTATGTTTTGCATAGAGTACAATAAAATAATGAGAGAATATCAAAAAAAGGATGATGCAAAAGTATTTTATGATAAATTAAAAAATATAAAAATAAAGCCAAATACACCGGAACTAAAAAATACATATAATTTAAGCATGTCAACAGCAGCATTTAAAAATGGAGAAAATGATGAGGCACTAGAATATTTAAATAAAATAGAAATAGAAGATGAGCATATTCTAAAAGTAATAGAAGATGAAAGAAAAACAATTATGGATGAAAAAGCAAAGATGGAAAGACAAAACGATAATAAGAATGACATACAAGATAACAAATAAAGCACAAGAGTAAAAAAAGCCCTAAGTACTCATGTTGTAAAAAGCTAAAAAATAGTATATAATAATGCAAGTTGAGTGCTAAGTCACAATAAAAAATACAGATTAAAAACTAAGCCACAATTAAAAATTATAGATTGTGACTTAAAATATTTGCTGTATATAAGCAAAAACCAATAAGGAGGAGAAAATATGCTATCTGTAAATGGTGTAACAGTTCGTTTTGGAAAAAGAGTATTGTTCGAAGATGTAAATATTAAATTCACAAAAGGAAATTGTTATGGAATAATAGGAGCAAATGGAGCTGGAAAGTCTACATTTTTAAAAGTACTTTCTGGAGAATTAGAACCAAGCAAGGGTGATGTAACAGTAGATAAGGGAGAGAGAATATCTATTTTAAAACAAGACCACTTTGCTTATGATGATTATAATGTTTTGGATACAGTTATAATGGGAAACCAAGAATTGTATAACATTATGAAAGAAAAAGAAGAAATCTATTCTAAAGAAGATTTTACAGAAGAGGATGGAATGAAAGCTGCAAAATTAGAAGAAAGATTTGCAGAGCTTGATGGATGGAACGCAGAAACAAATGCTGCAACATTGTTAAATGATTTAGGGATTTCTCCAGAAAATCATTATAAACAAATGAAGGACATAGAAGATAGAGAAAAAGTAAAAATCTTGCTAGCGCAGAGTTTATTTGGAGACCCTGATATATTATTATTGGATGAGCCTACAAATGATTTGGATTTAAATACAATCCAATGGTTGGAAGAATTTTTAATTAATTTTGAAAATACAGTTATTGTAGTATCACATGATAGATATTTCTTAAACAAAGTATGTACACATATTGCAGATGTAGATTTTGGTAAAATAAAAGTTTATCCAGGAAATTATGACTTCTGGTACGAATCAAGTCAATTAGCATTAAAGCAAATGAAAGAAGCAAATAAGAAGAAAGAAGAAAAAATAAAGGAATTACAAGATTTCATCGCACGTTTTAGTGCAAATGCTTCTAAATCAAAACAAGCAACTTCAAGAAAGAAATCTTTGGAAAAAATTCAACTAGATGAAATTAAACCATCTAATAGGAAATATCCTTATATAGATTTTAAACCTGATAGAGAACCGGGAAATGATATTTTAACAGTATCAAACTTAACAAAAACAGTTGATGGCGAAAAAATATTGGATGATGTATCTTTTACAGTAAAACAGGATAATAAAATTGCAGTATTAGCAGATAATGAAAATGCAAGAACATTATTATTCCAAATATTAGCGGGAGAAGTAGAGCCAGACTCTGGTACAGTTAGTTTTGGAACAACGATAACAAAATCATATTTTCCAAAGGATAATAGCTATTTATTTACACAGGATTTAAGCATAACGGATTGGCTTAGACAATATTCTAAAGACCCGGATGAAACTTACGTAAGAAGCTTTTTGGGAAGAATGCTATTCTCAGGAGATGAAGCTTTAAAAAATGTAAAGGTTTTATCAGGAGGAGAAAAAGTAAGATGTGTACTATCTAAAATGATGCTTTCTGGTGCAAATTTCTTAATATTTGATGAACCAACAAATCATCTAGACATGGAAAGTATAACAGCCTTAAACGAAGGAATGGAAAGATTTAAAGGAGATATGATATTTGCTTCACACGACCATCAATTAATGCAAACTGTAGCAAATAGGATTATAGATATAAAGAAAGACGGAAAAGTAATAGACAAAGAATGTACTTACAATGAATACTTAGGATTAGAATAAAAAGGGATGATAATTTCAAAAGAATTAGGTTCTGAAAATGGAGCTTTTAATCTTGATAATAGGAAAAAGGGACAGTAAGTTTAGAAGGGAGAAAAAATGGATAAAATTGTACAAACAATAGCAGATGAACTAAAGATAAAAACTAGTCAAGTAGAAAATACTATTAAATTAATTGATGAAGGAAATACAATTCCTTTTATTGCGAGATATAGAAAAGAAGTTACGGGTGGGCTTTCCGATGAGGTTTTAAGAACTTTTGGAGAAAGACTCACATATTTAAGAAATTTAGAAAAGAGAAAAGAAGAAGTTGAAAATGCTATAAACGAGCAAGGTAAATTAACAGATGAAATAAAAAATGATTTAGCTAATGCTGTAACACTTGCAGAAGTTGAAGATATTTATAGACCATATAAGCAAAAGAAAAAGACAAGAGCGACAGTTGCTAAAGCTAAGGGATTAGAGCCTTTGGCAAATATTATTTTAGCACAGGAAGAAACTAAGGACATTAAAGAAATTGCCAAAGAATATATTAATGAGGAAAAAGAAGTTAAAACAGTAGAAGAAGCAATCCAAGGTGCATTAGACATTATTGCAGAAATGATATCTGATAATCCTGAGTATAGAAAGATGATTAAACAAATTATATATTCAAAAGGAGTTGTAGAAACAAAGGCTACAAAACCAGATGAAAGGTCAGCATACGAGATGTACTATGACTTTAGTGAAAATGTTAATAAATTACCTAGTCATAGAATTCTTGCAATAAACAGAGGAGAGAAAGAAGATTACCTAAAAGTAAAAATAGTAAAAGATGAAGAAAAAATTATAGAGAAAATTGAGAAAGATATTATAAAAGGAGAAACTCAATTTACTCAGTATTTAAAAGATACAATTCAAGATAGTTTTAAGAGATTAATAGAACCATCTGTAGATAGAGAAATTAGGTCAGACCTAACGGAAAAGGCAGAAGAGCAAGCAATAAAAGTATTTGGTAAAAATGCAAAACAATTATTACTTGGAGCTCCAATTAAAGGTATAACAGTTATGGGATTTGACCCAGCATATAGAACTGGATGTAAAATAGCTATAATTGATGAAACAGGAAAAGTTCTTGATATTACTACTGTTTATCCAACAGAACCACAAAATGATGTAGCTGGAGCGGAAAAAGAACTTGTGAAATTAATAAATAAAGACCATGTAGATATGATAGCCATAGGAAATGGAACAGCTTCTAGAGAATCAGAAATGTTTGTTTCTGAAATGATTAAAAAATGTGACCACAAAGTTCTATACACAATAGTAAGTGAAGCAGGAGCATCTGTATATTCTGCATCAAAACTTGCTACAGAGGAATATCCAGATATAAATGTTTCTATAAGAGGAGCAATATCTATAGCAAGAAGATTGCAAGACCCACTTGCTGAATTTGTTAAAATTGACCCTAAGTCTATCGGTGTAGGGCAATATCAACATGATGTTAATCAAAAGAAATTAGAGGAAAGCCTAGCAGGCGTAGTAGAAGACAGTGTTAATAAAGTTGGGGTAGATGTAAATACAGCAACACCATCACTTCTTTCTTATGTTTCTGGAATAAACAAAACAATCGCAAAAAATATAGTAAAATATAGGGATGAAAATGGAAAGTTAAAAGAAAGAAAAGAATTATTAAAAGTTCCTAAGTTAGGAAAAGTAGCATATGAGCAATGTGCAGGGTTTATAAGAATACCTGATGGAACAAATCCATTGGAAAACACTGCAGTTCACCCTGAGAGCTATAAAATTGCAGAAGAATTGTTAAAATCTTTGGGATATGAAACAAAAGATTTAAAAGATATAGATAAATTAACTGAGATAAGAAAGAAATTAGCAAGCGTAAAAGTGGATGAAACCGCTAAAAAATTAGATGTTGGAGAGATGACATTAAAGGATATTATAGATGAACTTTCTAAACCTGGAAGAGACCCTAGAGAGGATATGCCAAAGCCAATATTAAGACAAGATGTTCTTAAATTTGAGGACTTAAAAGAAGGTATGATACTAACAGGTACAGTTAGAAATGTAATAGACTTTGGAGCATTTGTGGATATTGGTGTAAAACATGATGGACTTGTCCACATTTCAGAGATGAGTGAAAAATTTGTAAAGAATCCATCTGATATTGTTTCCGTTGGTGATATCGTAAAAGTAAAAGTTATCGGAATAGACCAAGAAAGACAAAAGGTTAGACTTTCTATGAAAGGTGTTTAATTTTGTCGAAAAATGTTATAGAAAACTTATAGTTTTTAAAAGATATTTATTGTAAAAGAAAACTCGGGGAAGGAGAAAGTCCTTCAATGTTGATTAGGAAACGGAAAAATCGCACGTTAAGGGGGAGGAATTATGACACTTCGGTGTGAAAATACTCCCCCTTATAAGTTTTAAGGATGTGATTTATGAAACAACTTATTATAAGCTTGATATTTTACCACAACATTAAAAATTATAAAAAATTTAAAAATAAAACCCGACCAATATTTTGGTCGGGTATAAATAATATTATTTACTTTTCAAGAATAATAATTCACATAAGTAAGCCACTTGAGAGGGTATGTAATATTATTCATTATTATTTTCATCATTTTTGTTATCCATTTCTGGAATATCAACTATTTCTGCTTTTACATCTGTAGAACCTGATTTTTCTTTTATTGTGTTAGCTGTGTTGCTTACATTATTTATATTATCTGTTGTATTTCCATCTGTAGATTCTGTAGAAGATACATTACCTTCAGCAACTGTTGCAGATGAAACTATACCTACTTTATTTTCATAGAATACTATTGTAGTAAATTCTATATATGGTAATAATACTAATATTGCAGCATATATAACAATAGCTCCTATAGGTGGAAAGATTGCTGTTGCTGCAAGTGCTATAACAAAAGCTAGTAAAAACCATCCAATAAATGAGAAGTATAAGCCAAATAAATGACCTTTATTTCCATCCATAACTTCTTTACTTCTATTAACACAATCTAGTGGGCGCATATTTGGATTATCTATTGCAATAAACATTGATAATGCATATGAAAATGATTTAATTATAAGCCAAATATATGCTACAAGCATTGCTATAATAGCAATAACAGCTATAACGCTACCACCTAATGCAGCACCTGTAGCTGCATGGCTAAGTCCTACTGAAGAACCTGTAGCAGCATGATTAAGACCTACTGCAAATGCTGATGCCAAAGATGCTAACATAGAAACAGCCATAACGATTGAAGCAATAACTATTATTATAATTGGAACAATCATTTTTAAAATCATTCTACCCATAACGCACCAAGATCTTTTAAAGTTTGCAAAACCATCTTTAAAGAAATCAAAATAATCTACTTTTTCTCCTCTTTTTAGTTTCATCATAGTCATTACAAATCCATATATTATTGGAATGTCTATAACAAAGGCTGCAATACTAACTATAAATCCTAAAACTGGAATAGAAGACAATAAACCTACTAAAAAATTGTAAACTAAATAGATTAATGTTACAAGTACTACGGTACCCCATTTTCCATTTAAAGATTCTCTTGCTTGCTTTCTTGTTTCAGAAGCAGTTAAAACCATTAAAATCCCCTCCTTAATAAATTATATTAAATACAAAATCAGTTAATACTTTTCTTGTATTTGTTTAATAGAATTAAAATCTTTATCCAAAATATCTAAGAAAACTATACCAATTTCGGGGTCAAATTGTGACCCTAAGTTAGCTAATATTTCGGATTTTACAACATCCATTGGTAAAGAATCTCTGTAACTCCTTCTGGAAGTCATAGCATCAAAGCTATCTACAACAGAAGTAACTCTAGCCAAATAAGGAATGTTATTTCCAGCTAATTTCTCAGGATATCCATTACCATCAAATCTTTCATGGTGATATTTAACAATATCAAGAATATCTTGGAACATAGTTGCGTGTTCTAACATTTTATAGCCAATTAAAGGATGTTCCTTTATCTTAGCAAATTCCTCATCAGTTAATTTAGATTCTTTTAGAAGTATACTGTCGGGGATACCAATTTTTCCAATATCATGAAAAAGACCACCAATTCTTAATTTCTCAATGTCTTCATTAGATAAATTAAGTTTTTTACCAAGTAAAACTGCATATGCAGAAACTCTGTCTGAATGTCCTTTAGTATAAGGGTCCTTTGCTTCAACAGTATGTCTAAGAATTTCTATGCTATCTATATAAGCTTGTTTCAATTCTTCATTCATTTTACTTATGGTTCTCATTTGACTTACAGATTTTAAACCAGATTCTATTAATAATAATAATTGGTCAAATTTATCACTTTTTTCGCAGTAACCCTGAATGTCTAGCTGATGAATTGTTTCTAGCGGTGGAGCCAAATCTTTATGACCAGTTAGAAGTAAAATATATAAATCTTTATTAAATTTACGAATTTCTTCTACCACTTTGTCACCATGGATTGGATCCATAATAAAGTCAAGCATCATTAAATCGAAATGCTCAGATTTAACACGATTAATAGCTTCTATTGGGTCTGTTATACCTACGAAATCATATCCAGACCTATTCATAAAAATAGAAAGTGAATCCAAGATTCCCTGCTCATCATCTACACCAATAATCTTGAAACCTGTTCTTTTTGCTGTAACTTGATTCTTTCTCATAATGACAGTCCTCCTACTATAAAAATTATATAAATAAAAAGAAACAAAAGCAATAAAAAATCGAAAAAAACATAAAAATGTAAAAAAAGAACTTATAAGTTTTTGACTTATAAGTTCCTGAAATTCAAATAATTTAATCTATCAATTATTTTAGTTTTGGTAAAGGAATAATAATAGTAAATTTAGTTCCTTTATTTAGTTCAGATTCAAATGTTATATCACCATTAAAATGAGCTTTAATAGTTGAATAAGACATAAACAAACCTAAACCAGTTCCATTTTTTCCTTTTGTAGTAATCATTTCTTTAAATAATTTTTCCTTAACTTTTTCCGGCATACCACAACCATGGTCTTGAATTTCTATTAATAAATTAGAATTATCTGTTTTTAGTATTAGATTTATAACCTGATTTGGCTTACCATTATATGATTGTATAGCATTAGATATCATATTATTAACAACTTGGACTAAAGCATTAACATCACCATTAATTTGTAGTTCTGAGCTAACATAATTTTGTACATCCAAAGTAACTAGTGCACTTTTTAATTCATGTTTCATTAAAATATTAATATCTTTTAAAAGTTCATCTACTTTAAAATAAATGTTGTTATCAGATGAAAGGTTTACAGCTTGTCCTTTAACAACAGTTATGATATCTGACATATAAGATGTATAAGTTTTAATTTTTTCTATCCAATCAGTCATATCTTTTGCAATATCATGGTGGTCTTGATGGGTAACCTCTGGGTCATCAATAGATGAATCATATTCTTTTACTAAGTCTGTAAGACCTTCAGCAGCACCAGAAATTGACATTATAGGTGTTTTTAAGTTATGTGCAATTCCACCAATTAATTGACCAAGGGATGCAAGACGTTCACTTTCCATAAGTGTTTCTTGGTTTGATTTAATTGTTTGTATATATCCTTGCGTTTTGTCTTGCACTTTATTAAATGCCATTGTTAAATCTCCTATTTCATCATTAGAAATAACCGGTAATTTTTCCATATAGGTTGATTTCGAATTACTATATATATTCTTTAATCCATCAGTTACCACATTAATATCTCTTGTAATAGAACTAGAAAAATAATGTAGCAATAATCCAACTATTAATAATAGGATTAAACAAGTTATTACTAAGAAAAATGTTACTTCTTTTGAGAAAATACTATAGGAAATTCCAACATAACATGTTCCTTCGGTAGTGTTTAAAATAATTGTTGCTCCTTGAGTATCTATTCCATAGCTATCATATGTTCTGCCATTATAATTACTTGATAATTCTTTAGTGTATGTTACCATAAAATAACTTGGCTCTTCTCCAGAAACAGTAATTATTTTATCATCTAATAGAATAAATGTTGAGGTTTCTGGACCATATTTTTTCATTTGGGATAAAATATCCTTAATTTCATCAATAGTATATGTTGTGTTTGTATTAAAACTTTCTGTTAAATTTGAATGATAGATATCAAAATAAATATCTTCTTTTTCTTTAACACTTCTAGAGTATCCAATAAAAGATACAAGAAGCAATACACTAATAAATAAAGGAATTATTTGCATTGCTATTTTGTTTTTTAAAGGAACTCTTAAACCTAAATTAGAACCTTCTTTATATGTACTAGAAAGTATCTCAGCATATATACTTTTAGAAAAGATATATGTAAATGATGCAAGTAGTAGTGCAAAAGATAAAACAAGTACCATAATCTTGCCAATCATAATGCCATGATGACTTCCTGTAAGAAGGAGAACAAACATTATACCTAATGTAGGTAAAAATAATTCAATAAAAAATATAATGTATGGTAAATTGAAACATTTTTTCCTTATTTTTTCTACTGTGTGTTTATTTGTTTTCTTGTCTTTATTAGTATACCAATCATCAACATCTCTTAAAAATATTTTTATTGATAAAAATATAACAAGCAATATAACGATTGCTACTATTGTAATTTGTTGTGTATAAGAAATATAAGACATTTTAATGTCAAATGGGGTATTAATTGAACCCGGTGCATAAATAAGTAATGTAGGTAGTAATAATGCACAAGCAATTAAAAAAACAAGTGCAATCATGCAATACCTAATACAAATTCTTGTGGTTGGTTTTTTAAAAAATATTCTTTTCTTCATATAAATTACATCCTTTGTACTAAATAAATTTAACTTTTTTCATATATTTAAATATTTTTATTAAATAATCTTTATCCAATTTTGGCCATTCAAAATTTAAAAGATTCAAATAATTTTTTGTATATTTTGCAGATATATTAACAGAAAAATTATAGTTTAATACTTCATCTGAATTATCAAAATTAATATCGTTAATTATACCTTGTAATTCATTAGAAGAATCCTTATTATCTGCAACTTTTAAAATATATTCTTTAAAAGATTCATCATCCATAGGAGTTATATCATAATTGAATTCTTTTAAAACAGTTATAATATCTTTAATACTAACAAGATTATCATTGTATAAATGAAAAACTTTGTTTTCAGCAGATTTTGTTTCAGCTAAAAGAACAATTGCTTTAACACATAAATCAACAGGTGTAAATTCTATGTGTTGTTCTAAGTTAGTGTAAGATATATGTTTTAATTCGATTAATGATTTAATTCTGCTATAAAAAGCATTTGCTGTTATATTTTTTTGGAAAGCTCCATCAAAATATCTTCCAGATAATATTCCTATTCTTAAAACTTCTGCAGTTAAGCCTTTTTCCATATATGAATAAATGACTTTTTCTGCATCAAATTTACTATTTACATATACATTTTTTGTGTAATGTTGACCAATATATAGGTCGTTTTCTGTAAAGTCTACATTATGGTTATCCTGTTTTACTAAGTAATTACCAGAAACACTAATTGATGAAAGATGTATTAAACGTTTTTTATTTGCATATGCAAAACTTGCTATTCTTCTGGTTCCATCAATGTTTGAATGTTTAAATTGTTCAAAGTCACCATAATGTTTAACAATTGCGGCTGTATGAATAATAGTTTTAGTATTTGCTATTATTGTATCCAAATCTGCTTGTGGCAAATTAAAGTTGTCATAGATTATTTCACCATTAAATACGAAAATTCTATTATTAAAATATTTCGTAATATCTTTGTTAAAGTAAAATTCATAACTCTCTTTAAGTCTTGAAAGTGCATGTATTTTACTAGTACCTCTAACAAAACAATAAATTTTAACATTTGTTGAATTTAAAAGTTCATGTAAAACATGTACACCTATAAAACCATTCGCTCCGGTTAATAGAACATTACCTAAAGTTTCTTCATTTACCAAGACTTTTACATTTTTTGTTTCATCATCTTTATGTTTAAATGAATCTGGAATTTGATAATCTGTTTCTGTATAGTATTCTTCGTGGCTATCTATTCTCTTAGCAAGCTTTTTAATAGTAGGATATCTATAAAAAGTTTGAGTTGTTATATTTAAATTATAATGTAATAAAGCCGTTTGCAATTCTATTAATCCAAGTGAATCGATTCCTAAAGATAGGAAAGGTGTGTTGATATCTAAATTATCATTTTTTAAAATCTTACCCAATATTGATGCTATTAATTTTTCTGTTTTTGTTTTTGCAGGTTCTATATTTGTCTGCTTAGTTTCTTCTATAGGAGGTAGTTTCTTTCTATCTACTTTTCCATTAGGAGTTAATGGAATTTTATCAATCCTTTTGAAGTAAGCAGGAATCATATAATTTGGCAAATATTTTAATAAATATGATGCCAATTTAGATGGATTAATTTGTTCGCTAGATACATAGTAGCAATATAAATATTTATTGTTTTTGTTTGGAATGACAACTGTATTTGTAACTCCGGGGAAATGTATAATTCTATTTTCTATTTCTTCTACTTCTATTCTATAACCACGTATTTTTACTTGAAAATCCGTTCTTCCTAAATGAACTATGTCTCCATCTGGGGTATAATATGCTAAATCATTTGTGTTATATATTTTGGCATTTTCTTTAAAAGGAGAAGAAATAAATTTCTCAGCAGTTAAATCATCTCTTCCTAAATATCCATTTGTTACACCATCTCCACCTATATAAAGCTCTCCAGGGCAATAATATGGTAGTGGTTTTAAATTTTTGTCTAAAATATAACATTGTGTATTAGCAATAGGTTTACCAACGGAAATGAAATTCGTATTTGTTAAATTCTTTAAAGTTGACCAAATAGTAGTTTCTGTTGGACCATATACATTAAATATATTTGCCTTAGATAATTTTTTAAATTTAGCCAACAAGTTTTTAGGTAAAGATTCACCACCAACTAAAATGTCTGTTATATTGTTTAAAAATTCAAGGTCAGTACCTTTACTAAGTAGAGCTGAGTAACGTGAAGGAGTGGTTTGAATAATATTAACTTTATTTGCTAAGCATAATTTATTTAAAGCTGTTATATCATTTTGTTCTTCTTCGTTAGCTAATACCATTGTTAGACCAAAACATAAAGAACACCATAATTCTAATCCAAAAATATCAAAACAAATAGTTGTTAGTGAAACACAAACTTTATCCGGATTAAAATCTATTGCATTTTTCATGCCAAGTACAAAATTATGTAAGTTCCTATGCGTTATCATTACACCCTTAGGATTTCCTGTAGAGCCAGATGTATAAATAAGGTATGCCAAAGATTTTGGAGAAATTTTAATATTAGTATTTTCGGTATCTTTTTCATTTAATTTATATGTGTTATTAAATAAATCAATATTTATACAATTATGATTTACAGGAATATATTCTTCTGTAGGATTGTTAGTAATTACAACTTTAGTTTTGCTGTTCTCCAACATATAAATAATTCTTTCTTGCGGATAATCTGGGTCGATAGGCATATAGTTTGCTCCACATTTTAAAATTGCAAGAATGGCAACTATTAAATTAGAAGAACGATTTAAGATAATTCCAATAGTATCATCTGGTTTTACATTATGTTTGTTTTTTAAGAAGTTAGCAAAAATATTTGCTGATTTATTTAGTTCGCTATAACTAAAAGACTTTCCGTTGCTAACTAGAGCAATTTTATCAGGCATTTTGGATGCTTGTGCTTCAAATAATTCTATTACATTGGAATTAATATCATATTCCAAATCTGTTTTATTAAAATCTACAAGTATTTTTTTATTTTCCTCCGGAGTAAGAATATCAATATCTTTTAATAATATGGAAGAATTATTTATAACTTGCATAATCATGTACAAAATTCTATTATGCATGTATGCAATATCGGAATCTTGATACATATCTAATTGATAATCGTATGCAATGTTAAGACTTCCAGAATCATTTATATCAAATAAATGAATGTTTAATGGGTCTGAACAATTACCATTAAAAGACCATGTGGTATCATAATTAATTCCAGTTTCACTAGAAGAATGTGCATTAGTTATTTGGTAAGAAATTAGTACATTATACAAATTTGGGATTTCCGCACTATTTTCTCTTACATAATCTAGTATTTTTGAATATGGATATTGTTGATGTCTTAATAAACCGATAGAATTTTTACCAACAATATTGCAAAATTCATTAAATGAAAGTTCACTATCAATCTGGAATTTAAATGGTACAGTGCTTATAAACATTCCACATGTATGTTTAGCATTAAAATTATTTCTATTTAAAATTGGTGTACCAATTATGAAATTATTTGATTTACATACTCTGCTTATGTAGATTCCATATAATGCCATAAAAAAGGTGAACTCTGATATTTTATGAGTTTTGCAAAAATCATGAATTTTATCTACTACAGCTTTTTCTACAGTATATGTTATTCTATTTGCTTTACAAGAATTTTCTATACTAGTTTTATTTATAGATTTAGGTATTGTTATTGATTCTGGTAAAGTTTTAAATTGATTTTCCCAATATTCTTTGTCTTTTGTATATCTATTACTTTTCATGTATTCTTGTTCTGAATTGATATAGTCTAAATATGTGTTATCATAAGAAAGTAAACTTAAGTTTTGCTTTAAATTAAAATAGTTTTTAATTATTTCATTACAAACAAAACCTAATGTCCATGAATCAGCAATTAAGTGATGAATAACCAAACTAAAAGATGAATATCCATTAGGAAATCTAAAAATAAAGAATTTAAATAAATTTTTATTATAAATATCAAAAGGAATACTAATTACATTGTTAATATATTTTGAGTATTCTTCTTTAGAATTTACATCAATTATAGGGACTTCATAATCCATTACTTTATAATATTGCTTAGGCTCATTATTATCTAAAGTAATTTTTAAATGAAAACTATAATTATTTTTTACTACATGACAAACTGATTTTTCCAACAATGAAAAATCAGTAATTTCATTTATAAAAGCAGTACCACAAATAGTGTTTAAAGAAGAGTTGCTATAAAACTTTTCTAAATACCATATATTTTTTTGTGGGTTTGTTAAATTAAGTAATTTCTCTTCCATAACTATAATCTCCTTTTATATTATATAAAATTTTACGAAATTCGTAATTTCGACAATAGTTTACTTTAGCCTAATTATATATATAAAATTTTAAAAATTTCAATAGTAATATAAAAATAGTTTATATTTAATAAATAAATGATTAAAAAATCCCATTTTGGAAAATATAAATGTAGATAATTAATTGAAAAATGGAGGTTCTTTATGCAAAAATACAAAAGAGTTAGAAGGAAGAAAAATAATACTGGAAAAAGTTTTTTTGCAATTTTTATTCTTATACTAATAGTAGTTTTAATAGCCTCATTAATTAAATTATATATGAGAACTGATGTGAGCAAAATAAATGAAGATTTAAAAGTAGAAAAAACAAGTCAAACTGTGGAGGCTACGCAAGAAACTGATAGAACTATTGAGGATGTAATAGAAGAAATTAATCATAGTGTTGTAGGAATTTCGAAAATACAAAATATAGGAAGTTCAATATTTGCGCAAGATGGTATAGAAAAATTAGGCCTTGGTACAGGAATTATAGCATCTTCAAATGGATATATAATTACGAATAAGCATGTTTCAGGCGATAAATATAGTAGTTGCTATGTAACATTAGAAAATGGCAATACTTATGATGCAAATGTGGTTTGGGCTGATTCAACTTTGGATTTAAGTATAGTAAAAGTTAATTTAGGCGGACTACAAGCTGTAAAATTAGGGGATTCTAATAGCGTAAAAGCAGGACAGACAGTATATGCAGTTGGAAATCCAATAGGCTATGAATTCGAAAGAACTGTAACATCAGGAATAATAAGTGCAAAGGCAAGAACCTTAAAATTTAATGATAATGGTAATGAAGTATTAATGACAGATTTAATCCAGACAGATGCAACAATAAATCCGGGAAATAGTGGGGGACCATTAATAAATGTTAATGGGGAAGTGATTGGTATAAATTCGCTAAAGATTGATTCAGCGGAAGGAATTGGATTTGCAGTACCTATAAATGTTGTAAAACCAATAATAGAAAAATATAGTGCTACCGGAAGCTTTGAAGAGCCTACAATTGGAATATCTGGATATGATAAAGATATTATTCCATATATAGATAAAACCCTTAAACTGGAAAGTGGAATATATATAGAAGGTGTCACTGCAAAAAGTCCTGCAGAAAATAGTGGATTAAAAGTTGGCGATATTATCCTAAAAATAGATGATAAATCAATTAATAGAATGAATGATATTAAAGAATATATATATACAAAGAATCCGGGAGATACAATAAAAATTGAGTATAGAAGAGGTAGCAATACTAATACGGTAAATTTAACTCTGGGAAAAAGATAATGAGGAATAATGTCGAAAGATGGCGAATAATATCAATAAATTTTTCTTGTAAAAATTAATTAAATATGTTTTAATATGTAACATAAAAACTCTAGGGAAAGGAGAATAAATTTATTTTGAATACAAAATTACAATCTATTAAAAAATATATAGAAAACAACACAGAAGAAACAATTAAATTAATAAATAGTGTAATAAATAGTGATATAGAAAGCTTAAATGAAATTAAAGAAATAGCAAATAACAAATTTTTTGCAGGTCTTAACCTTTCTACAAATAAGAAACAAATAATAATAACTTTTTGCAATAAAAATAGTGCCAATGATTTAGTATATAAATTTTGGGCATATTATTGTAAAAGTAATTTAAATAAGAATATAAGTTTGCTAGATGCAATAGATATGAAAGCTTATAGCAAAGAACAACATCATGATATTATGGAAATAAAAAACGAAGAGAAGAAGATAAAAATAAAAATACATTATATTTTTAATGATGAATTAGTAAAAAAAGAACTAATAAATGAAGATGAATTATTAGTTCTTATAGAAAATTTTTAAATTCCTGTTTAGATACAATTTTTATTTTGAAACTAAGAAGTATAAAAATAATACTGTAAATTAAAATATTCACTATTAAAGGAAAAATAGCGGATGAATTTATTTTTACAAGATTAGTAAAAATTGTACTTATAAATAAAATAAGACTGGGTTTTAATATCCATAAATTAAATTTAAACTTTATTTTAGAGGTTCTAATTAAAACCCACATGCTTAAAATACAATTTAAAATCTCGCTTATAAAAATAACAATTAAATAGCCTAGAACTCCATATTTTGGTAATAAATAGGAAATAAGTAAAATACTACTTATTAAATCTATAATATTTATAATCATAACACTAACTTGTTTATCAAGACCTTTTAAAATTCCATCAACAATACTATCTAAATACATAAAAATAATTATTGGTGCAAGTATTTTTATATATTTAGAAATTTCTGTATTATTATAAATCAATATACTTAATTCGGTAGAAAAACAACTAAAAATTCCAATAATAAAAAATGAAAACAGCATTGTGTATTTTAATATTTTATATATTGAATCTTTTATGATATTATTTTCACCTTTTACATTAAAAGAAGAAAATTCTGGTATAAGCAATCCGCTAAAGGAACTTAAAAATGTGCTTGGAAATAGAATGATGGGGAAAACCATTCCGTTAATCATACCGTATTTTACTAAAGCTTCACTACAACTTAAGCCTGAAGCTTCTAGCTTTAAAGGAATTACTACTTGCTTTAATGTGGAAAGACCGGATTTTATATATGTAGCAGAAGATATTGGAAGTGAAATTTTAAAAATCCTTTTTGTTGTGCTAGTTTGAATGTTTCTATCAAATATAATTCCTTTGTCCTTACATATTTTTCTTCTATCTAAAATATAAGTTATAAACATTAATAGGCAGGTAATTCCCTCAGAAAAAGAACTTCCAAATACGATTAGAGCGCAAGCGGAATTAATAGAAAAGTCAAATAAATTTCCTAGTAAATAAATTATTAAAACCATTTTAAATAATTGCTCTAAAATCTGTATAATTGCACCCTTAATAACATGTCTAACAGCGGAAAAATAACCATTTAAACATGAACATATGGAAGCAAACGGAAAAGAAATAGCCATTACGCAAACTGTAAAAGGTGATATTTTGCTATGCAATATATTAGTGGAGATGAAATTTGCAAGGATTGAAAACAATAAAAAAGTAGCCATACCAAAACATAAACTATATAATAAACATTTTTTCATTACGAGTTTAATATTATTAAATGAGTTTGTAGCAAGTTCCTCGGAAACAATTCTAACACAAGCTAAATTAATTCCGGAAAGAGCTAGAGTAATACCAAAAGAATATGTGGACATTAATAATTGGTATAACCCAACAGCTTCATTACCAATTTTGTTAGAAATGTAAACTCCAAAAGATACTCCTATAAACTGAAGAAATATAGATATTATAGTTAAAGCCAAACCATTTATGATAAATAATTTTAATCTCCTCAAAAAAATCACCTATTCATTTATATTATGAATAGGTGGTATTTATACATCGGGATTTAGGAATGGTCCTTTTTTCCTTTTTAATTATTAAAGATTCATTCTTTATTTAAAATTTAGTTTGAAATTTTAATAAATTGATATGTTCCTTCATCAGGAGTAAATTGTGTTGCTATATATCCATCATATATACCGGAAGCAAAATCACCATTTAGAACAGGTCTATTAACATTACAAATAAATTCTTCATTTTTATTATTTTTAATATGTATTTTAAAACTCATATTAAAAGCAAGGTCTTCTGTAGGAATATTAGCTTTTTTCAAAATACTACCATTTATAGCAAGAGTATCCGTATTTGCAATTTCAAAGTTTGTAACAATATCTTTATTAGTATATCCTAAAGAAATAGGGTTGGAGCAATCTTGATAAAATGATGGAGTATTATATGCACTTTCCTTATTGTCTTTATTAGTAGTAATAATATTAAAATCTATTCTACCATTAGCAGGTGCTTCTATACCTCTGTATGTTGCAAAGTAATATGGATTCTTATAACCAAGTAAGCATTGTCCTTTATTAGTTTTGCTTTCAACTTTTATGTTATCTATATATAATTCGGAAATAGTATTTTCATCATTTAATTCATCAGAACTCCTTGTATTATTAATATATACTGCAATATCCGTATATTCCCCAATATTTATATTTTGAAAATTATTATCTTCGCTATTATCTGTTACAAATGCACTTGTATAATATACAATTTTTTCTATAGAAAAAATTGGGTTAATATAATTAGAATATGTATCGGAAACATAATTAGCAAAACTATTACTATATATTATATCTTTTATTTTAAAAATATAAAAAGGGAGTAAGCTTATTAATATAATGACTAATATTAGTAAAATTACAAAATCCTTATGCAATTTTATTTTTAATTTTGGTTTTGCATTTTTATTTGTATTCTTATTTTTTACTATTTTTTTCATTTGAGTCTCCATTCTAAAACCAATGAACTTTAGGGACGGACCTTAAAGTTCAAATGCTTAACATAAAGTAGAACTTGGGAATGAACCTTAAAGCTCATCGGTTTATATAGTTTATTAAAATTATAGTTTATCATAGAAATATGTCATGTAAGAGAATACTTTGGTACACCAGTTAGGGTCGGTAGAATATCTTGTATTAATTCCTGTAAGCGTAGGGCTAGAATAATATCTTCCTGTTGTTGTATCACCATCTGCCATTGTCATACCAGCAGGATTTAAATATGCTTTTGCTAATACCTTTGCTACTAAGTCGATACCTTCTGCATAGGTGTTAAAGGTGTAAGCTGAATTATATGCATCATTATCATAAGCACCATAACCAAATAAGTTTTTCTTATCCAAAGATATAGCAGAAGTTCCCCAACCACTTTCGTGAATTGCCATCGCAACAAGCAATATACCATTAACATTATATTTTTGTTCAGCATTATAGAATGCCTCTGCATTATCTTGAATTACCTTATTAACATCTCTTGATTCGTTAGATAATATACGTTTATAATCATCCAATGTTAAACCACTCTTAACATTTAATGCCATGTTAAAGTTTAACTTAGACATAATTCTTTGTACTTTATTTTGTGAAACGATACCAGGTGTTGTAGATTGTGATGTTAGAGAAGAGGCTGGAACATATCCTTCTTGACCATCAAAAGAAACTTTACACCAATCTCCAGCAACTTCTAGCAAGATAACATCCATATATCTTGTTATTTTGCATATCTCAGTTCCGTTATTAATTGCATCCATTAAAGAAACAGTAGATATAACATACATTACATCTCCTAAATGTACATTATAATTTGTTAAGAAGTCAGAAGTACCAACTTCAACAATTTCTTCTACAGGAGCAGATAAAATATCTATACTAGAAGTAGATTCATCAATTAAATCTTCACCTTCGTAAGTTCTAATAATATTAATACGTTCTAATCCCATAACTCCGGGTTGTTTAACAACCTTTTCATCCTTAGGTAAAGAGTTATTCTCTACATATTTAGTAGAATATGGAATTTCTTTATCTCTATAAGTTTTTTCTTTGGTTTTTGTGGTATTTGTATTATCTATAAGTATTTGGCTTATATTAAATGGATTTGTATTTTTTTCGTATGTATTAAAATCACCATATGGATTTACGTATTTATTTTTATTAGAAATATAAGAAACTATAAATATAACTAAAGCTATTATAATTACTAAGTAAACAATGGACAAAATAATAAATTGTCTAAACTTTTTCTTATCACTCCTTAATGTATCAAACTTATATCTTAAAGCACCACTAAAAGCATGATTTTTTACTTTTTTCATCTTAGGCATTTTTGACTTAGGCGTTTTTGGTTTTAAAATTTTCTGCTTAGGAGTTTTCTGCTTTAAAATTTTTTGCTTAGGAGTTTTTTGTTTTGGAATCTTTTGTTTAGGAATTTTTTGTTTAGGAATTTTTTGCTTTAGCTTTTTTTCCTTGGGCTTTTTTACTTCTTCGATTTTAATATTTTTTGTTTTCTTTCTAGGTTTTTGAATATTTGATAAATCTGATTTTTTAGATTTAGTGTTTTGATTTTGAACACTGGAATTCCTAGCTTTTTTTAGCTCTTCAAAAACTTCAGATAAATTTCTTTCATTATTTGTATTATTATCTTTGGTATTATTATCTTGCATTTTTTCCCACCTTAAAATATTACATTTTTGATAAGTATAACATACGGAAAATAAAAATACAAATAAAAATATTTCAAAATTCCAATTTCCGAAAAGAAATTTAAAAATTTTGTTGACAGAACATGGAAAAATATGATATGATACGAAGGATATTTTATACTCTAAAGGGTGAGAAAAATAATAATTAAAAAATTAAGGAAAAAGTAATTTTAAAAACAAGGTAGGTTGGCAAAAGATAAAAAAGCGTAATTGCCAGCATACCTTTTTATTGCCTAAAAACATATGCGATTATTAGAATTGCAATGTCTTAGAGATTATTAATTTAGGCGTAAAATTTATTGTATTATTAATATTAAAATCGGTTATATTATTATTGGAAAGAGGAATTGAGCTAAAGCGAAATTCTAACGGAAAGATTTATAAAGCAGGAATTCGGAAGTTACTATGGAACTTTAGTTGCAAGAAGGACTTTTCAATGTTCATATATAATTTTTTCAAACTGCTTATAATTTGTTTTAGAGGTGATTTAGTTGTTAAAAGAAATTAAGCATGAAAAAAGCTCAAGAAAAGACTTTGCAAAAGTTGGAGACTTTATAGAAATGCCAAACTTAATCAAAGTGCAAAGAGATTCTTATGAGTGGTTTGTCAAAGAAGGATTGGGCGAAGTTTTAAAAGACATTTCTCCAATTATTGACTATTCAGGAAATTTAGTTCTAGAGTTTTTCGATTACTACATGGAAGACAAAACAAAATATTCTTTAGAAGAAGCTAAAGAAAGAGATGCGACATATTCAACACGTTTACATGTAAAAGTAAGATTAATAAATCGTGAAACAGGAGAAATTAAGGAACAAGAAATCTATTTAGGAGATTTCCCTTTAATGACAGATAGCGGAACATTTATTATAAATGGTGCAGAAAGAGTTGTAGTAAGCCAATTAGTACGTTCACCTGGATGTTATTACGATTTTACATACGATAAAACAGGAAAAAAACTATTTACATCTACGGTTATGCCAATTAGAGGTGCATGGATAGAATACGAAACAGATAGTAATGATGTTTTCTATGCTCGTGTAGATAGAACTAGAAAAATTCCAGTAACAACATTATTAAGAGCATTAGGACTAGCAACAGATGAACAAATACTTGATTTCTTTGGAAATGAGGAAAAATTAAAAGTAACATTAGAAAAAGATCCAATAAAAACACAGGATGAAGCTTTAATAGAAATATACAAAAAACTAAGACCGGGAGAACTTCCAACAGTAGAAGCTGCTAAAAACTTATTCAATGGACTATTCTTCGATGCAAGAAGATATGATTTAGCAAAAGTTGGAAGACATAAATATAATAAAAAATTATGCTTAGCAACTAGAATAGAAGGAAAGGTTGCAGATAAAGATATAGTAAATCCAGAAACTGGAGAAGTTTTTGTAGAAGCTGGAGAAGTTATACCTAAAGATGTAGCAGAAGAAATACAAAATTCTGGTATAAATGTTGTAGATGTAAGAGTAGAAGATAAAACAGTAAAAATAATAGGAAATGGAACTGTAGATATTTATAAAGTAGTAACAAATGTAGATATTTCAGATTTACATTTTAAAGAATTAGTAAACTATGAGGTATTAAAAGGTATTCTAGAGAATACTGAAGAAAAAGACTTACATAATGTATTAGAACAAAGATATGATGAATTAATACCAAAACATGTTACTACAGAAGATATACTAGCATCAGTTAGTTATTTATTAAACCTAGACCATAAATTAGGAGAAATAGATGACATAGACCACTTAGGAAATAGACGTATACGTTGTGTTGGTGAGTTATTACAAAATCAATTTAGAATTGGTTTAACAAGACTAGAAAGAGTTGTTCGTGAAAGAATGACAATTCAAGACTTAGATGT
>CALXMM010000018.1 GCA_944389475.1 uncultured Clostridia bacterium
GGAGAATTACCCAAGTGGTTGAAGGGGACGGTTTGCTAAACCGTTAGGGTTTCGTAAGGGGCCGCGAGGGTTCAAATCCCTCATTCTCCGCCAGAGGAAATGCTATTTAAGCATTTCTTTTTTTATTCAAAATTATTCAAATTAAATATGAAGTAACTTCTAAAAAAACGCTTGCGAAAATCAAATATAAGAGGATTTAATTTAAGAAGCATATAATTTATCATATATGGATAAAAATTTAATATAATCGATTTTGAGAGCAAATAGTATATTAAATCATAATCCGATAGTTAATATTTAACCATAGATAAAATAATATATTGTATTTTAAAAGGAGTATATTATAAATAAAAAATTTTATAATTTAAAATAAATAATTAAAAAATAAAATAAATTAATTTATAAAAATAAATAAAAAAATTTAAAAATATAAAATATTAAATATTAAATATTAATTTTTAATTATAAAAAATTAAATTAAATTTTAAATTTAATCTAAAATAAAAAAACAATTTAAAAAATAAACAAAGTTATAATTTATAATATTAAATAATAATTGATAAAAAATTAATTATAAATATTTAATAAAATGAATAAATAATTTTAATTAATTATATTTTTAATTAAAATGGAATATTGCGCATGCAGTAGATTTAATATTATTAATTTAATAGAATAAATTCACTAATTAGAAAAATAAATTTATAAAATTAATTCATATAAATTTTAATATTAAATATAAAAATAATTAATTATTAGAATAAAATAAAATTAAATTTAAAAAATAATTTTAAATATTAAGATAACAATATATTAAATAAATTAAATTATTTAAAAATGAATATAAAAATAATTATAAAAATAATTAATTAATAGAAAATAAAATTAAATAAAAAAATATTTTTAAATATTAGAATAAAAATGTGTTAAATGAAATTAATTATTAAATAAAAAAATTTTAAAAAATAAAAATAAAATAATCAATAAAAAAAATAAATAAAGTTATATCTTAATATTAAATAATAAATAAAAAAGTTAATTATAAATATTTAATAAAAAAATAAATTATTTTAATTAATTATATGTTAATAAAAAGAAGAATATTGCGCATGTAGTAGATTTGATATTATTAATTAATAGAATAAATTTACTTATAAAAAAATTATATTTATAAAATTAATTTTATAAAAAATAATATTAATTATAAAAATAAATAATTAATAGAAAATAAAATTAATTAAAAAAATATTTTTTAATTATTAGAATAAAAATGTGTTAAATAAAATTAAGTATTAAATAAATTAAATTTTTAAAAATAATATAAAAAAATAATTTAACTTTAATAAAAAAAATTAAATATTAGTTATAAGAATTAAAATAAATAAAATTTTAAAAAATAATTAAAAAATAAATAAAGTTATATTTTAATATTAAATAATAAATAAAAAAGTTAATTATAAATATTTAATAAAAGAAATAAATAAATTTAATTAATTATATTTTAATTAAAAGGAAAATATTGCGCATGCAGTAGATTTGATATTATTAATTAATAGAATAAATTTACTTATTAAAAAAATAAAATTATATTTATAAAATTAATTTGTATAAATAATAATATTAATTAAAAAATAAATAATAAATAATTAATAGAAAATAAAATTAAATAAAATAATATTTTTAAATATTAAAATAAAAATGTGTTAAACAAAATTAAGTATTAAATAAATTAAATTTTTAAAAATAATATAAAAAAATAATTTTAATTTATTTTTAAAAAAACAAATTAAATATTAACCATAAAAATTAAAATAAATAAAATAAAAAAAATAATTAAATAATAAAATTAACAATTTAAAAAATAAATAAAGTTATAAGTTATAATATTAAATGCTAATTAATAAAAAATTAATTATAAATATCTAATAAGAGAAATAAAGAAATTTAATTAATAATAATTTTAATGAAAAGAAAAATATTGCGCATACAGTAGATTTGGAATTATTAATTAATAGAATAAATTTACTTATTAGAAAAAATAAAATTATATTTATAAAATTAATTTGTATAAATAATAATATTAATTAAAAAAATAAATAATAAATAATTAATAGAAAATAAAATTAAATAAAATAATATTTTTAAATATTAAAATAAAAATGTGTTAAATAAAATTAATTATTAAATAAATTAAATTTTAAAAAATAATATAAAAAAACAATTTTAATTTATTTTTAAAAAAAACAAATTAAATATTAACCATAAAAATTGAAATAAATAAAATTTTAAAAAAATAATTAAATAATAAAATAAACAATTTAAAAATAAATAAAGTTAGAATTTATAATATTAAATGATAATTAATAAAAAATTAATTATAAATATTTAATAAAAGAAATAAATAATTTTAATTAAAGGAAATTATTGCGCATGCAGTAGATTTGATATTATTAATTAAATAAAATAAATGCACTAATTAGAAAAATAAATTTATAAAATTAATTCATATAAATAATAATATTAAATATAAAAATAATATAAGAAAATAATTTAACTTTTTTTAAAAAACAAATTAAATATTAATTATAAAAACTAAATTTGATAAAATTATTAAAGAAAAAAAGTAATTAAAAATAATTTAATAAATTAATAATAAATAATATTAATTATTAAAACATAAAAAAATAAATAAATATAAATTAAAATCAATTTAAACAATTATTATAAAACTATTAAAATAAAATTAATTAAAAAATAATAAATAAATTAATATAATTAATAAAAATAAATTTTATAAAAAAATTATAATATATGTATAAAAAAAATTTTTAAGTACATAATAATACTATAAGGTTAATAATTATTTAATCGAAGAGTGTAAAGGGCTATTTTATATATGGTTCTTTATATTCGAAATGTTTGGTATACTATAGCTATTAATTTGGTTATATTATGCTGGCATTGCGAGTATAATATTTGTATGTAAGCTCTTTAAAGGGTTAAATTATAGGTATTATATTCAAGATAAGAGTATGTTGATATCTGAATGGTTATTTGTATTCCCTTTGGGAGGAAGATAGTTAGTAAGGGTGTTTTCATATTCGAGTGAATTATTAATATTTGTGGTATTAGGCTTAGTTAAATAGTAATATTTATTAGGTTTAAATATTATTTTTATTAGTATGAACAAGAGTAATATTAGCTTTAGTGATAATTGGTACTATTTTTGTTTAATAGTATCAATTATTTTTTTTCATAAAAAAAGTGCATCTAAATATTATTTTTAAATGCACTTTTTTTAAAAATTTAATAATTAAGAAAGAATAATAAATATTAATTATTTATATTTATTTTTTCTTTTACTTTTTTAGTTTTTTGTTCAGTATTTTTTTGTGTTTCTTCATTTGTTTTTGTATTAGTATTTTCTGTTTGCTCTACACTAGATGAATTAGTATTTTCTTTTTGTATTGCATTTTTTTCTTGCATTTCTCTTTTTAGATTATCCTTAGCAACAGTCATTAATAATTTAATTCTATTTGTTTGGTTAGACTCACTTGCTCCTGGATCATAATCTACTGGAGAGATATTAGCATTTGGAAATCTTTCTCTTATAGTTTTTATAACACCTTTTCCAACTACGTGATTTGGTAAGCAAGCAAATGGTTGAACACATATTATGTTTGGAATTCCATGTTCGATATATTCAATCATTTCAGCTGTTAAGAACCATCCTTCACCAGTTTGATTTCCAATAGATAGAATATTTTTTACTGTTTCTTCTAAATGCCAAATATTGCAAGGTGGTAAATAACCTTTTTTAGATTTTTCTAGTGCTGCTTTTGAATCTTTTTCTAATATATCAATTAAACTAATAGCTGCTTTTGAAATTTTTGAAACGATTGGGTTTGTTTTTAATAAACTATTAAATGTAACTTTATGTGTTGCCATAAATTTAATGAATCCCATAAAATCTGGAAGTACAACTTCTGCACCTTCTTGTTCTAGAATGTCTGCAACGTGATTATTTCCAAAAGGATGGTATTTTATTAAAACTTCTCCAACTATTCCAACCTTAGGTTTTACTACTGATGTATCTAGTTCTATTTTTTCAAAATCGTTTACAATATCATAAATACTTTGTTTAAATTCTTTGCTATTTCCGTTATTAAGAATTTCTTTGCATTTATTCATCCATTTATCAAATAATGCTTTTGTTTCTCCTTTATTTTTTTCATATGCTCTATTTTTTGTTAACATTTTTTGTAGTAAATCACCATATAGAACTCCTCTTAGCATGTTTTCTAATAAAGGAATAGTTAATTTAAATCCTGGTACTTTTTCCATTCCAACAACATTAAATGATATAACAGGTATTTGAGGATATCCAGCATCTTTAAGAGCTTTTCTAATAAATCCTATGTAATTTGTTGCTCTACATCCACCACCAGTTTGAGACATTATTAAAGCAGTTCTATCTGGGTCATATTTACCAGATTGTAATGCTTCTATCATTTGACCTGTAACTAAGATAGATGGATAACATGCATCATTATTAACATATTTTAAACCTGTTTCTACAGTTTTTTGTGTACAATCTCTTAATAATACTAAATTGTATCCAGCTTTTCTCATTGCGGTTTCAAGTAATTCAAAGTGTATTGGAGCCATTTGAGGACAAAGAATTGTATAATTTTTTCTCATATCCTTGGTAAATATTTTTTTCTGTATACCGTAATCTCCATCATCCTTTTCTTGTATTTTAGCAGCTTCTCTTTTCTTCATGCTTGCAAGTAAAGAACGAATACGAATTCTAACAGCTCCTAAGTTATTTACTTCATCTATTTTTATTAATGTATACATTTTTCCGTAGCTAGATAATATTTCCTCAACTTGGTCAGTTGTAACTGCATCTACACCACAACCAAATGAATTTAATTGTACTAGTTCTAGATTATCATGATGACCAACAAATTCTGCGGCAGCATATAGTCTAGCATGGAATACCCATTGGTCAACAACTCTTAAAGGACGTTTTGCTTCAGTTTGATTAGCAACACTATCTTCTGTTAAAACACATAAACCTAAACTTGTTATTAATGTATCAATACCATGGTTTATTTCTGGGTCAGAATGATATGGTCTACCTGCAAGAACTATTCCTTTAGTATGATGTTTATCCATATATTCTAGAGCTTCTTTTCCTTTATTAAAGATATCTTGTTTAAAGTGTTGATATTCTTCCTCTGCTTTTTTAGCAGCTTCCATTAATTCTTTTTTATTAAAATTATATTCTTTAAATTCATCCAATTCCAAAATTCTCTTTGTTAAATTCTTAGCATCAAATGGTAAGAATGGATTTAAGAATTTTATACTTGGATCTTTTAGTTCTTCTACATTATTTTTTAATACTTCAGAATATGAAATTACAATAGGACAATTATAATGATTATCTGCTTTTTCATATTCTTTTCTTGAATAAGGCATACAAGGATAGAATATAGTTTTAATTCCTTGTTGTATTAAACTTATTACATGTCCATGAGAAAGTTTAGCTGGATAGCAAACTGATTCTGATGGCATAGATTCCATTCCTTTTTCGTAAGTTTTTCTAGTACTCTTTTCTGAAATGATTACCCTGAATCCTAAAGATGTAAAGAAAGTAAACCAGAAAGGATAATCCTCATACATATTTAAAACTCTAGGAATTCCTATTGTGCCTCTTGGAGCATCTTTTTCATCCAATGGTTTGTAATAATTAAATAATCTTTCTTGTTTGTATTTTATTAAATTAGGTAAATCACTTTGACCAGTAACTATTCCAGCACCTTTTTCACAACGATTTCCTGAGATATGTCTATGTCCGTTACTAAAGGTGTTTATAGTTAATAGACAATGATTTTCACATCCGTTACAACGAGCATGTGTAACTTTAATTTGTAATTTATCAAGGTCTTCTAATTTACAAATAGTAGAACGATATTCCATATCCATATTTGCTTCATATTGTTGTCTTGCTAAAATAGCGACTCCATAAGCACCCATTAAACCAGCGATGTCAGGTCTTACAACTTCTTTACCAACAATTTTCTCGAATGCTCTTAGAACAGCATCATTATAGAAAGTTCCTCCTTGTACTACTATATGGTCACCTAAAGTGCTTACATCCCTAACCTTCATAACTTTTTGAATAGCATTTTTTATAACTGAATAAGAAAGTCCAGCAGAAATATCTCCTACACTATAACCTTCTTTTTGTGCTTGTTTAATTTTAGAGTTCATAAATACTGTACATCTAGAACCTAAATCAACAGGTCTTTTAGAAACTAATGCTTCTTTAACAAATTCTCCTATAGAAAGATTTAAACTTTTCGCAAATGTTTCTATGAAAGAACCACAACCAGAAGAACAAGCTTCATTTAGCATTATATTATCGATAGCACCATTTTTTAATCTAATATATTTCATATCTTGACCACCGATATCTACAATACTAGTTACATTTGGTTGAAATTTCTTTGCAGCTGTATAATGTGCAATTGTTTCTATTTCATTTAAATCTACATTAAGAGCTGTTTGAATTAATTTCTCTCCATATCCAGTAACACCACTAAATCTTATTTTTGCTTTTTCAGGTAATACAGAATAAAGTTCTTTTAACATATTCATAACACTTTTTAAAGGATTTCCTTCATTGCTAGCATATAGTGAATATAATAAATTGTCTTCATTATCTGTTAAAACTAATTTTGTAGTTGTAGAACCAGCATCTATACCGACAAAGCAATCACCTTCGAATGTTTTTAAATCTCTTCTAGGGACTTTGGCTTTTTCATGTCTTTCTTTAAATTGTTTATATTCTTCTTCTGAATTAAATAGTGGGTCTACAGGATTAGTTGTATTATCATGAGATATTCTTAAATTATGTATTTTTTCTTTTAATTCTGCTACAGTTATTGGCTTGTTATCATACGCATCTAAGCATGCACCTTTAGCAACTAATAAATGAGCTTCATCCGGTACAACTATTTCATTTGGTTTTAAGTGAAGTGTTTCTATAAATCTCTTTCTTAATTCTGGAAGATAATTTAAAGGTCCACCCAAAAATGCTACAGTACCTCTAATAGGTCTACCACATGCAAGTCCACTAATAGTTTGATTTACAACTGCTTGGAAAATTGAAGCAGCGATATCAGATTTTTCTGCACCTTCATTTATTAAAGGCTGTACATCAGTTTTAGCAAAAACTCCACAACGAGATGCTATTGGATAAATTGTTGTATAATTTTTTGCAAGTTCATTAAGACCAGCTGTATCTGTGTCTAATAGAGAAGCCATTTGATCTAGGAAAGCTCCAGTACCACCAGCGCATGTTCCATTCATTCTTTGTTCTACAGATTGATCAAAATAAATTATTTTTGCATCTTCTCCACCTAGTTCAATTACTACATCTGTTTGAGGAATAAACTTCTCAACAGCTCTTTTACAAGCAACAACTTCTTGAATAAAAGGTAGCCCTAAGAAAGTAGCTGCAGACATAGCACCGGAACCAGTAAGTGCAATTGTAAATTTACTATCAGGAAATTTTTCAGCTAGATTTTCTAATACCTTACATACGGTGTTTTTAGTATCTGAAAAATGTCTTGTGTAATCAGAATATATTTCTTTATTATTAGAATCTATAACTACTATTTTTACGGTTGTTGATCCAACATCTAAACCAACGTGAAGTATATTTTCCATAAATTTCTCCTTTCATAGCTTTATAAAAAGCATAATCTCACAAACTAATTTTATACGGAAAAGGCACTTTTGTCAAATTGAAGAAACTGGAAATAATGCTTCTTTTCTAACTAATATACATCAATTTTAGAATTAGAACTAAATTTAAAATAAAAGTTCTTTTTTTTACTTGTCTAACATAATAATTAATCAAACAAAGGAGGGATTAAATGAAAAAGAAAGAAGGCATTATAATAGTATTTTTTTTAATTTTATTGGTGGTGGTTTTAGGAGGAGTAATATATTATTTTAATCAAAACAAAAAAGTTGAAACAAATGAAATTGTCGAAGAATATGTTCCCGAAGAAGAAGTAAGTGATGAACAATTAAGAAATACAATTATTTCACTATATTTTATAAATAAAGATAGTGGTGAAATTAATCCGGAAGCAAGAACTATAAATACAAATTTATTAATTGATAACCCATATAAGTATTTATTAGAACAATTAATGGAAGGACCTAAAAATGAAAAATTAACAAAGGCAATACCGGAAAATACAAAAATAAATAATATAGAATTAAAAGGGGATACACTAAATATGGATTTTTCGCATGAATTTATAGATAATGCACCCGAAGGGAAGGATGCAGAAAATAAGATTTTAGCGACAATTGTAAAAACAGTTACAGAATTAAATGAAGTTAATTCCGTAAAAATTTTAATAGATGGGGAAGAAAACAAAAGCTTTAAAGATGGAGCAATAAATTTTGAAAAAACATTTTCAAGAGCAGATTTTTAAATTATAGTTTTTTAATAAAATCTGCAAAGTTTTTGGTTTTAATTAAAATAGTAAATTTATTTAAAAAATTTTCCACTTGGTAAAGTGAACAAATAATATTATTTTTTTTATCTATTATTTTATTTTTATTGTAATTCATATTTTACCTCCAATTTGAAAAAAATAGCTATATATTATATAATATGTAAAGAAAATTAGTATTGTGTGGGAATAGATATGGAATTAAAAGAAAATGAAAGAATAGATGATTTAGAATATAAAGGATTAAAAATAATACAAAACGAGAATTATTTTTGTTTTGGAATGGATAGTATTTTATTAAGTGATTTTGCAAAAGAGATAAAAAAAGATAGTACAATATTAGACATTGGTACAGGGACTGGAATTATTAGTATTTTATTATCTAAAAAAACAGAGTGTAAAAAGATATATGCAATTGAAGTTCAAACAGAGATTGCAGAAATGGCACAGCGTAGTGTTAAAATGAATAATTTAGAAGATAAAATAGAATTAATAAATGATAATATAATAAATATAGAAAAATATTTAAAAAATAATTCAATGAATGCAATAGTCACAAATCCACCATATAAGAAAAAAGATACTGGTGTTAAAAACGAAAATATGAATAAATTAATTTCTAGACATGAGATTACAGCGGATTTAGAAGATTTTATATCTAAGGGTAGTGCTGTTTTAAAAGACAAAGGTTCTTTTTATATGGTTAATAGACCGGAAAGATTAGCGGATATTATAAGTTTATTTAGAAAATATAAAATAGAACCTAAAAAATTAAGAATGGTTTATCCTAAAATTAATAATAAGCCGAATTTAATTTTAATAAAAGGTATAAAAAATGCTAAACCATTTCTAGAAATAGAAAAGCCATTAATTGTATATAAAGAAGACAATAATTATACGGATGAAATTTTAAAAATATATAATAAAAAATAGTGGAGGAAAAAATGCAAGGGAAATTATATGTAGTAGCAACGCCAATTGGAAATTTGGATGATATAACTTTAAGGGCTATTAATATCTTAAAAAGTGTAGATATTATTATAGCTGAAGATACTAGGCATTCACTAAAATTATTAAATCATTTAGAAATATCTAAACCTTTAATAAGTTATCATAGGCATAATGAAGAAATAAAAGCAGATGGTATTTTGGATAAAATAGAAGAAGGAAATAATATAGCTTTAATATCTGATGCAGGAACACCAATTATTTCTGACCCTGGGGAAGTTATTGTAAAAGAGGCGTTGGAAAGAAATATTGAGGTGGTACCAATTCCTGGGGCTTGTGCAATTATAACAGCTTTAATGGCAGCAGGGGTAAATACAAGAAGTTTTACATTTTACGGTTTTTTATCAATTAATAAAAAACTTAGAAACAAAGAATTAGAAGAAATAAAAAATAATAGAAATACAATTATTTTATATGAAGCACCACATAAAATATTAAATACTTTAAAAGATTTGGAAAATTATGTTGGAGAAAGAAAAATTGTTCTAGCAAGGGAATTAACGAAAATACATGAAGAATTTATAAGAGGAACTATAAAAGAAGTAGAAGAAAAAATAAATACTCCAAAAGGAGAATATGTAATAATTATAGATGAAGATAAAGAGATTCAAAATGAGGAGAATGAATTAAATAATTTATCTTTAGAAGAACATTATAAATATTATGAAAAATTAGGTTTGGACAAAAAAGAAATAATAAAAAGAATTGCTAAAGATAGGGGAGTCCCTAAAAATGAAATATATCAAAAATTTATAAAATAAAAGATTGTAACAAAAGTTACAATCTTTTTCTATATAAATAATTATTATTTTTCTTCAGTTTTAGAAAGATTTTCTATACATTTAGAGCAAACTAATTTTCCTTTGTAATCTGTTAATTTTTTAGTACTTCCGCAGAAGACACAATTAGGTTCGTATTTCTTTAAAACTATAGAAGAACCATCAACATAAATTTCAATTGGATCTTTTTCTTTTATGTCGAATTTATTTCTTAATTCTATAGGAATAACAACTCTTCCTAATTCATCTACTCTTCTTACAATTCCTGTTGCTTTCATTTACAATCCTCCCTAATCATGATAAACGACAAATTATACTATAATAATATCATATAATTTCTTTTTGGTCAATAATTTAAGAAGTTTTTTTAAGTTTATAAAAACAGACTATATAAAAGAAAAATCGAAGTTTTGAGGAGTTAAGTAATTTCCTAATTTTGGAATATTTAAAATATACATTAATAAAATAAAAATATGGGTGAAGAAAATGTTAAATAAATTATGGCCAGGATTTATTATTGTTTCATTTATATATGCAATTTTAAATTTTAATATGGATGAATTAAATAATTCTGTTTTTGAATCCTGTGAACAAACGGTTAAAATGATATTAAGTTTCATTGGGATTATGTGCATGTGGAATGGAATAATGGAAATTATTAAGGAAACTACGTTAATTAATAAAATTACAAAATGTTTATCTCCAATTATGAAATTTTTATTTCCAGACATAAAAAAAGAAAATAAAGCATATAATGAAATTTCTATGAATATTGTAGCTAATTTGTTAGGATTGGGAAATGCAGCTACACCTTTAGGACTAAAAGCAATAAAATCCTTACAGGAAGAGAATAAAAATAAAGAAGAATTATCTAATTCTATGATAATGTTTACTGTTATAAATACTATGTCCATACAAATTATACCAACTACTGTAATTGCTATAAGGAGTTCACTTCGGTTCTAATAATCCATCTAATATAATTTTACCCGTTTGGATTGCAACAATTACTGCAGCAATTGCGGGAATTACCTCAGTAAAAATTCTTTCGAAAAAGGGTGTTAATTAATGAATATTATAAATTATATTTCTACAATAATAATTCCATTTGTAATTGTTTTTGTTGTAGCATATGGAGTAATCGAAAAAAAGAATGTTTATGATATCTTTATGAATGGTGTAAAAAGTGGAATAGAAATAGTTTTAAAATTATTTCCTACTTTACTTGCAATTTTTTTAGCAATTAATATGTTAAAAAGTTCTGGAATTATAGATTGTATAATAAATTTAATTTCTCCTATATTAAAAGTATTTAATATACCGGTAGAAATAATGCCTCTTGCAATATTAAGACCAATTTCGGGAAGTGCTTCTATGGGAATTGCAACAAATATAATGCAAGAAAATGGAGTTGATAGTAAAATTGGGTTAATGGCTTCAACTATAATGGGAGCAACAGAAACTACTTTTTATACAATTGCCTTATATACAAGCTCAATTGGAGTTAAAAAAATTAGGTTTACTTTAGTTTCATCATTGATTGCTAATTTCGTTGGAGTAGCTACAGCTGTAATAATATTTAATATTCAAGCATAGTAAAATGTAGAAATTTGTCGAAGAGTTTTTGTTGACAAAGGAAGTAAATGAGATTAAAATGTAATAAATTAATTCAAAGAGGAAATATGATTTTTAAAATATTAATTTTTAGTTCAATTTATTTTTTTATAAAGAAAATTATTCAAAAAATTATTTCTAAGAAAATCCAAAAAATAATTAAAAATAGTTAATAATCTTACAGAAGGAGCAATTTTTTATCTGTATATAATTATTATAGCTCCCCCAATTAAGTTAAATAAAATATAAATAAAAAATAATATAATGTTCCTTCTGTAGCCCCCATAAATTAATTACCAATGATAAGTTTCATTATTGGAAATTTTAAAAGCTCTAAATAATTGTTCTAATAAAAATATACGTATTAATTGGTGAGGAAATGTCATTTTAGAAAAGCAAATTTTTTCATTTGCAATATTTAAAACTTCATTAGAAATACCTAAAGTTCCACCAATAATAAATGTAATAGAACTATTATAGTTTAGAGCAATAGAATCAATTTTAGAAGAGAATTCTTCAGAAGATAATTGTTTTCCATGTAAATCTAAACAAATTATATAAGAATCTTTTTTTAAGTGTTCAAGTATTTTCTTACCTTCTATATTTTTAATATTATCTATAATTTTATCATTAACTTTGGAAGGTATTTTTTCATCAGAAAGCTCAGTTATTGTTAAATTACAATATTTAGATAATCTTTTTGAATATTCATTTATTGCATCTTTAAAAAAATTTTCTTTTATTTTTCCTATACATACTATATTTATAGCTAACATGGCAAACTCCTTTTATTAAAAAATATACCACCAACCAAATTAAAAGGTGGATGGTGGCAAAAATTAAGAAACCGTAACTATTTTACTAGGTTCATTTCTATTTGCAACAGATACTCGAATAGAATTTTCATCAAAATTACTATGTATTAATTCATCTATAACTGTTTGATATGCTAATTCTGGAAAATTATTTTCTTTGCTTAAATGTCCTAACATAACTTCTTTTAAAGAACCTTTTTGTAAATATGCAATAGTTTTTCCAGCAGTTTCATTTGGTAAATGACCATTAGGACCTAAAATTCTAGTCTTTAAATAATATGGATATTTTCCAGACTTTAAAATTTCTGGGTCATAATTAGATTCTAGTAAAATAAAAGAACTTCCATCTAATTTATCTATAATGGATTTAGTCATATGACCAATATCTGTAGCAATACTAATTTTTTCATTATTATTTATTATGTTAAAACCACAAGGGTCTGCAGCATCATGAGGAATAGAAAAAGGATCTATTGTTAAATCGCCAATTTCAAATTTTTCATATGATTTAAAAAATTTTTGATTTTCATTAGATATTCTATCCTTTTGTTTTGGCATTGCATCCCAAGTTTTTTCGTTTGCATATACAGGTATATTGAATTTAGAAGAAACCATTCCTAAACTTTGAACGTGGTCGGAATGTTCGTGTGTAACAATAATTGCATCTATGTCTTTTGGTGAAAGATTATTAGAAGATAGAGCAGTTGTTAATTTCTTTAAACTAACTCCACTATCTACTAATATTTTTGTGTTTTCACTTTCTACAAAAAGACTATTTCCAGTACTGCCACTATATAAACTTCTAAAATGTAACATCTTATTTCATCCTTTGCTTATTCAGAAACTCTTTCTATTTTTGCTCCTAAGTTCCTGAATTTATTTTCTATATTTTCATAACCTCTATCTATATGATTTAAATTATAAACTTCAGTTTTTCCTTTCGCTATAATTCCGGCAACTATTAAGGCAGCTCCGGCACGTAAATCTGATGAATATACTGGAGCAGCAGATAATTCATTAACTCCTTGGAATACAGCAGATTTGCCAGAAACCGTAATATTAGCCCCCATTTTATTTAATTCTGCAGTGTATTGGAATCTAGAATCCCAAATACTTTCATTTATGATACTGGTTCCATTAGCAATTGATAATGCAACTCCCATTTGTGGTTGTAAATCTGTAGGAAATCCAGGATATGGTGCAGTTTTAATAGTTGCTTTATTAGGTCTTTTTGTTGCCCAAACCCTAATAGTATCACCATCAATATCTTCTACATGTGCACCAATTTCTAATATTTTTGCTGTGACACATTCCAAGTGCTTTGTAATACAATTTTTTATTGTTATATCACCTTTAGAAGCAACAGCAGCTAACATAAATGTACCTGCTTCTATTTGGTCTGGAACTACTGAATATGTAGCATTTCCATGTAAAGCCTTAACTCCGTTAATTTTTATAACATCAGTACCAGCACCACGAATGTCTGCTCCCATAGTATTTAAAAAGTTAGCAACATCAACTATATGAGGCTCTTTTGCAGCATTATCTATTGTAGTTGTACCTTCTGCTAGAACAGCAGCTAACATAATATTTATTGTAGCTCCAACAGAAACTACATCTAAATAAATAGAAGTTCCAATTAATTTCTTTGCTTTGGCTTGAATTCTACCTTGAGAGACATCAACTTTTGCGCCTAAAGCTTCAAAGCCTTTTATATGTTGATCTATAGGTCTAGGACCTAAATTACATCCTCCAGGTAATCCAACTTCGACACTTTTATATCTACCAAGTAAAGAGCCAATTAAATAATAAGAAGCTCTAAATTTACTGGTAAGGTCTAGTGGTGCATGTGTTGAAGTAATATTAGATGCATCAATTTCTAAAGAATTTGAATCTATCCATTTAATTTTAGCTCCTAATTCTTCTAATATTGTACAGGAAATTTTAACATCACTAATATTAGGTACGTTTTCAAGTGTACATTTACCATTAATTAAAAGTGTGGCTGGTAGTATAGCTATAGCAGCATTTTTAGCACCACTAATTGTAACTTCTCCTTTTAAAGGTGTGCCACCTGTTATTACTAATTTATCCAAATTGATTACCTCCATTACGATTTTAACTGAATACTTTATCAAATATAACATAAAATGAAAATGTTGACAACCAATTATAAATAAATATTTTACTGTTTTTCTAAATTATTAAAAAATTCGATTAATTTAAACTTAATTTTTATATCTGGTTCATTTGATTCATTGGTATTACCTTCGCTAATTATTTTATAGCCTTCGGAATTAACACTTTCTTTAAGTTCTTCTTTAGATTCATCTGGAACTATACCTGTAGTAGAATTAACAAAACAAAGAGGAGGGAATAAAACACACCACCAGTTTTGACCAACAGCTTTTCCAATTTCAATTTTTAAAGCATCATAATATCCAGAAGGGAAAGAAATGTCTCCATAAGATTTTGTTGGAAAGTAAAAATTTCCAATCTCTAAATTAACATTATAATTATATCCATTTTCTTTTATGGTATTAATTGCAATTTCTTTAAATTTATCTAAATTATTTGAAACTTTAGAGATAACATCGGATTTATTTGAACAATCTGAAGTTAAAGTATTCATGTATTTTATAATATTATCTCTAACTTTTAGTTTTAAATTTTGGTCATCAGTAGAATTACTATTTGCAATAATATGTAATCTAAGGACACTGTCTGACAAATTACAAGATACAGCTTTTACATAATTAATAGAAAGTAAAAAAACATAAATAAATATTAATATAATTAAAGTAAAGATAAAAATTAATTTTTTCTTCATAGTTATAACCTCCTAATTTATTTGCATATTAGGAATATGAACAAAAATTAGAAAAATATACATAGGATAAAGTCAATATTAAAAATAATGTGAAATAATTGTCGATGAATTTTATAAAAACAAAAATGGAAAATATTGACAAGGAAAATACTGAATGGTAAAATTTGTAAGTAGCCAAAAATATTGGAGGGATACTATGTATTATGAAAAAGGTTTTAAAAGGATGTCTAGCTTCTATGTTAACGAAGTACATTTAATAACAATGTTACTTCCATACATGGAAAGAAAACTTAAAGAGGAAGATGATATTTATACAATATTACAAAATAGTTTAGAAAAAACAGTACAATTATTATTATCAAGAATCAATCTAAAGGAAGAACTAAAAAATAAAATAATTAAAATAGATTGGAAAGGAAAAACAATAAAAGATTGTAAGAACTTAACAAAACAAATGAATAAACATAGTAGAAAATATATCATTATTAATGGCAATGAAAAATATGTTAGAGAAATTAATAAACAAATGGAAAAATATAAAAAAGAAAATAAGGATGAAGAAATAGTATTAATAAATTGTTTTAACATTGTAGAATTTAATAAAAATATAATTGAAATATTAAATAATACTGACAAAATACTAAATACATCTGGAGAACATGAAATAGAAGAAATTTTTCCTGAATATGTAAGAGAAAAAGTAAAAGAAAAAAAGAAAGCATAAAATAAAAAAATCCGTAGATATTGACAAAAAAAAATATTATATTATAAGATAAATATGTCATTTATGATAATATAAAATTTAAGAGAGGCAAATTTATGGAAAAATACGAAAAAGTAAAAGAGATACTAAAGAAAAACAACCAAGAACAATTGCTAGTTTGGTATGACAAATTAGATGAAAAAGGTAAGGAAAAGTTATTAGACCAAATATTAAATGTAGATTTTAATTTAATAAAAAAATTGTATGATTTAACTAAAAAAGGCATAGAAATGGGTAATGATGTTATTGAACCTGTTGACTATGTAGATAAAAGTAAATTATCAAAAGAAGAATATGAAAAATTAGAAAAAATAGGAGAAAAAATAATAAGAGATGGTAAACTAGCAGTTTTAACATTAGCGGGAGGACAAGGAACAAGACTTGGATATAATGGACCAAAAGGAACATTTGATATTGGATTGGATACACATGAGTCTTTATTTGAGCTTATTTGTAAACCTATAAAAGAAGCAAATAAAAAATATGGTATAACAATTCCATGGTATATTATGACAAGTCGTGAAAATAATGAACAAACAGTTAAATTCTTTGAAGAACATAATTACTTTGGTTATCCAAAAAATGACATAATATTTTTCATACAAGGTGAATTACCAATGATAGATACGGATGGAAAAATATTAGTAAATGAACAAGGATTTTTAAAATTAGCAGCAGATGGACATGGAGGAGTTTTTGAATCCATTCTTAAAAGCGGAGCTTTAAAGGATATGAATGATAGGAAAATTGAATGGTTATTTATAGGACCAGTAGATAATCCTCTAGTTAATATGGTAGATCCAATCTTTGTTGCTGTTGCAGAAACTAGAAAATGTATGGCTGCAGGAAAATCAGTTGTTAAAGCAAGACCGGAAGAAAGAGTTGGAGTATTTTGTAAGAGAAATGGAAAACCTAGTGTAGTAGAATATACAGAAATTTCTGAAGAAATGAGTAATAAAAGAGATGAAAATGGAGAATTAGTTTTTGGAGAATCTCATATAAACTGTAATTTATTCAATATAAAAAGAGTAAATGAAATTGCAGACAATAAATTGCCATATCATGAAGCTTTTAAAAAGGCAAATTATATTAATAGTAAGGGCGAATTGGTTAAAGCCGATAAGCCTAATGCATATAAATTCGAAACATTTATTTTTGATGCATTCCAAAGTATGGAAAGTATGGCAATAATGAGAGTTAAAAGAGAAGAAGAATTTGCACCTGTAAAAAATGCAGAAGGTGTAGATAGCCCAGAGACAGCTAGAGAATTATATATAAATTTTCACAAAAAAGATAAAAAATAAACAAAACAAACTTTGAAAAATTTAAGTTTATAAAAAATTATAATTGGGGAAAGCCCAATTACAATATAGTATGCAAAATGGGCTTTTATAGCCCATTTTTGTGTTATACAAGGAGGAAAAAATGGAATATTTAAATGAATATAAAAAATGGTATACAAGTGATGTGTTTGATGAAAATACTAAAAAAGAATTATTAGCAATTAAAGATAACAAAGAAGAAATAGAAGATAGATTTTATAAAGAATTAGAATTTGGAACCGCAGGTCTAAGAGGAGTAATTGGAGCTGGAACAAATAGAATGAATATATATACAGTTGGAAAAGCCACGCAAGGATTAGCAAATTACATTATAAAAAAACATGGGGAAGAAAGAGGTGTAGCAATTTCCTATGATTCAAGACATATGTCACCAGAATTTAGTAAAGAAGCAGCATTAATTTTAAACGCTAATGGTATAAAAACATATTTGTTTGATGCTTTAAGACCAGTACCAGAATTATCTTTTGCTGTAAGAGAATTAAAATGTATAGCAGGAATAATGATTACAGCAAGTCATAACCCACCAAAATATAACGGATACAAGGTATATTGGGAAGATGGAGCACAAATAGTTCCTCCTACAGATAAAGAAATAATAGAAGAAGTAAATAAAATACAAGATTACAGTACAATTAAGAAAATTACGCAAGAAGAAGCAGAGAGCAAAAAATTATATAACGTAATAGGAAATGAAATAGATGAAAAATATATGAAGGCTTTGGAAAAACTAGTATTAAATCCTGATGTAATAAAAAAAGAAAAGGATTTAAAAATAGTTTATACACCATTACATGGAACAGGAAATAAACCTGTAAGAACTATATTAAAAAGATTAGGCTTTGAAAATGTATATGTAGTAAAAGAACAGGAATTACCTGATGGAGATTTTCCAACTGTAGATTATCCAAATCCAGAAGATCCAAAGGCATTTAAATTAGCCTTAGACTTGGCAAAGGAAAAAGATGCAGATATAGTTTTAGCAACAGACCCAGATGCAGATAGATTAGGAGTGTATGCAAAAGATTCCAAAACAGGAGAATATAAATCATTTACTGGTAATATGTCTGGCTTATTAATTGCAGAATATGAATTATCACAAAAACAAGAAAGAAATATGATTCCTAAAAATGGTGTTTTAATAAAGACAATTGTTTCATCAAATTTAGCAGACAGTATTGCTAAAAATTATAAAATAGGTTTAATAGAAGTTCTAACAGGATTTAAATATATTGGAGAACAGATAAAATTATTTGAACAAACACATGAACATACATATTTATTTGGTTTTGAAGAAAGTTATGGTTGCTTAATTGGAACACATGCTAGGGATAAAGATGGTATTGCTGCGGTAATGGCCCTTTGCGAAGCAGCTGCATATTATAAAGATAAAGGATTAACTCTTTGGGACCAGATGATTAATATATACGAAAAATATGGATATTACAAAGAAGATTTAATGTCATTAACTTTTGAAGGTGTTACAGGAGCAAAACAAATACAAGATATAATGAATAATCTAAGAAATAATGTTCCTACCAAAATAGGAGATTATAGTGTAGAAAGATTTAGAGATTATAAGACAGAAAAAATAATTGATATGAAAACAAAAGAAGAATCAAAGACTGGTTTACCTGTATCAAATGTACTATATTTTGAACTTGAAAATGATTCTTGGGTATGCGTAAGACCTTCAGGAACAGAGCCTAAAATTAAATTCTATGTTGGAGTAAAAGGAACTAATATGCAAGATGCAGAAGTTAAAGTAAAGCAATTAAAAGAAAATTTAAATAAAATAATAAAAAATAATGTAAAAAATATTTCTTATAATTTATCAAAATAAAAAATAAAGCCATACTAGGCTTTATTTTTTTATACGTTTAATCAATTTTAAAATTAATTTTTGGTCTGAAATATCCATATCCTTTAATTCATCTGTTATAGTTGTAACAATAGCATCTGAATCATCATCAAAGAATTGATTAAATAATTGTGTTGGATTGGTATCAATAGCTTTACAAAGTAATATAATATTATAAATACTAGCATTATACTTGCCATTTTCAAATTTTGATAAATATTCTGGTGTTAAATCACTTTTTTCTGCTACTTCTTCTTGGGTAAATTTCTTACTTTTTCTAATTTTTTTGTAAGTACTACCAATAATTTTATTTGCTTCTTTTAAATCCATGTGCTATCCTCCTAAAAAATTTATATTAAGTATAACAGCACTTTAATAATAATTTAATGAACTAAATGATAAAAAACGACAATCAAATTAAACTATAATTAAAACTATATATTCCAACCTTTAATTTTACTTCGCTTTATAGCACCATACATATTGGCTCTAACATGGGGAATTTGCTTACTTAAATTATATAATAATTCTTTTATATCCTCACGTTTGGATTTCCCATCCATTGGACATGTTTTTGGCATAATTTTAATATTATTATTTTTTATAAAACTACGAGTTTGCTTTTCACTTATATAAATTAAAGGTCTGATTAAAGTCATTTTAGATCTATCCATGTATGTTTTTGGTGCAAAGGTAGAAATATTGCCTGTATACAAAATATTCATTAGAAATGTTTCTAAAACATCATCTTCGTTATGACCTAAAGCGATTTTATTACATCCATGTTTAATAGCAGTAGTATTTAAAATACCACGACGAAGATTTGCACATAGTGAACAAGGATTTTTTTCTTTTCTAATATCAAAAACGATTTCCTTTATATAACTATCAACAATATCCAACTCAACATCTAGCTCTTTACAAAGATTGATTAATAAATTAACATCAAAAAAATCGAAGCCCGGATTAACAGAAATAGCCATTAACTCGAATTTTTTAGGATAAAATCTTTGTAAATTTTTAAGTGCCATTAACAATGTTATAGAGTCTTTTCCTCCAGATAATGCTACCGCTATTTTATCGCCTTCATCTATCATATGAAATTCTTCTATTGCTTTTCTCATTTGACCTAATATTTTTTGCATAATAATTTCCTTTCTTGATGTTTGATATTATACCGAAAAAATGAACAGAATTCAATAGTTTTAGAATTTCCTAATTACTGAGCTTGAAAAAAAGTAATATTGTTGATATAATACAGAAGTATTACAAAACTATGCACTTATAGCTCAGGTGGATAGAGCGCTCCCCTCCTAAGGGAGAGGCCGCTGGTTCGAATCCAGCTAAGTGCACCAAATGTAATAGGGAAAGTAGAAAGTCCCTAAATCCCGATGGGAGAAAAAAATGGAAGAAAAAATATTTTTTATGAAACAAGCATTAAATGAAGCTAAAAAGGCATATAGTAAAAAAGAAGTACCAATTGGAGCAGTTATTGTTAAAGAAGGAAAGATAATTGCAAGAGGATACAATTTAAAAGAAACAAAAAAAGATACTATAAAGCATGCTGAAATTATTGCAATAGAAAAAGCAAGTAAAAAGTTAAATTCTTGGCGTTTAAAGGATTGTGATATTTATATAACAATGGAGCCATGTCCAATGTGTATGGGAGCAATTATTAATTCCAGAATTAGAAAAATATATTTTGGAGTAAACGACTTAAAAGCTGGAGCATGTGGTTCTGTAATAGATTTAACTAAATATAAATTTAATCATATACCGGAATATGAAAATGGAATTATGGAAGATGAATGTAAGGATATTTTACAAAAATTTTTTAAGGAATTAAGAGAAAAAAATAAAAAGACAAATATAGAAAGTAATTAGATTTATATGGCTAAATCAATAAAAAATAGAGGTGTAAATATTGAAGATTAGTGAATTAAAAAATAAAAAGATTATTCACATATGTATTATTTTAGGGATTATAGTAATAATTTTAGTTGTTGCTGGAATTATAATGCTTAGATACCAAGTTGAGGGTGAAAAGAATTTACCTTTCGAAATATCTAAAATAATAGTAGTAAGTACTGCGGAAGGCAATGAAATAGATGCAGTAGATAATAACAGATGGAATTTTAATGTAAATCAAAATAATGATATATATATTCAAATACAAAAAAATGACCAATATAAACAGAATTCAAATATAAAAAATATAACATTCGAGAATTTTAATATACAAAAAAATAATGGGAATGGAGCAGAAAAAATAAAATTATATAGAGCAAATTCAGAGGGAAAAATTGTAGAAGATGATGCCCATTTAGTAAATAATACTTTAAATTATAAAGGAGCTAAAGAAAATAATCTTGATTCATTAGAAATTTTAAATCAAGGAGGAATAATTTTACTAAGGTCAGTAAATCAAAATGTATGTGAAGTTAGAAATAATGATGAATCAATAATACATGATGGTACATTACTTGCCAAAGGGAATGTTAATCCAGAAGATTTAAAATACACTTTAACTTTTGATATAATAATAGAAACAAATAGAAATATTAAATATAAAGGTACAGTTTCTTTAGTGTTACCAACTGGAAATATAGAAACAGAAGGAAAATCACAAATGGAAAAAACAGATTTTAGTGATGTTATTTTTAAAAGAATATAAAATATCTTGATAAAAAGCAATAAATCATATATAATAACGATGTAAAAAATAAATCAGTTATAATGTTTAGCCTTTGTATGGAAAGCAATCTCCAATAAAAAGCTATGAACCTTGTCAGGTCCGGAAGGAAGCAGCAATAAGTAGTGCATTTATGTGGAGTAATTGCTTCCCATAGAGAGGCTAAACTTAAATTGGGTAAAACCAATAAAACTGAAAGCAAAAAATTAAAGGGAAGTGGTTATATGGCATATACAGCATTGTACAGAAAATTCAGACCTTTAACTTTTGATGAGATTGTCGGACAGGAACATATTACAAAAACATTGAAAAATCAATTAATTGCAGGCAGAGTAGGACATGCATATTTATTTAATGGATGTAGAGGAACAGGAAAGACTTCGGCTGCAAAGATTTTAGCCAGAGCAGTTAACTGTTTAAATCCACAAAATGGAGAACCATGTAATGAATGTGAAATATGTAAAGCGGCTCTTGCAGGTTCATTAACTGATATTGTAGAAATGGATGCAGCATCTAATAACAGTGTGGAGGACATAAGATTAATAAGGGATGAAGTTAATTTTTTACCAACACTTGCTAAATATAGAGTTTATATAATAGATGAGGTTCATATGTTATCAACTGGGGCTTTTAACGCATTATTAAAAACTTTGGAAGAGCCACCAGCACATGTAAAATTTATTTTAGCAACAACTGAGCCTCAAAAGTTGCCAGCTACTATATTGTCAAGGTGCCAAAGATTTGATTTTAAGAAAATATCTCCAGAAAATATTGTAAAAAGGTTAAAAGTAGTGTGTGAGGCTAGTAATATAGAGGCAAATGAAAATGCATTAAAAATCATAGCTTCCTTATCAGAAGGAGCAATGAGAGATGCCCTAAGTATACTAGAAAGATGTTTACAAGATGGGGATAATGAGATAACCGAAGATAAGGTAAAGGAATTGGTAGGAATACCAAAACTAAGCTATATAGAAGAAATTGTAGGAAGTGTTTTAGCAAAAGATATTGATAATTGCTTAAAAACATTAAAAACAATAATTAGTGAAGGAAAGGACCAAAATAATTTCTTGTGGGAAGTAATAAAATATGTAAAAGATGTTTTATTATATAAAGTTACAGGAGATGTAGGTATTTATAGTGAATCCGAGCAAGAAAAATTAAAGGAATTTGCCGGAAGTACATCAAAAGAAGAGTTGGTACATTTAATATATGAATTATCAGATTTAGAAAATGATATGAAGTGGTCATCACAAAAAACAATAATGCTAGAAGCAGGCTTTATAAAATTATGCGATTCAAATGAATCTGCTAAAGTACAGATACCAGTTAATACTGGTGAAAATAATGTAAGTGGTGAAGAGATACAAGAATTACAAAGAAGATTATTTAGGATAGAAAATTTTTTAAGTCAAGTAGAAAAAAATAAAGTAAATATAAATCCAAATAATACGGTAAAACAATCTGCACCTGTACAAAAAAAGGTGGAGAAAAAACCATTGACACCGGAGGAATTAAAAAATAATGCTTATTGGAAAGATATCATTGGAAAGTTTAAATCCGAAGGAAAAATGGGATTATATGCTAACCTATTAAATACTAATATTACAGAAATAAATGATATGACAGTTGGAATTAATTTTAATAATGGTTTAAAACCTTTAGCAAAAGGAATTTTAGAAAAGCCGGAAAACATGAATGAAATTTCAAAAGAGATTTCCATGGCTTATGGAAAAGTTATGAAAGTAAAATTAATAGATAATAAAGCAGATGCTAAACCACAAAAATCAGAATTAGAAAATTTTGTAGAAGGTTTAGATGTACCAATAGATATAATGGATGAGTAAAATAAAAATAAATTGACCTTGAATCCTTGTGAGTAAATTCATAATGGAAATCGGGGACTATTAATTAATAAAATTAGGAGGTAAATTATGTCAAGACGTGGAGGATTCCCAGGTGGTATGGGAGGATTCGGAGGAATGAATCTAAATAATTTAATGAAGGAAGCAAAAAAGATGCAAGCAGATATAGAGAAAACACAAACAGAAATTGCATCAAAAGAATTTGAAAGTACAGCAGGTGGAGGAGCTATAACTGTAAAAGTTAGCGGAAAAAAGGAAATAAAAGAAATAAAGCTAAGCAAAGATATTGTAGACCCAGATGATATAGAAATGTTACAAGATTTAATTATGACATGTGTAAATGATGCATTAAGCAAAGTAGATAGTGCAACAGAACAACAAATGGGAAAATATAATATACCTGGATTAATGTAAGGAGTAAATATGTCTATATATTCACCATCAATAGAAAAATTAATAGAGAATTTTGAAAGATTACCAAGTATCGGAAATAAAACAGCAACAAGACTTGCTTTTTATATGTTAAATTGCAGTGATGAAGAAGCTGAAGAATTTGTAAAAGCAATTCAAGAAGCTAGAAAGAATTTAAAATATTGTTCAATATGCTTTAACATTTCCGATACTGATCCATGTATGATTTGTGCTAATCCCAAAAGGGATAAATCTACCATTTGTGTTGTAGAAGATGTTAAAGATATTATTGCTATGGAAAAAACACATGAATATAAAGGGGTTTACCATGTATTGCATGGTTCAATTTCACCAATGAATGGAATAGGACCGGATGATATAAAGATAAAGGAACTACTAACAAGACTACAATCAGGTGAGGTAAAAGAAGTAATATTAGCAACGAACCCAAGAGTAGAAGGAGAAGCTACAGCAATGTATTTGTCAAAGCTAATAAAACCATTGGGAATTAAAGTTACGAGAATTGCAAGAGGAATACCAGTTGGAGGAGATTTGGAATATACGGATGAAATTACTCTTTTACAAGCCTTAGAAGGACGTAGGGAAATATGAGAAATATAAAACTAACAATTGAATATGATGGAAAAGAATTCAATGGTTGGCAAAAACAACCAAATAAATTAAATATACAAGGAAATTTAGAAAAAGTAATTTCGGATATCACTAAGGAAGATATAGAAATTATTGGTTCTGGTAGAACGGATGGCGGGGTACATGCTTTGGGGCAGGTAGCAAATTTTAAAACGAATTCTAATATTCCTATAGAAAAGTTTGCTATTGCAATAAATTCTAGATTGAAAAAATCCATAGTTGTAAAAAAGGCAGAAGAGGTGCCAGAAAGATTTCATAGTAGATATAATTGTAAGAAAAAAACATATAGATATGTAATTAATAATTCTGAGACAGGTAGTGCAATTTATAGAAATTTAGAATATAATATAAAGATGCCTTTAAATGTGGAAAAGATGCAAGAAGCTGCAAAGTATTTTGTAGGGGAGCATGATTTTTCTGCATTTAAAGCAAGTGGAACAAGTAGTAAAAGCAGTGTAAGAACTATATATTCTGCCAAGGTAACTAAAGATGGGGAAAGAATATATATAGAACTTACAGGAAATGGCTTTTTGTATAATATGGTAAGAATAATATCAGGAACTTTAGTAGAAGTTGGATTAGGAAAAATAAAGCCGGAAGAAATAACGGAAATAATAGATTCTAAAAACAGACAAAATGCGGGTAAAACATTACCACCATATGGATTATACTTAGTGGAAGTTAACTATGATAATTAGATAATAGCAAACTAAAAATTAGGAAACTAGGTGTAAATCTAAAATAATATTCTTACATAAATTATGTTTACTGCAATTAGTAACAAAAAAAATAAACATTCATAAAATATATTAAGTTATCGCTACAATAGCGCGAAAGGATTTGAATTATTATGAATGTTTTATTAATATTTTTTGCAATACCATTTGCAGTAATAGTAATATCAATTGCATTAGAAAAATTACTAGATTGTCCAGTACTAGTTGCATCAGTTATATTTTCTATATTACTCTTAATTGCTGTAATATTTTCTAGTACACTATTTTTTATACTTGCGATAATTTATACAATAATATCATTTTTAGCAGCTGTAATAAGTAAATATATTTGTAGATTTATACGAAGTCTAAGAAATTGTACGAATAATTGTAATAGCAATTGTAATAATAACTGTAATAATGGAGATAATAGTACAGTAACAGTGAATGGAAGAATGAGATTATTAGATTCTAACAACAATCAAAATGAAAATCAAAATAATACAGGAACATTTTGCGGTTGTTATAGAAGAAGATAAAGCTTGTATTTATGGATGAAAGCAAAAATGAAAGGAATAATTATAATGAGAATAGATAAATTTTTAAAAGTAGCAAGAGTTATAAAAAGAAGAACAATAGCAAATGAAATGGCAGATATGGGAAGAATATCTGTAAATGGAAAACAAGTAAAGCCAAGTTACGAAGTTAAAATTGGAGATATTGTAGAAATAAAATTTGGAGAAAAATTATCAAAATTTAAAATAATAGCAATACCAAAAACACTAGGAAAAAATATGCCGGAGATGATAGAATTATTATAATTAATTCTCATCTTCGGCTATTGTTTTAGCAATATTATAAATTAATCTTTGTTTTTCTGGAGAACATTTATCCAATATTTTCTTAAAATCTTCCTCAAGGTAAGATTTAGAATCTTCAGAACTTCCGGATAAAATATAACCTTCTGAAACATCTAAAAATTTACATACTTGAGATAATCTATTTAAATTTAAATGTGAATGTCCACGTTCTACTCTACTTAGAAATGCGACAGAAACATCTAACTTTTCTGCTAATTGTTCTTGAGTCATATTTTTAGCATGTCTTGCTTGTTTTAATCTTTCTCCAATAATAGAATAATCTAAAGCCATAGTGACCCTCCTAATAATTTAGTACGTTCAATATAGCATGTAAGTTGAATTGCTAGAAGAAACTATATACTAAATATTAAGCTATTAATTAGTATGTCATTCCATGAATTATTTTGATATTTAAAATAAAAGTATTATTAATAGTTTTTCATAAAATTGACAAAATATTATGAAATTTTTTAAAACTTATTGATACCTATTATCAGTTATGATATGATGATTAGAGCGGTATGCTAAAATATATAATAGGAGGTATATCAATGAAATTTAAACAATGGGATGGCTTTAAAAAAGATGGAGAATGGATCAAAGAAATTGATGTAAGAGGTTTCATTCAAGCAAATTATACTCCATATGAAGGAGATGAAAGCTTTTTAAAAGGAGTTTCTGAAAAATCTAAAAAACTATGGGACAAGGTAATGGAATTGTATCAAAAAGAAAGAGATCATGGAGGAGTTTTAGATGCAGATTGCAAAACACCTTCAAGAATAAATGCCTATGCACCAGGTTACATAGATAAAGATTTGGAAGAAATCGTTGGACTACAAACAGATGCTCCATTAAAAAGAGCTATAATGCCAAATGGAGGAATTAGAATTGTAGAAAAATCAGCAGAAAGTTATGGCTTTAAAGTTGATGATGAAGTTGAATATGTTTATCATACTTTAAGAAAAACGCATAATGATGGTGTATTCGATGTATATACAAAAGATATAAGAGCAGCAAGAAGCTCACATTTAATTACTGGTCTTCCAGATGGATATGGAAGAGGAAGAATTATTGGGGACTACAGAAGAGTTGCTCTATATGGTGTAGATGTATTAATCGCAGATAAACAAGCATTACTTGATACATCATTAAATACAGAAGAATTTACAGAATCTATTATACGTGAAAGAGAAGAAGTTGCTGACCAAATAAAAGCATTAAAACAATTAAAGGAAATGGCTCAATCTTATGGATTTGATATATCAGAACCTGCTTCTAATGCTAAGGAAGCAATTCAATGGTTATACTTTGGATATTTAGCAGCTATTAAAGACCAAAATGGTGCAGCAATGAGTTTAGGTAGAACTTCAACATTCTTAGATATATATATTCAAAGAGATTTGGATAATGGAGTTTTAACAGAAGAAGAAGCTCAATCTTTAATGGATCAATTTATTATAAAATTAAGATTGGTTAGATTCTTAAGAGCTCCAGAATACAATGAACTATTTAGTGGAGACCCAGTTTGGGTAACAGAAAGTATCGGAGGTATGGGAATTGATGGAAGAACTTTGGTTACAAAGAATTCTTACAGAGTTTTACATACATTGGAGAACCTTGGATCTGCCCCAGAACCAAATTTAACAGTTTTATGGTCAAAGAATTTACCAGAACCATTTAAAAGATATTGTGCTAAAATTTCAATAGATACATCTTCAATTCAATATGAAAATGATGATTTGATGAGAATTACACTTGGAGATGACTACGGAATAGCTTGTTGTGTTTCTGCTATGAAGATAGGAAAACAAATGCAATTCTTTGGAGCTAGAGCAAATCTAGCAAAAGCATTACTTTATGCAATTAATGGTGGAAAAGATGAAATGTCAGGAAAACAAATTACACCTTTATTTGCACCAATAACATCAGAATACTTAGACTACGATGAAGTTATGGAGAAATTTGACCAAATGATGGATTACGTAGCTAAAATATATATTAAGGCATTAAATGCAATTCATTATATGCATGACAAATATTCTTATGAAGCATTGGAAATGGCTCTACATGATAGAGATGCAGATGTATTAAGAACTATGGCATGTGGAATTGCAGGTTTATCAGTAGTTGCAGATTCACTTTCTGCAATAAAATATGCAAAAGTAAAAGTAATAAGAAATGATGATGGATTAGCTGTAGATTATCAAGTAGAAGGAGATTTTCCTAAGTTTGGAAATGATGATGATAGAGTAGATAATATAGCAGTTGAAATAGTTAAAACATTCTTAAAGAAATTACAAAAACATGTAACATACAGAAATTCTAAACATACATTATCTATATTAACAATTACATCAAATGTTGTATATGGTAAAGCAACAGGAAATACTCCAGATGGAAGAAGAGCAGGAGAACCATTCGGACCTGGAGCAAACCCATTACATGGAAGAGATAAAAATGGAGCTTTAGCTTCTATGAACTCTATTGCAAAACTACCATATGAATATTCAGAAGATGGTATATCTTATACATTTGCAATAACACCTGGAACATTAGGAAAAGATAGAGAAACACAAATAACAAATATGGGTAGCATGTTACAAGGATATTTTATAAAAACAGGACATCACATAAATGTAAATGTATTTGATAGAGCATTACTAGAAGATGCAATGGAACATCCAGAAAAATATCCTCAATTAACAATTCGTGTTTCTGGATATGCAGTTAACTTTGTAAAACTTACAAGAGAACAACAATTAGATGTAATAAACAGAACAATACATGAAAGAATATAGGGATTGGAGAAAATATGATAGATGTTAAAAATCAAATGAGGATACACTCTTTTGAAACATTAGGTGCTGTAGATGGACCAGGAATAAGATTTGTAATATTTACTCAAGGGTGCCATTTAAAATGTAAATATTGCCAAAATCGTGATACATGGGATGTAAATTCTGGAACAATCTATGACATACAGGACATTGTAGAAAAAATAGAAAGATATACAGCCTACATGAATGAAGATGGAGGCATAACTGTTAGTGGTGGTGAACCATTACTACAGCCGGAGGCATTAATTACTTTAGCCAAAGAAATGAAGAAAAGAAAAATAAAAGTGGCAATTGATACTTCTGGAAACTTACCTATTACTGACAAAATTAAGGAAGTAATAGAGCTAACAGATTTATTTTTATTAGATATAAAATGTATAAATGATGAAATTTGTAAGGATTTAATTGGAGCTTCTAATAAATACGAATTAGAATTTGCAAAGTACCTTAGTGAACATGGTAAAGAAATGTGGATAAGACAAGTTTTAATTCCAGGTTATACAGATAAAGAAGAGGATTTAATTAAATTAAGAGAATTTATAAAATCATTAAAAACCGTTTCAAAAGTTGAAATTTTACCTTATCATGATTTAGGAAAATTCAAATGGGAAAATTTGAATGTACCATATGAATTGGAAAATGTAAAGGCACCTACAAACGAAGATGTGGCTAGGGCAAAAGAGATTTTGAACTTTGGGGACGGACCTAAAAGTTCATTTAGTGAACATAATTAAAAAATCTCAAAAATGAACTTTGGTGGGAGACCTGATAGTTCATTTAGTAAATATAATTAATAAATTTCAGAGAAAAAATAAAAAATAATTTACAAATTTACCGCATTTCTTTATTTTGCGGTAAATTTGTAAAAAAATAAAACATAGAATTAAACGGATATAAGAGCAAAAAAGCTCGAAAAGTGTAGATGAAAAATTGTTGAAAATACTGTAAAAATGTGTTATATATTAAAGAAATTAAATCAAAAAATTTTGAATCAAAAAATTATAATCATATGTTATTATTTAATATTTTTTTTTAATGAATATCTTTTTTTTACCTTAAATATATACTAATCATTTAATTTAGGACTTATTAATATCTCTTTTCAACCTACTAGTTAAAATAATCTTTTGGATAAATAATAAAAAACTTAAATGTTAGTATGATTAATTGAAATTTGGACAGAATAACTTTACAGTTTTACCGCAAAATGATAAAATACGGTAAAACTGTAAAGAGGAGAGAATGTTCATGTATGAAAAATATTTAAATATAATTAACGAAGTAAATGGGGTCATTACTGCTAAAAAGGCAGGAAAGATGGGAATATCAAGAGCTACTTTGAAGGACATGACAGACAAAGGAATAATTCGAAGAGTAGAATATGGAGTTTATGCAACAGATAAATTTATATATGATGAATATTATTTATTTCAATTAAAACATCCTAATGTTATTTTTTCGTATAATACGGCGTTATATTTACAAAATATGACAGAGAGAACACCAACAAAAATGGATATAACAACGAGAAGCAATAATAATTTATCAAGATACAAAGATAAGATTAATTTATATAGAGTAAATGATTCTATTTTAAATTTGGGGAAAATAAAAGTAAAGACAATATGCGGTAATGAAGTCAATTCATATAATTTAGAAAGAACAGTATGTGATATTATAAATAATAAAGCAAATATAGATATTGAAATTGCTAATAAGGCAATAAAGAGATGCATTAAAACTAAAGATTTTGATGCAAATAAAATGTTTGATTATGCAAAAAAATTAAAAATATATAATAAAGTAAAAGATTATATGGAGGCAATTATATGATAAAAAATGCAAGGAGTTTAATAGATAAAGCTAATAATTTAGCACAGAAATGCAATATAACAACAAATGAGATATTGCAAAATTTTATGTTTGAAAGAATTCTAGAGAGACTATCTGTTTCTAAATATAAAAAAAATTTTATTTTAAAAGGTGGTTTATTATTATCTTCAATAATGGGAATAGATAATAGAACTACGATGGATATGGATACTTGCATTAAAGGAATAAATCTTACGGATGAACAATTATATGTTGTACTGAATGAAATACTAAATATAGATGTAAAAGATGGAGTGAAATTTATAATAAAAAACTCTAAACCAATAAGAGAAAATGATGAGTATAATGGACTAAAATATAATTTGCTAGCTAAATTTGAAAATTTAAGAGTAAATTTAAGTATTGATATTGCTACAGGAGATTTAATTACGCCAGGAGAAATTGAATATTATTATAAAATGATGTTTGAAAATCGAAGTTTAAAAATAATGTCTTACAATATAGAGAGTATTATAGCTGAAAAATTTCAAACAGTTATATCAAGAGGAATATTGAATAGCAGAATGAAAGATTTCTATGATTTGTATTATTTAATTACATATGAGAAGTTTTCTAATAAAAATTTAAAAGAAGCAATAATAAAAACATTTAAAAAAAGAAATACAGAGATAGAATCAATAAAAAGAATATTAAAAGATATAAAACAGAGTGAATTTTTAGAAGAATTATGGAAGAATTATAGAGAAAAACACAAATATGTTGAGAATTTAAATTTTGAAGAAGTCATGGAAAAAATTAGTCGCATTAGTATATTAATATCATAAATTCTATATAAAAAGCTACGGAAAACTTGAATAAATATACAGTTATAAAGAAAATAAAAGAAAAAATCAAAACTTGTAACAAAAAAATAATATAAAATGTCGGAAAATAGCATCCGTAAAGTGATAGAGCATTGTTTCAAAAGTGTGAAACAATGCTCTATTTACTTATTTAATATAAGTAGGTACAATAAAAACAATAAGTTATGATGAGAAAAAGTAGGTGTATTTGGAACATGAAAAGAAAAAATAAGAACATAAAAAATATGCAGCCTGAAAACGTTGGGGCTGTACACACACACACACACACACACACACACACAGATAGTTTAAACAAAAATAAAGGAGCAGGAGAAAAAACTGCTCTAAAAGTAATGGATAAAAAGAGAATAATAAAATGGACAATGCTAGTATTTGTAATATTAGCTATTTTGTGCGTGTCTGTAATTTTTATAAATCCAAAAACAAGAGATGGAATATTAGGTGCTATAGGTGGAAATTTAAGAAATGCAAACACATCTAATGCAGTTGTAAGTGATGCAACGATTATAAGCACCAAAACAGGAACAGGCCCATTTGATAGTGATGACCAACCTGGAAATGATAGTAGTGAAAATAATAACATAGTTCGTTCATTTGACCAAGTAACATGGACTGTAGATTTAACAATGAATTCAAAAGATAATAAAGCGATAGCTGGGTCTAAGATAAATGTTGAGGCAACTTTACCAGATACATTGGCAAACTTAGTAAAATGGGATTTAACTTCAATGACATGGATGCAAAACGGACAAGTAAGTAGTGATGGAAGAACAGTAACAGGAAGTTACACAGTAGCAGATACGGAGACATCATCTTCTGCTAAGCAAACTCTAGTATTTGTTTTACAAATTTATGGTGCAGGAAATGGAACGGAAATAATACCTACTTTTAATTTTAATATAGATGGGAATACGGATGAGGAAAAAGTAACAACAACAGATGAGAAAGTAATAGTAAGTGCAAAAGGAAAATATAATGTGCAATTACATAATAATACAGGAGATTTATCAAATAAGACAACAGTGGATTATGGTGAAGGGGAAACATCAGGGAGAATGTATGGATATGGATTTACTGTACAGTTATATAATGATAATGTATCAAAGGGCTTAAAAGGATTAGAATATCCAAAAGGAGAAATATCTTTTGATATAGATTTAAAATTAGAAAGAAGTGATTTTAATAATCCAAATGAATTTGAAGATATAACAAATGAATGTACACCAATATTGTGGAATTATGCATTAAATTACTATTGGCCTCATGGATTAATAGAAGGAAGAGATATGTATGGTTTTAATTTTTACCATAAATTTGATAGTGACTTGCCATTAGGAATTAGAACAGAAGATGATTATTCAACGTATAATTCGGGAAACATTAATATTTTACAAGAAAATAATAAATTAAAAGTTACTATAAATAACTATGCATTTAATGGAAAGTTTCCTCATTATAACTCTGGAAGTAGTACTACTGATAGTGGTAGAAAAAAAGTATATACAAATAATATAGGTACATTTAGTATTGGATATATGCAAATTTTTGTACCGGATAATGAATCCAGTACAATGGAAGATAGAAATTATTATTTAACAGTTTCTGATGGAAATGTAAATGTTACTTCTATAAGTGAAGATGAAGTAATTAGTCAAATGAATACAAGTGATGATAATTTAAGAATTCAGCATGTATTATATAAACCAGGTTCTTATAATGAACAAATATTTATAAGTGATGAAAATAATCATTACGTTGCAAATCCATATTATGCAGGAAATGCGAAATTAAATAAAAATCAAAAATGTGTTTTACAAGCCAAATTCTTGCTTTCACAAACTAATGATGAAGATATCTATACTGCAGATAAGTTTATTAAATTTGATGGTGAAGGATTTGAGCCAAGATACAATAGTGATGGTTCTAAATATTCACTTAGATTTATGGATGGTAATACTAGCTTTAAAATATGGTATGTAACAAAAAAGGATGGAACAAATTGGACAAGTCAGACAGAAATGAATAATGCAAATATAGAAGATATGGATATATATGATAATATAGAAGACATACCAGAAGATAAGATTTGTATAGGAGTATATGCTGAAACAATATCTGGATATATTGCTAGAAGTACAGGAGATAATAATATATTAATGATTCCGTTAAAAGTCAAAGAAACAGCAATAATAGGAAAAACTTATGGACTAACTCAAAGAACTAGAATGTGGATAGATAAATTAGATAGAAACATATATACTGTTACTAATAAGAATGTGCAATGGCCAACACCAACGTGGGATTCCGGAAATAGAAATTATGTAAAAACTGAATATGATAAAGATGGAAATATTTTATCGGGTTCAAATAATGGAGGAGTAGATTTTGGAAATACCGCATTAGTAGTAGGAGCTAATCTTCATGGAGATATAAAAGCAATTGATAGTTCTAAAGCAGAAAAAGTAAATTATGATTTAGGTAAAAACGAAAATGTAGTAACATATAATGTAGAACCACAATTAGATGCTAACGATAATTTAACATCTCAAATAACAAATGTAACGTTAAAAAACGAAGTAACAATACCAAAAGGATTAGAGTATATACCTGGAAGTAGTAAAAGAGGGGATGATAGTTATACAGAACCAGAGATAACTAAAAATAGTGATGGAAGTACAACATTAGTGTGGTACATATATGGAGTAACTTCAGGACAAAATATAACACCAATAACATTTGATGCAAACATAGATAATGAAACAGCTAATGGAACACAATATCAAGCTAAATATGTAGTATCAGAATTAATTGGAAGTGATGGGATTTCTAAAATAGGAAATAGTGAGATAAGCTTTAGAACTTCAACAGTATCAATAAATGTAATAAACTTAGAGAGTCACAGGTTATACAAAGAAGTAGAAACACCAATAATTGAGAAAAATGGAGACATAAAATTTGAAGTAACATATGAAAATAAAACAGAAGCAGCAGTACCAGATTTTCAAATGTTAGATATCTTACCATATAATGGAGACAGTAGAGGAAGTAACTTTAATGGAACTTTTACATTAAAAAATATAAATGTAAAACAAACATCAAATGGAACAGATAAAGGAATAGATAATTTAAAGATTTATTCAACAAATTCTGATGAAGTAAAAGGAATGACAGCCAAAGATACAGGAATAGGAACAGATAGTATATGGGAGAGTATATCTACAGGAAATGTAAATAAAGAATCAAAAGGAATAGCAATAAAAGGAGAAGTAGCGGGAAATACAAAAATAGAAGTAACTGTAACACTTGCTACAAATGGAAATAATGCAAAAGATACCTATTCAAATAATGTAATGGCACAAGTATATAGTAATTCAGAACAAATGCAATCATCAGCAGTAACAGCAAGAGTAGTAAATAGATATATAGAAGGAAAAGTATGGCAAGATAATAATTCAAACGGAGTAATAGATGATGGGGAAAAATATTTAGGTAATATTACATTAAAATTAATAAATAGTTCAAATAATAGTGAAGTAGCAAAAACTACAACAAATGAAAATGGAGAATATAGCTTTAATGATTTAGCAAAAGGAAAATATAAAGTAGCAATAGAAGTAGATGGAACATACTATTATATAACAGAAAAAGAAGTAGGAACAAATGTAGAGATAAATAGTAAATTTAATGAAGAAACAGAAGAAACAGATGAGATAACAAGACTAGATAGCTTACAAAGTCCAGTATTAGTAGAGGAAAATGTAAATGCAGGATTAGCAATAAAGAAAATAGAAATACCAGTAACAAAGCAATGGAATGATAATAATAATGAAGCACAAAAGAGACCAGATGGAATAATAGCAGTAATAAAAAATGGAGAAAATGAAGTAGGAAGGCAAGAATTAAATGATGGAAATGGTTGGAGATATACATTTAGTGGATTACCAAAATATACTACAGATTTACAAGAAATAAATTATACGGTAGAAGAACAAGAAAAGAATTCAGGAGACTTATATTTCTATACAAAAGGACAAGCAAGTGGAAGTATAACAAATGGATATACAATAACAAATACATTTAGTGTACCAGATGAGAAGGTACAAGTACAGGTAACAAAAATATGGGATGATAATGGAAA
>CALXMM010000019.1 GCA_944389475.1 uncultured Clostridia bacterium
TTTTATATGTTTTTTCTCTCGTTACTCGGTCTTTAATTATATTACCATATCCTCTTTTTATTGTCAACATATTTTTTTATTTTTTTTAACTTTTTTATTTTATATTTTTTAGATAGTAAAAATGACGACTTATGTCGCCATTTTTATCAATAATTTACATATATTGTTGGGTCTACCTGTACATTATCTTTTAAAATTTCAAAATGTAAATGACTTTCATCAGCTACTTCAAATGTTGCTGTATTTCCAACAGTTCCAATTGTTTGTCCAGTTGTTACTTTTTCTCCTTCTACTACAAATTCAGCTGTTAATAAATTAGAATATACTGTTTTATATCCATCATCATGTTTTATAATAACTGTTAATCCATATCTAGGGTCATTTTTTATTGATTCCACTGTTCCTTCACAAGAAGATTTAACAACTGTAGTTTTTTCTGCCTTAATATCTATTCCAAGATGAGTTGTCCATTCATTTAATGTATTTGAATATACTAAATTATCTTTTGCATATTCTTTTATTATTTCACCCTCAACTGGTTTTTCAAATTTTATTTCTTTCTTTTTTTCTGTAGTTTTTTTAGTCTCCGTTGTATTATTATTTTTCTTTATTGTATTTGTCTGCTTTGTAATAGTATTAGTATTTTCTGAAGTTACAAGATTTTCTGTATTTAATGCTATCTTATTATCTTTAACTTCATTTACGGTCTTATCTGATGTGCTACTTGCCTCTTCTACAGAATTAGTTTCTTCTATTTCATTTACTATATCTGCGAGCTCTTTACTTTGACTTTGTGTCTTTTTATTCTTTCCTATTGCAAATAATGAAATTAAGGAAACACCAATTACTAATAATGCAACAATAATTGCATATATAACCCATTTGGATAGCTTTTTATTTTCTCTCATAAAAATTTCCTCCTCATTTTATTTAATTAAAGTATTTCCTTATTTTATAAATTTATACAATATTTACATATCTTTTATTTCTACCCCTATATAAAAATGATGTATTATGTCCTCATAATTACTACCACTCTTTGCCATGCTATCTGCTCCCGTTTGACTCATTCCTATTCCATGCCCATATCCTTTAACTTTAAATTTTATATTATCTCCTTCTATGCTTACCTCAAAATTTGCTGACTTTAAATTAAACAGTGTTCGAACTTCTACTCCTGATAAATTTTTATTACCTATTTTTATTGTTCTAACTCTACCACTTTCCGTATATTCTAAAATGCTTATACAATTCGAATCATTAAAATCAATCTCGAAATCAGAATACTTTTCCTTCATCTTGTTTGTTAAATCTTCTTTTGAAATAGTTACTTCTGAACTATATTGACTATAATTTTCTTCTCCAGATGTTTCTACGACTTGCAAATATGGGAATCCACTACCTCCCCAAACATTTATTGGAATTTCTGTCTTTCCTCCACTATTTGAATGAAAAAATGCATCTATCGGCTCATTATTATATGTTATTATTTTTCCCTGTGTACTATTTACCGCATTTAGTATTTTATTCCAATTTTGTTCTCTTTCATTTTCCGGCCACTTTGACATCCTATCTTCCTTTGAAATCCAGGCTTGACAACATCCCGAATCATCACATATTTGTGCATCTCCATGCTTATTATTATTGTTTTTAATTTTATAAATAGTATATGTTCTTGCAACAACTGCTTGTGCTTTTAATGCTTCTTCATTAAAACTAGCAGGCATTTCTGCTGAAACTACTCCATACAAATATTCATCAAGATTGAGCTCTTCTATACTATTATCTTTTGTATGTAATAATTTCACTTTTTGATATTGTTTATAATCATAATTATTTTCGACAATACCTGTTGGAATTATATTATTTACATCATTTGTTTCAACTGATGTTTCTTTTACAGTTGATGTACAAATCACAGGTATTAAAAATATAATTACTATTATTCCTACTAAATAAAATATAAACTTTTTCAATATTCCTCCTATGATATTAATTCTATTTTCATTTTATTTAAAATCTTCTTTTCTATTCTTGAAACCTGTACTTGTGAAATATTTAACATTTTTGCAACTTGAGATTGAGTTTGCCCATTAAAATACCTAAGCATGATAATTTGCCTGTCTCTACTATCCATTTTATTTAATAATTCTTTTATAAAGATTCTATTAACCATTGTATCTGTTTCATCATTACCATATGAAACTTTATCGATTATTCTTAATTTATTATCAGAAGATTTTTCATCATATATTGAATCTACCTGTTTCGTAGAATCAATCGCTAAAACAATTTCTTCTTTATCCACTTTTAATTCCTTTGCAATTTCTTCTATTGTTATATTTTTACCTTCTTTAATTGCTTTATTTTCTATATCTTTTACTTTCATACATAATTCCTTAATACTTCTACTAACTTTTATTATTCCATCATCTCTTATAAATTTTTTTATTTCTCCTATAATATAAGTTACAGCATATGTCGACAATTTCACATTATAATCTGGATTAAAATTTTTTATTGCTTTTATCAATCCGATTGTTCCGATTTGATATAAATCCTCTTTTTCATATCCTCTTCCATAAAATCTTTTTACAATGCTCCATACTAATCCACTATTATTTTCTACAATTTTTCCTAACTCATCTTTATCTCTTTGAGCCTTTAAAATTTCATCAATAGTATTTTCATGCATAAAAATTCTCCTCTTGAATTTGTTCCTCTTTTGTAGTTTTTTCTTTAATTTTCTTTTCCATAGTTACTTTAGTTCCCATTCCTAAGACTGATTCTACTTTTAGACTATCCATAAAATTTTCCATAATGGTAAATCCCATTCCAGATCTTTCTAATTCAGGTTTAGTTGTATATAATGGTTGCTTTGCTATTTCGATATCCTCAATTCCTTTACCTTGATCGGATATTTCAATTCTTATTGTGTTATCATAAATATATGCATTTATTTTTATAATTCCTTCTTTATTCTCATAACCATGAATAATAGAATTTGTTACTGCCTCAGAAACTGCAGTTTTTATATCGGAAATCTCCTCTATTGTAGGATCTAGCTGCGCTGCAAAAGCTGCAACTGTGATACGTGCAAAAGCTTCATTGTTTGATTTGCTCAATATTTCCAATTGCATTTTATTTTTATATTTTATATTCATTTTTTCCTCCTAACATACGTTAAATTTCATACCAAAATCATCATATATATGTATTAACTTCAATATTCCACACATATCTAATACCTTTTTAACACTTTTCTTCACATTTATTAAAGCAACTTCTCCTCCTAACATATTTACAATTTTATATCTTCCCAATAACAATCCTATTCCTGCACTATCCATGAAGCTAACACTATTAAAATCAAATATAACTTTTTTAGGCATATGTCTTTCAATTTCATAATCCATTTTCCTCCTTAAATCTTTTGTAGTATGATGATCTATTTCTTCTTCCAGTGAAAAGAATAATAGCTTGTCTTTTTCTAAATATTTAATTTGCACATGTATCCCTCCTTTTGAAATATTATAATACCATTGGTAATTTTTTCCAATAGCAAATTTAGGGAAGTTTTGTCGATTGGCTAAAAATTCATCGACTTTATTCTACATATTTTCTAAATTGATTTTTTATGGTATAATTTATGAGGTGATTTTTATATGAAAAGAATTAATAATATAAAAATATATGATGACTTAGATAATGAAAATTTAATAAAAAATATATGTAAGAAATATCATATAGCACTTAATGATATTGTTGATTGGCATATTATAAAGAAGTCTATAGATGCTAGAAATAAAGATAATATTCATTATTTGTATAATATTGCAATTCAATTTAAATCTGAAAAAAAATATAAAAAATTTGATGACTACAAAACTTTTAATTTTTCTACAATTACAAATTGCAATACTTCAATTAGACCTGTAATTGTTGGTGCTGGTCCTGCAGGATTGTTTGCAGCACTAACATTTATAAAAAATGGAATCAAACCTATTATTATAGAACAAGGGAAAAATGTAGAAGATAGAAAAAAAGATGTTGATACATTTTTAAAAACAGGAAAATTAAATACAAATTCCAATATTCAATTTGGAGAAGGAGGTGCTGGCACTTTTTCCGATGGCAAATTGACTTCCGGTATTAATAGTCCTCTATGCCAAGTTGTATTGAAAGATTTTTATAGATTTGGTGCTCCTGAGCAAATTTTATATCTAGCAAAACCACATATGGGAACAGATAATTTAATTAAGATTATAAGTAATATTAGAAATTATATAATAGAAAATGGCGGAAATTTTCTATTTAATAGTAAAGTAATTGATTTTGACATAAAAAATAATAAATTAGTATCAGTTAAATATATAAATGAAGGAAAAGAATATATTATACCAACTTCAAATGTTATTCTTGCGATTGGCCATAGCAGTAGAGATACTTTTTATAAGGTTTATGAAAAAGGGTTATTGATGGAAAGTAAGAATTTTTCTGTTGGTGTTAGAGTTGAACATTTACAAAGTGATATTAATTTAGCACAATATGGAAATAAAACTAAACTAAAGTTGCCTCCTGCAACATATAAATTAGTTTATCACGATAAAGAAACAGGAAGAAGTTGCTATTCATTTTGTATGTGTCCAGGAGGTACTGTTATGGCTTCATCTAGTGAAGAAAATACAGTTGTAACTAATGGAATGAGTGTTTTTAAAAGAGATGGAAAAAATGCGAATAGTGCAATTTTAGTTAATGTTACTCCTGCTGATTTTTCTTCTTCTAACCCACTTGCTGGAATAAAATTTCAAAAAGATTTAGAAGAAAAAGCTTTTATTGCTGGTGGAAGAAATTATTTTGCGCCAATACAAAAATTAGGTGATTATTTAAATAATTCATTATCTTTTGAGTTTGGAAAAGTATTGCCTACCTATCTACCCGGAACAAATTTCTATGACTTAAATAAAATCTTACCTGATTTTGTTAACATTACAATGAAAAAGGCTTTTATGCATTTTGATAAACAAATACATGGATTTGCAAATCCTGATACTCTTTTAACAGGCGTTGAAACAAGAAGTTCTTCTCCAGTAAAAATTATTCGTGGAGTAAATTATATGTCAAATGTTGAAGGGATTTACCCTTGTGGAGAAGGTGCTGGATATGCAGGTGGTATAATGTCTGCAGCTGTAGATGGTATAAAATGTGCTTTGGCTCTTATGGAAAATAATAAATAAATTAATTGCAATTTTATTTTTGCATTTAAAAAACTCTAGAAAATTTCTAGAGTTTTCTTTTTATTTTAATTTTGCTAATCTATCTTTAGATGCATTTAGCATTTCTTGATATTTCTTTAATTTTTCTCTTTCTTCATTTACTTTAGTTTCTGGAGCTTTATTTACAAAACCTGGATTAGATAACATCTTATTACATCTTGCTACCTCTGATTCTAATTTTGCTACTTCATCTTCTAATCTTTTTATTTCTTCTTGAATATCAACCAATTCTTCAAAAGGAATATATAATTCTATTCCATCCTTTAATATTGAAATTGCATTTTCAGGTATATTCTCTTTATCTTTTTGAATTATAATTTCTGTTCCAAATCCAAGCTTTTTCAAAAATTCTTCTGATTCCTCTATTTGTTTTTCATATTTTGTTGTAACAAAAATCAATTTTGTTTTTTTACTTGGATGAACATTCATTGTAGCTCTTGTATTACGTATATCTACAATTATATCTTTTAATTTTTCTATAAACTCTTCTTCAACTTCAAATTTTGCACCTTCACTATATTCTGGCCAACTTGATAACATAATATCTATATCATCATAATGAACCAATTTTGAATAAATTTCTGATGTAACAAATGGCATAAATGGATGTAATAATTTTAATGCATTTCTTAATACATAGTCTAAAACAAAATTGACTTGTACTCTTATTTCTTCATTATCACTATACATTCTTGTTTTACAAATTTCTATATACCAATCACAGAATTCATTCCAAATATAATTATATATTTTATCTAATGCAATTCCCAAATCATAATCATTAATTAATTTAGTAATATCTTTTATTAATGTATTTAATTTAGATATAATCCATTTATCTTCTAATCTTAAATATTCACCATTAAATTTCTTAGTTTTTGCATCATAAACCTTATTGTAAAATTCAATAATTTTTTCATCTGATTCTAATGAATTAGTAATAAATTTGGCAGCATTCCATATCTTATTTGCAAAGTTTGATGCTTGGTCTAATTTTTCGGGCATATATCTAATATCATTTCCCATTGTTGTACCTGAAAGAACAGAAAATCTTAAGCTATCTGCTCCATATTTATCTACTATTTCTAGTGGGTCAATACCATTACCTAATGTCTTAGACATTTTTCTTCCTTTACTATCTCTTACGATTCCATGAATTATAACATCTTTAAACGGATTTTGCTTTGTAAGTTCTAAACTAGATACAATCATTCTTGATACCCAGAATGTTATAATATCATATGCGGTTACTAATACATTTGTTGGGAAAAATGTTTTATAATCCTCACTTTCGGTATTTGGCCAACCAAGTGTTGAAAATGGCCATAATGCTGAGCTAAACCACGTATCCAAAGTATCTTCATCTTGATGAACATTTTTTGAATGACATTTTTCACATTCTGTTACTGTATCTCTTGATACGGTAATATGTCCACAATCATCACAGTAAAATGCTGGAATTCTATGTCCCCACCATAATTGTCTTGATATACACCAATCTTGGATATTATTCATCCAATTAAAATACATTTTTTCATATTTTTTTGGTATAAATTTAATTTCACCATCTTCAACTGCTTTTATAGCAGGCTTTGCTAAGTCTTTCATTTTTACAAACCATTGGTCTGAAATTTTTGGTTCTATTGTAGTTTTACATCTTTCGCATTTACCAACATTATGAGTTAAATCCTCAATTTTTACTAATGCACCTAGTTCTTTTAATTTTTCTACTATTTTCTCTCTTGCTTCTAGTAAATCCATTCCTTTATATTCTGGAACTAAATCACCCATTTTAAAGTTTTCATCAAAAACTTCAATTATTTCAAGATTATGCCTTAATCCAGCTTGATAATCGTTCATATCGTGAGCAGGTGTTATTTTTACTGCACCAGTTCCATATTCTTTATCAACGAATCTGTCTGCTATTATTGGAATTTCTTTATTCATAATAGGTAATATACAAGTTTTTCCAACATAATCTTTATATCTTTCATCATCAGGATGTACTGCAACAGCTGTATCTCCTAACATTGTTTCAGGTCTAGTTGTTGCTACGACTATATATTTATTATCTTCGCCTTTTATTTTGTATCTTATATGCCATAAATGTGTTTGCTCTTCTTTGTACTCAACCTCAACATCAGAAATTGTAGTATTACAATTAGGACACCAGTTTACCATTCTTTTTCCTTTATAGATTAAACCTTTTTCATATAATCTTACAAATTGCTCTTTAACTGCATCTGATAACCCTTCATCCAATGTAAATCTACGTCTATCCCAGTCACATGAACACCCGATTTTCTTTTGTTGTTCTTGAATTGTACCTCCATAAAGATGTGTCCAATCCCAAGTTTCCTTTAAAAATGCTTCTCTACCAATTTGATATTTAGTTTTTCCTTCTTTCTTTAATTTTTGAACAACTTTCATCTCTGTTGCTATTGCAGCATGGTCAGAACCAGGAAGCCATAATGTATTATATCCTTGCATTCTTTTAAAACGAATTAAAATATCTTGAATGGTTCCATCTAAAGCATGACCCATATGTAGTTTACCTGTTACATTTGGTGGTGGCATCATTATACAAAATGATTCTTTTGTTTTATCCATACTTGGTTTAAAATATCCTTTTTCTTCTGTTTCTTTATAAATTTTTTCTTCGAAGTCTTTTGGATTATATTTATCCTTTAATTTGTGGTCATAACTCATATTAATTCCTCCTTTTTTTATGTCTACTTTATGAACCTTTAAGAAACATTCCTAAAGTTCAAAAAAGGAGTAATCCCGCCTGTTAAGGGCAAGATTACTCCTACGGTACCACCTTAAAATAATACTCATTATAACTTTTAACGGAGTCAACCCGGATATACCTACTATTATTTCAGAATATCTACCAAAAAGCTACCTTCATTATATTTCGTATAAAAGGCTTTCAGCCTATGACCTTTACTCTCTAAATACTTAAACTATAATTACTCCTCTTTTTCATTGTATTTATTTTTATATTTGTTTGTTGTATTTATTAATCATCTATAAAATTGAATTCATCTTTAAATTTTTCTTTGAATATGTCAAACACTGCATTTAATGTTTCATCATCATCCACACTAACATAAGTTTCCATATCTGGATCATCTTCTGAATCTTCTACTTTTAAGATAACGACTTCATCATTATCTTCTCCTTCTTCAGTTGGTAGTAATATTATATATTCTTCTCCTTCATATTCTATTAAATCTAAAAATTCAAATTTTACTTCATTTCCATTTTCATCATTTAAAACTATAATATTATCCATTTCTTCACCATTATTTGGTGTATTGATATCTTCACTCATATTATTCTCCTTTCGATATCTTATTATTATTCTTTTCAATTTTTTCTATCATATACTATTTTTATGGAATTTGCAACTATTTTTTATTTTCTTTTCCTAAATAAGTTTCCAAAATAAACACAGCAGCAATTGTATCTACAATATTTTTTTTATTTTTTTTATTTACATCCAAGAAATTCATAGTTTTTTGAGCTTGAACTGTTGTTAACCTTTCATCTATTGTTTCTATAGGCATTTTTCCAAATTTGCATTTTAGTTTATGGATAAATTTTTCTGTTTTCTCTGCTCTTACTGTTTTTTCTCCTTTTAGATTTAATGGCATTCCAATAACAATTTTTTCTACTTGGTACTCTTTTACAATTTTTTCAATTTCTTTTAATAAAATTCTATCACTATTTTGATTATTTATTGTTTTTAATCCTTGTGCTGTTATTCCTAATGGATCTGTTATTGCTACTCCAGTTCTTACATCTCCATAATCAATTCCTAATACTCTCATATTATTTATCATCTAATCCTATATAATTTTTAACCATTTTTTCTAGTAATTCATCACGTTCAATAAGTCTTATTTTATTTCTTGCATCATTATAGCTAGTTATATAAGTAGGATCACCAGAAAGTATATATCCAACAATTTGATTTATTGGATTATATCCTTTTTCTGATAAAGCATCATAAACTTCTTTTAAAATTTCTTTTACCTTTACGTTTTCATCTCTTTCTACTTTGAAACTCATAGTCTTATCAAAATTAGACATGTTACATTCCTCCTTTTTAAATATAATTTATGTCACTTTCAGATTTATCTGCATGATCTATATATTCCTCTAATTTCTTAGTCAAACCATCCATAGATGTTCCTTTATAATATGATGTTAATACAAAATTTAATCTTGGACTAACATATATTTCTTCTTTATTTTTTACATTTGCTATGGCTTTATCATCTAAGTCTGGATGTATTTGCATCTCTTCTACTTGTGACTTAATATCTTGTAAGAAGTTAGCAACATCCTCAGATTGAACTCCAGAAAATACAATTACAAATTTTGGTCCCATATATCTTACAAATAAATATTCTTTAGATATATTGTTTTCAAAAAATTTACTTACTTCGGTTATTACTTTATTTCCTAAATGTCTGCTTATTTTTTCATTTATTTCTTCTATATTTGTAATTCTAAACATACATACAGTTGAAATAGTATATTTATCAACTTCTTTCTTTCCTAGACCATATAAATATTCTGCTGATTTTAAGCCTGTAAATTGGTCTTGTCTTACAGTATTCTCCACTGTATTTTGATATTGTACTGTTTTTAAAATTGTAACTATATTATCTCTAATTACTTCTATAATAGCTGTATCGATATTATCAAAAGCATGAATCTCACTACTTTCTATTAACCAATATCCTATATAAACATTGTCTATATATAAAGGAAAGAACATCGCTGATTTAGCTCGTCCAAATTCCATTTTTTGATATGGTAATTTTTCTGATTCTTTTTCTACGGTTATATATTTAGGAGTTGCTGTTGCTATACTGTCTTTAAATATTTCTTCTTCTCCTAGTTTTGTTAATGATAGCCAATGTTTTTGATCCACATTTGATGCTTTAAGCTCATATTCAGCTCCATTAAACACTACTATTGTGGAATATTTTAGTATACTATATTTATTTAAAATAATTTCATTTATTTTTTCTATTTTTTCCTCAACACTAGAATATTCTCCTATTGTATCCATAAAATTTTGTAATACATTTAAACCATTTATCTTTTCACTAATGTTACTAAATTTTGCTATTTTTTTATGAATAGAAATATTGTATGCCATTAATGCTATTATTATGCAAACTAGTATAACTATAGTTATTAATATTGCTACTGTCAAAACTTTCTCACCTCTATATTATTTTAAAAATTTTTCTTCATTTGATTCAACGTATTATTCATTTCATTTGAAAATCTACTTCTTGCGTAACTATTATTATTTGCCCCACTCATATTGTTAGAAGGAGTGGCCTCCATTAATGGATATACCATATTTTCTAAAGTTCTTAATGCTTGTAAAAACTCTTTTGAATATCCATTTAAAGATATCTTACAATTAACTAATCCCTCTAAGTATTTTGAATATGTTGCTATTTCGAATGGAATTGTACAATATTTTGCGGTTTCTCTATTAAATAATTCCCTCATAAAAGACATTGATGGATCATTATAATATGACAATCCTCCAATAATATTCTTTACAGTTAAAGTTTTAACAGGTAGTTCTTTATTTATAACTATTCTAAGATTTTCTGGTTGATAAATATTTTTACTTTGTAAATCTCTTAAAAATGCTGTAAGTGGTTGAATAGTTAATATATCCATACTTTGTACTAAATATGTTTCTTGTGATGCAGCAAAATATCCAAAATCAGTTTGAAAATCACAATCTATTAATATTAATGAATGATTTTTTACTAATGTAGATAATATTTCTTCATATTTTTCCATTGGTACATCATCATCTGGTAATGCTGTATATACTGTTAGATTTTTATCTACTCTTAATCCTGCTGCTACTCCATTAATTAAATTTTGAATACTTTTTTCTGCTATTTGTCTTAAACTTTCTTCATTTTCTGTAAAAATATAATATGCATTTCTATTTTTAGTTGCATCTAATATAGCTACATTAATTCCTTTTTTAGATAAACTTAAAGCAAGATTGTTTACCAAGAATGATGTTCCATTTTTGCTTGTTCCAACAAATGTTACAATTTTTTTATCTCTTGTTAATAATGCATCTATTGTATCTGTTGGATAAGTTCTTCTTGTATTTGTTAATTGTGTCTGATTATAGCTATTTGTTCTACCGGTAGGAGAATTTAAATCAAATGGTACATATCCTCCTCCTACATTTGTTTGTGTAGTATTATTATTAAAATTTGATATAGTATTAACTTGTTGCTCATCATCAAAACCTGGCATTGTATTTACTTGTGGCTCATCATCATCATCAAAACCCGGCATTGTATTTACTTGTGGTTCATCATCATCAAATCCTGGCATTGTATTTACTTGTGGCTCATCATCATCAAAACCTGGCATTGCATTTACTTGTGGCTCATTATCATCATCAAATCCTGGCATTGTATTTACCTGTGAGTTTGTTTCAGTTGTTAATTCTTCCTCGGGCTTTTTCTTAGGTGGTCTTCCTCTTCTCTTTGGCTTATTCTCTTCAGGAGTTGTAGATTCTTCTATAGGTTTCTTTTTAGGTGGTCTACCCCTTCTTTTAGGCTTAACTTCTTCTGTTGTTTCTTCTGATACATTATCTGTGCTTTCTACAACTGGAGTTTCTATTGGTTTAGGAATATTTAAACCAGAAGAAACTGGAGCTTTAACAGATAATTTTTTAACTTGCCTTGTATTTACAGCAGATGGAATAATTACATTTCCACCACCTAACTTTCTCGCATTTGAAGTTTCTATAAATCCAATTTTTAAGCCATTTTCTTCCTGTTGACTTTTATTTGCTGAATATGTTTTCTTCTTGCCCATTTCAGCCATGATTTGTTGATATTTTGGAGATTTTTCTTCTAGAATTGCTTTTACTGGTAAAGGAAGAAAACTTGCAATTACTTTTAACTGTTGATCTGTATATTGTTGCGCTATAGAATCAAAACTATCAACACATTTTTGTTCATCTCTTCCTATTTTTTTATAATGTACTAAAATACTTTGAATTTCTGATTCGCTTACATCATTTTCATTCTCTGCTTGATATGTTACCTCTTCTGAATCAATTTTATAATATATTTTTGCTTCTTTTTTAGTTCTAGGTACTTTAATTAATTTACAGATTTCATCTATATTTCTATCAGCTCCGATAAGAGCATTATAAATACCTATACTAAATAATTTTACCAATATTTCATCTGACTTTGTACGTCTATCAGCACAAATTAGAATTATTGGTGTGTCTGCTCTAGTTGAATTTGTTGCCTCATCACTAATATTATCCAATCTATCAAAAATAAATTTATCAATTTGGTCATAATTATTATTTGTGAATGGTTCCAAATCCTCACTTATTATAATTCTATCATAAGTATTATCTTTTTGTAATTCTTTTAAAATTGCATTGAAATAATACACATTTTTATATGAAATTACTTCTTTATAATCACTTTGATATTTTTTAATAATGGATTTTGATATTTTCTCATTATTGACAGCAAATAATATTTTCATTCGTTAACCCCTCCAACCTTTTACAACTATAGCAAATATAAGTGGTAATAGTTGTGTTATTACTAGGACAGTTATACATCCAATCATCATTCCAAATCCTCTATCTCTTTCATCAAGCTTACGGATACCTATTACTTGATAAATTCCTCCTATAGCAATTCCAATAAAGCATAAAGGTATACTATATACTCTTACAATGTTTAATACATATGCAGCAATACCATAAGCATCTGAACCATATTCTTGTTTATAGTCCTCTAATTTTTTTTCTGAATTTTCTTTTATTTGAACTAGTTGTCCTGCTCCTTGTGCTTCTAATTGATTCACTGAGTCCGCATATACGATTTGACTACTTAATACAAAAATTAACATTAAAAAGCAACAAGAAATTACTTTTATTATTATTTTATTCATTAGGTTTTACCCCTTTCCGCTTGATTTCTTATACTATAATATCATACAATACAATCTTTAAAATATCAATAATTTATAATTATTTTTTTCATTAATTTGGAAAAAATAATAAAAAAAAGATAGAGCTAACTCTATCTTATACTCTTGTAAGGAAAACTATTAAAACAATAATTCCTATAATAATTCTATAAACTGCAAATATCTTAAAGTTACCTGTTTGTAAATATTTCAACAAAAATTTTATTACCAATATTCCAACTATAAAACTTACAAAAACTCCAACAAAAAATGGAAAACTAAATACAAAATCTTTTATTTTAAATATTGTAGCAGCTAAAACTATTGGTGCAGATAACATAAAAGAATATCTTGCAGCTGATTCTCTTTCTATTCCCATTGCTCTAGCAGTTGTCATAGTTACTCCTGATCTAGAAACTCCTGGAATAAATGCCAAAGACTGTGATAAACCAATTAAAAATGTTTGTTTAAAATTCATATTCTCATACTTCACTTTAGATGGTGCTTTTTTATCTACTAAATATAATATAACACCCATGAAAATTAGAGCACATCCAATAATTTCTGGCTTAGTTAATATATCAGCACAATAATGATCCAACAAATATCCTATTATACCTCCAGGAATTGTTGCAAATACTATGTACCAAAACATTCTTCCTTCAAAAGTTCTCTTCTTGTTTACAACTTGATCATATCCACCTTTTATTAATCTTATCCAGTCCTTAAAGAAAAATATACCAATTGCAAGCAATGTTCCAAAATGCAATGCTACATCAAAATCTCCTATTTCACCCCAATTAAAAATCCATGGTATTATAAATAAATGAGCTGAACTAGAAATAGGTAATAATTCTGTTAATCCTTGAACTGCCCCTAATATTATTGCTCTAAATACTGTTATTTCCATCATCTTATTATTTCTCCCTTATCTAATTGTTTTTTATATCTTTTAATATATTTTCTAATGTTTCTTTTATAAATTCTGCAGAAGTTATAGGAGCTACCCTACCTGGTAATGAAAGTGCCCAAATTAGTTTTATTCCAATTTCCTTAGCTGCATGTCTATCTACTCCTCCAGGATTTGAAGCAATATCAATTATTAAACAATCTCTTTTTAAAAGTTTTAATTTTTCTTTAGTTAATATAATATGAGGAATTGTATTTACAATTATATCGAAGTTTCCAAGAGTATTATCCAATTCATCAAGTAAAATAGGTTTATATCCATATGCTTTTATCCAAGCACAATTAACAGTTGTTCTCGTTTCGCAATAAACATCTGCTCCTATTCCTTTTAACATATTTGATAAAATTTTACTTACTCTTCCAAATCCCATTACTAATATTTTACTACCATGTAAAGTCTTTGTTGATTCCTCCATAGCAATTTGAATTGCTCCTTCTGCGGTGGATATTGTATTTAATACAGTAAGTTCTTCTCTTTTTAATAAATCTATTACTTTTGTTTCTTTAAATTGTTCATAAAGTTCATCTTCTATTCTTCCTGCTATAAAAGTTTTTCCTTTTACAAATTTTGCAATGTCTACTATTTTTATTTTACTTTTACTAAATGGTGTGTTTACATTTATTTCATCACTTGTTAAAGGGATTGAACTAACAATAATATTTGATTTTGAAGTTACTTCCTCTAGACTTTTGCATTTTTCTATTTCATCACTCATTTTAGCTTGTTCAAGTCCATAAGTATATACTTTGTAACCATCCAAATTCAACATATCTGCAAGTTTTACAATTCTTAAATCTCCACCAATAATAGAAATATTTTCCATAATTATCCTCCTATCAATTTTCTCTTTCTTCTCTATGTATGTTTATGTCTTTTTCTTTACTAATATTCATATTTTTCAAATCATTTTTACTTATTTTTCCTACTAACAAATAAGTATCTTCTAAGTGTTTTTTTACTAATTTTTCAGAATTTGTCATGGTTGATTTCTTCCTAATTTGCTTATTTATATTTTTAGGAATATACCTTTCGATAGTTACAAAGACAGGATCTTTAGCAGCTTTTTCTGCAAAGGAACTATCTAAATTTATAGCTCTATCTAAATAATTTATTGCTCTTTCTTTTTCTCCTCTAATTACATATATTCTTGACAATTGATAGCAACTTTCAGGTTCTGTATCCTCTACCTTAATTCCTTCTATAAAATATTTTTCGGCTTCATCCAAGTCATCATATAGCATTGATATAAGACCCAAATTATAAAAGCCTTTATAGTTTAAAGCGTTTATTGCAGCTGCTTTTTCATAACAACTTTTAGCATTTTTAAAATCATTAATTCTAGTATATGCTATTCCTAGATTATAATATATTTCAAAACTATCATTATTATATTTTAATGCATTCAAATATACATTTATTGCTTCTTTGAAATTCTCTTGTTCTATTAGCAATTTTCCTAATAATTTTGAAGCTTTAAAGCTGTCTGGTTTAATATGTATTAAATTATTAAGCATCTGTATGGCTTCATCTTTTTTACCCAAATTTTCTAATAATTCAGCAATTTTAAAATACGAATCATAGTCTTTTTTGTTGATATCTATAGCTTTTACATACTCATCTATTGCTTTTCGCATTCCGCCTTCTTTTTCATAAATTTGAGCTAATAATCTATGTCCATTATAACTTTCTGGATATTTATTTATTAAATTTAATAATAATTGTTTTGATTTTTTATTATTTTTAAAAAAGTAACATACTTTTGCAAGAAAAATATATAATAACTCTGAAAAGTTAATACCATATCTTTCTAGTAAAATTATAGCAAGTGGTAATGCAATTGCTAATACATATGTAATTACCCTAATAAACGTCCCTAAATATCTTCCAATTAAAATTTCTATTAAACCAATTGCTATTCCAATTGCTTCTAATACCAATGGAACCACATAAATAGTATCATTTTTTCTAATTATTTTAAAGAAGATTATTATAAAAAGAGAAAAGGATAATATATTAAAAATAATTCTTTCTAACATTTCTTTTTCCCCACAATCTTTTATCTTAAAAATTTTTCATTATAATTATTTATGCATTTTTCTATAATTTTTTCAGCTTCTTCTCTTCCTTGCATTTCTTTTACTTCTGTTTTTTTATTTTCTAATTGTTTATAGACTTCAAAAAAATGCATTATCTCTGCAGATAATTGTGCTGGTAAATCATTTATATCCTTGCATGTATTTAAAAAAGGATCTGATTTTGGTATAGCAATAATTTTTTCATCTAAATCATTATTATCTGTCATTAACATTACTCCTACTGGATAACATTCTACTAATGTTAATGGAACAATCTTTTCTTGACATATTACCAAAACATCCAACGGATCTCCATCACCAGCATAAGTTCTTGGTATGAATCCATAATTAGCTGGATAGTGTGTTGCTGTATATAAAACTCTGTCCAATCTCAAAAGTCCTGTGGCTTTATCCAATTCATATTTATTGCTTCCACCTTTTTCTATTTCTATAACTGCCATAAAATCATCTTTTTTAATTCTATCAGCAGAAATATCATGCCAAATATTCATATTATTACCTCCTACGCTTTATTTATTTTAAGCCATATTTATAAAAAAGTCTACAAAATTTTTACATTTTAATAAATTTATAATATTATTAATTTTTTTGATTACAATAATAGTATGAATAAATTTAATAAAACTAAAAAAATATTTATAATATTATTAGTATTTTTTATTTTAGTTATTCTGGCAGTTATCATATATGGTTATATTTTAAGATTGAAAGAACGCAAATTATATTCTTTCTCTAAAACTTTGGAAGATAAATATCAAACATTAAGTTTATACTCATCTAACAATGTCATAAGTAATACAAATTCAAATTCTTCGCACATAATTGGAAAAATTGTAATTGATAAAATAAATTTAAACTATTCAATTCTTTCAAGTTGTTCAGAAGAATTATTAAAAATATCACCATGTCGTTTATGTGGACCCGATCCAAATCAAATTGGAAATTTATGTATTGCAGCTCACAATTACGATAACGGAAAATTTTTTAGTAATATAAATAAACTCTCCATTGGTGATGTTATCTATATTTATGATTTAAATAATAATTATTTAAAATATTCTGTATACGATAAATTCGAAGTAGATATTAATAATACTTCTGTTTTAAATCAAGATACTAAAAATAAAAAAGAACTAACATTAATTACTTGTAATAATAAAAAGAAAAATAGATTTATTCTAAAAGCAAAAGAAATGGACTAGATAAACTAGTCCATTTAATTAGTATACTAATTAAATCAAGAATTTTTAATTCTTAACAATCTTTTATATTTATATCAAATTAATTAAATCCCTTTATAGTCTCTTACTTTTTTATATGCATATATTGCAGCAACTGCACAAACTCCTATAACTACAAATACTATTGTATTATCTGCAATACCTGTTTTTGGTAAATTTGAATTTAAAGCATTATTTGTAGCTGAATTATTTGTTGTAGTTGTTGTTGGTGTTAATGTAGATGTTAGTGCACTGTTATTTGTTGCACTGTTGTTTGTAGCTGAATTGTTTGTTGCACTATTATTTCCCTCTGACAATATGATTGTTTGATCATCTGCATATACACTATTTGAAATTAACATTAAAACTGCCATTACTGTAACTAATAAAATTCCTTTAATTAAACTATTTCTTTTCATTTCCTTCCCTACCTTTTCTATCGTTTGTTAATATTATATTCAATACTCATATTATTTATACTACATTTTACTATAAAATGCAAGGCTTTTTTACATATATTTTTATTTTTTCAAAAATTTCCATATATAGTTGTAAAATTCTACCTTTGATTAAACATTAAATCTAAATAAAACTACATCTCCATCTTGCATTATATAATCTTTACCTTCTAACCTAACCAATCCTTTTTCCTTTGCTTCATTTAAAGAGCCTAATCGTATTAAATCATCATACGAAACAACTTCTGCTCTAATAAATCCTCTTTGTATATCTGAGTGAATTTTTCCAGCTGCCTCTGGAGCTTTTGTTCCTTTTTTTATTGTCCATGCTCTAACTTCTGGCTTGCCTGCTGTTAAGAATGACATTAATCCTAACAAATCATAACTCTCTTTTATAACTTTATCCAATCCAGATTCTTTCATTCCCAAAGCTTCTAACATTTCTTTTTTGTCATTATCATCTAAACCAGATAATTCCTCTTCTATCTTTACACATAATTTTATAACTTTAGTATTTTCTTTTTTAGCATATTCTTTTACTTGTTTTACATAATCATTATCTTCCAAAATTTCATCTTCAGAAACATTTGCTACATATAAGATTGGTTTCATTGTAAGAAGAAAACTGTCTTTAATAATTTCTTTTTCTTCCTCAGATAAATCCAATATTCTTGCTGGTTTACCTTCTTCTAATGTTGCTTTTACTTTTTCTAACAAATCTATCTCTGTTTGATATGATTTATCACCTTTCAATAACTTCTTTGCCCTGTCCAATCTTTTATTTACTGTTTCTATGTCTGCAAAAACAAGCTCTAAATTTATAGTTTCTATATCTCTTATTGGATCTATTGAACCATCTACATGCACTATATTAGAATCATCAAAACATCTAACAACTTCCAATATACTATCTACTTCACGTATATGTGACAAAAATTTATTTCCTAATCCTTCTCCTTTACTGGCTCCCTTTACAAGACCTGCAATATCTACGAACTCAATTACAGCATGTGTTACTTTTTCTGGTTCATACATCTTTGCTAAATTATCCAATCTTTCATCTGGTACTGGAACCATTCCAATATTTGGCTCTATTGTACAAAACGGATAATTTGCACATTCTGCACCAGCTTTTGTTATTGCATTAAATAATGTACTTTTTCCTACATTAGGAAGTCCGACTATTCCAATTTTCATTTTGCTCTCTCCTATCCATCTGTTAATATAACATAAATTATGTAGAGTTTCAAGAATTTTTTATTTTCCTTTTAATATAATTTATGCTTATAAGTATGCTTCTATAAAGATACCACTAATACAAAACAGAATTAAAAATAAGTATACACCTATTATTATATATGAATTTTTTTTATTATTTTTGTTAAGCCTTTGATATAAAGAACAAATGATTAATGCAAATGGAAGTATACTCATTATAAAAAAACTTGAAAAAATTATAAATGCAACAAGTAATCCTATCAAAAATAAAATATAATAAAATAAACTTTCAGCATATTTTTTTGTTTTTGAAATTAATTCTTTTTCTTTAGTTATTTTTCCAACAAGCATAGATACTAAATCTATAATAAGAAGTACTGCAAGTACTATTAATACTATACCTATAATAGGAATAGTAATTATAAATGTTCGAGTTGGACTAACATACAAATCTGCAAAAGACATAGTTGTAGTTCCCATAGCAACTAGTAAGGTTAATAAAATTATTTTTTTTACTGTACTTATTTTTTTCATTTTAAGAATCCCCCTTTTTATTAAAATTCTAAAATATACCCTAATATAATACCAATGACAAATGAAAATCCATTTAAATATAGCGAAAAGATATATGGATTAATTTTTGTTTTTTTTAAATGATTTTTTAATAAATATCCTTCTACAAACACATTAATTATTTCCAGAATCACTAATATACAATGGCTAATTAAGTCATTAGTATATAATAAAGTTATATTAGTAAAATATACAATAATTGGATTTGTGAAACAATTTATCCAGACTATCTCTGATAAATCTTCTTTATCTCGTACATTAATTAATAATGCAAGTATAGTCTCTAATACAACCGTTAATAATAATGATATAACTAAACTTCCTACCATAATTAATTCTCCAAAGTTTCATATTTTTTAAATCCAATATATAAAACTATTGCTGATATTACTGTCATAATAAATAATCCTATTTGATTAAATAAGAAATCATCATATCCAAAAAGTACAGGAACTGCTCCTATAAATAATGCTAAAGTAGTTAATCCAAAGGCCATTCCTTTATTATTATTAAACACATTAGATAATGCTGTTAAAGTTATAGGCATAGTCATATTAAATAGCAATATAGCAATAATTCCGCAAACTATATTATTAAATGCAAAAATAAATAAAATAGCAGAAATTATTAATGACAGAGTTGAAACTTTTCTCCAACTAAATTTATCACCTAAAATTCCTCCAAAGATCTTACCTAATACTACAGCCAATACACATATTAATCCAATTATAAAATTAGCTTTCCACTCAAAGTTCAATATTAAACCTAGATATCCTCTTATGCAAATTGTAATTAATAAACAATACATAATAATTTGTTTTTTATTAGAAATAGTTTCGATTTTAGGTTCTTTATTATTAATTTTATATTTTTGTTTTACTTGTTTATACAACCACAATAAAGCTAATATTGAAATTATTAGTATTACTATCATTAAATAAAATTTATCAAAGCCTAAAACAATTGTATTTGACCCTATATATAATCCCAAAGCACCTGTAGCAACATAAATTCCCGGCAATGTTGCTTTTCTTTCTGCAATATTTAAAACATCAATTCCTCCTCCTACATGAAATAATGCATTTCCTATTCCCGCAATTATACAAGCTAAAATTGCTGAAAAGTTTAATAAATATCCTATAATTATTAATAGGCATCCAATTGCAGAAATAAAAGCATTTTTATTGATTTTATCTGCTAAAATTCCAAATGGTAATTGAAATGCAAAAGCAAAAAAATTATAGAAAATTATAGAAACCATTAAATTATATGTGCCAGTTATTGTAGGTGTTAAAATTCCTGCAATTAGCATGGCACAAGACATATCTACAATACAATGAATAATGCTATATATGCCAACAATACTAAGTTTTTTCATATGTATTCTCCTTTTTTTAAAGTATAGCATATTGATATTTTTTGTTCTACCTTTTTTTACATTTTTTTAATATTATATTGCGATTATAATCTTTTAAATCCTTTGCATAAAAATGTAAAAGTTAAAGCCTCACAATTATTGATATTTCAGTAATTGTGAGACTTTTCGATTTTGGAGCGATTATGGAGCAGGTATGCGAAAAAACATCTCTGCTATTAGTAATGCTCTTTTTATATAATTCGATTTATTGTTTATAATTTAACATAAGTTTTGCATTTTTACAAGTGATTTATCAAAAGAAAATAGAAATTAAATTTTTTTATTTTGTATATGATTATTCTAAAATTTATGATAAAATACTTAAAAATAAATAATATTTATAAAAGGATGAAAAATAGAAATGAACAAGTTTGTTGTTATTTTTTTATTTACAAAAGACTATAAAAAAGTATTAATGGTAAAAAGAAATAAACCACCTTATAAGAATTGCTGGAATGGCATAGGTGGCAAAATAGAAGAAAATGAAACTGAAATTCAAGCAACAATAAGAGAATGTTATGAAGAAACAGAAATAAAACTAGATAATCCAAAATTATTTATAACATATATTTATCCAGAAACGAATCAAATGAATAAAGGAACAAATTTAAGTGTTTTATATGATTTTATAGATGAAGTTCAAGTAAAATCAAATTATGAAGGAATATATGAATGGAAAGATATTAATTTTGCTTTAGATTTTAACAATAAAGAATTAGCTGGACTCGCCAATATAAGTCAATTTATTAAAGAAATCTTTGATATTGAAGGTATAAAAAAGTTTTATGAATAGGAAGTGTTTTTAATGAATAGAAACGTAACTGTTGTTATAGATGGGCAAGCTGGAAGTTGCGGAAAAGGTAAAATTTGTGGCTATATTGCTCAAAAAGATAATATGGAGATATCAACTAATAATTGGTCTTCAAATGCAGGACATACATATATCAAAGATAATGATGAAAAAATTGTAGTCAGTCATCTACCTATGGCTATAATAAACAGTAATACTAAACTATGTTTAAATGCTGGTAGTATTATTACTCCAGAAATACTAGAAAACGAATTAATAAAATATAAAGATATTATAGGAGAAAGAAAAATTTTCATACACCCTAGAGCAATGATTATTAAAGAGAAACATAGAGAGCAAGAAAAACAATTAATAAAAAGTGGTTCAACATTTAAAGGATGTGGTTCAGCTTTATCAGAAAAAATTATGAGAGCACCAGAAGTAGAACTAATAAAAGATTTCTATAACCATTTTTCAGACTATGCTAAAAGTAAAATAGAAATTGTAGATACTTCTATTATATTGAATAAATCACAAAATTCTATATTAGTAGAAGGTGCTCAGGGGGCAGATTTGGATATAAACTATGGACTTGATTATCCTAATGTAACAAGTAGACAATGTAGTGCTAGTCAATTGATTGCAGATGCAGGTATTTCTCCTTTTAAAGTAAAAGATATAATAATGATTATAAGACCATATCCTATAAGAATTAGTAATAAAACTAATATAGGTATAGATATATATAGCGGAGATTATGCTGGAAGTAAAGAACTTACTTGGGATGAAATTAAAGAAAGATGTAATTCTAATATAGATTTGCAAGAATATACAACTGTTACAAAAAAAGTTAGAAGAGTGTTTGAAATGAACTGGGATAGATTAAAATATAATGTAATGATAAATAATCCAACACAAATTGTCTTGAATTTTGCACAATATATTGATTGGAAAGCATATAGGTGTAATAATTATAATGATTTACCAAATAAAGTAAAAGACTTTATTCATAAAATTGAAGAAACAACTAATACACCAGTTACAATTATAGGTACAGGTGAAAGAAATTGTGATATTATTGATTTGAGATAAAATCATTTTTATAATTTTTGTTAAAAATATTGTATTTATTTTTCATAATAATATAATATCTTTAGTTTAGGAGGATATTTTATGTTCGAAACAGAATTACAAATGCAAAAAGAATTTATTAAATTATTGAGTTTAAAGAGGAATATTTATTATCTATATTAGCAACATTAAAAAAGGAAAATATTATGCAAGCCCATTCAATCTTAGAATGTAATTCTTTTTCTATTGCTATTTCTCTTTTAACTGTAGATATCATATCACAAAAACCTCCTTTTTTCAATATTTTGAGGCTATTATTTACTTTTATTTCCAAAAAGCAAAAAATAAGCCGACTAAATCGACTTATATATTGTGAAATGATATTCACTTTTTTGTTTTCTTAAAACTCACTTGTTGTAATACTTTCAAGTAGTTCGACGAAAACGCATTATGGAGCTTCCAGCCAGAATCGAACTGGCGACCTCTTCCTTACCACGGAAGTGCTCTACCTACTGAGCTATAGAAGCATATACCAACTATAAAAATAGTTGGCAATTAATACTATAATAGTATTCTAATTATTATCATTTTTTAAAATATTCTTTATTGCTTTTTTTCTTATTCTTTGTATAGCATTATCTATTGATTTTACTGGGGCATTTAATTTGTTTGCAATATCTACATAACTTTCTCCATTCATAAATCTTGTTAATACTTGTTTTTCAAAATCACTTAATGATTTATTTATTACATCTTCTACTGTTTTATAATATTCTTTTTTAGTAATTGTATCTAGTGGATCTTCTACTGTATTATTATTAAATATATCCATTAATTCTGTGTTATCCTCATCATCATATGCTGAAGTATTTAATGATAAATAAGAATTAAGTGGCATATGTTTTTGCCTATTTGAAGTTTTTATGGCTGTAATTAATTGTCTTTCTATACACATATTTGCAAAAGACTTAAAACTTGTATTTTTATCATCAGAATAACTTTTTATTGCCTTATATAATCCTATCATTCCTTCTTGAACAATATCTTCTTTTTCTGCTCCTATAATATAGTATTTACTGACTTTCATATTAACAAGTTCTTTATATTTTTCCATTAAATAATTTAAAGCATTTTTATCTCCTGCTTTTATCTTATTTATTATTTGTTCATCTTGCATTAATTCGTATTTTGAATCGAATGGATAAAACATATTGCTGTATTTCATAAGTATATTGTAACCCCCTGCTAATATATCTATGCCACATTATAAGTCAATAAAATGCATAATGTCAATACTTTTTACAATTTGATATATTTTTATTTTTGTATTATAATGTCTCAAAAAAACAAAGGAGATTAATATGGCTTTTGATGGAATAACAACAAAATCAATTTCTTATGAATTACAACACTCTATACTTGGAGGAAAAATAAATAAAATTTTTGAACCAAACAAAAACGAAATCATACTTGGAATATACGCAAATGGAAAAAATTATGCATTAAATATTTGTATAGATTCTAATTTATATAGAATACATTTAACGACAAATTCTAAACCCAATCCACTTAATGCACCTAATTTTTGTATGCTACTTAGAAAACATTTAATTGGATATAAAATAAAATCAATTTCTTCTGATGATAATCTAGAAAGAATTGTAAAAATTGAATTAGAAGGGTATAACGAATTGAGTGATTTAACTACTAAATATTTAATAGTTGAATTAATGGGTAAACATAGTAATATTATCTTATTAAATGATAAATTATTTATTATAGATAGCTTAAGGCATTTAGATACAACTTCTAAATCTTATAGGGATATATTACCTGCTCATGAGTATATTCGACCAGATAATAATAAACATAATTTTTATGATATAAATTCATCCGAAGTTTTATATAATTTACTTTTAGAAAATAAAATTACCAATTTAACTAATTTCTTAGTAAATTATTTTACTGGATTTAGCAAACCATTTGTAAAAAATATATTAAAAAAATTAAATATAAATAATAATGAATTTTCAAAAGAAAATATACTTACACTATATGATTATATTTCTAAAATTCTTAATAATTTAGATAGTAGCAATATTTCTTTGGTTAACTATTATAACGAAAAAGGAAAAGCTGATTATGTAATAGATTTAATTCCAAAGAAATCAGACTTAGATATTAATTTTTTTATTGATGATTTTTATTATAATAAAGAAATTAATAATAACTTTGTATCATACAGAAATAATTTATTAAAATTAATCTCACATATTTTAAAAAAATATTCACTAAGATTAGCTAGTATTAATAGTAAACTTACTGAATGTGCTAATAAAGATAAATATAAATTATATGGTGAATTAATAACAGCTAATTTATATAAAATTCCAAAAAATTATAATTTGGATAAGATAGAATTAGAAAATTACTATGATAATAATTTACCTATAGTAATTCCTTTAGATAATACAATTTCAGTTGCAAATAATGCAAAAAAATATTTTAAAAAATATAATAAGTTGAAAAATGCACTCGAAATTGTAACTCTTCAAAAAAAAGAAACTGAAGAAGAATTGCAATATATAGAAAGCATTATATATGAATTAGAATATACAAAAGATATTCAAGAAGTTAATGATATTTACAATGAAATAAGTGAAAATCCAATATTTAAAGATTACATTCAAACTAATAATAAACCTGATAATAAAAAAGAATCTAATGTATCCGCTCCTAGAGAATATCATATAGATGGATATACCGTTTTAGTTGGAAAAAATAACAAGCAGAATGATTATCTTACAACAAAAATAGCATCAAAAGATGATATTTGGTTTCATACAAAAGACATTCATGGAAGTCATGTAATTTTAAAGAATCCATCTTCAAGCATTTCAAAAGATGTATTAATAAAATGTGCTAAACTTGCTGCATATTATAGCAAGGCAAGACTTTCAACAAATGTTCCCGTAGATTATTGCTATGTTAAATACGTAAAAAAGCCTAATGGCAGTAAGCCAGGAATGGTAATTTATTCAAATAACAAAACTTTATATGTAAATCCTTCCATAGAGGAATAAATACTATTAATATTATCCAAAATATAGAGTTTTAAAAAAGTTAAAATACCTACGGAAATCCGTAGAAAATATTGACTTATACATAATTTTCGTGTATAATAGTTTATGTAAAGTGTTTTATTTAGCTACCTCGAAATCTTTGATTTCATAAAGGTGCTATAATTGTTCGAAACCCATAATTGTGTGTTCGAAATTTTAGATTTTGCACACACAATTTATATTTTTAGAGAATTTATTAAGGAGGAACTCATATGATGAAAGAAGTATTAATTTTTGGACACAAAAATCCAGATACAGATTCTATTACATCATCATTAGTAATGGAAAATTTAGAAAAAAAATTAGGAAATAAAAATGTAAAAGCAGTTAGATTAGGCAATGTAAATAAAGAAACTCAATATGTTCTTAATTATCTTGGTATAGAAGCACCAGAATTAATTAGTTCCGTAGATGATAATCAAGAAGTAATTCTAGTTGACCATAATGAAGCTAGTCAATCAGCTGATAATATTAATAATGCTAAGGTATTAAAAGTTATAGATCACCATGCAATTAATTTCGCTACATCAACACCTTTATACTACAGAGCTGAACCAGTTGGATGTACAGCTACAGTTTTATACAAAATGTATAAAGAAAATGATGTAGAAATAGATAAAAAAATTGCTTCTTTAATGTTAAGTGCAATTGCTTCTGATACATTACTTTTAAAATCTCCAACAACTACAGAAGAAGATAAAAAAGTTGTAAAAAAATTAGAAGAAATCTCTGGCCTTGACATTTCTGTTTATGGTTTAGATATGTTAAAATCTGGTACTGATATTAGTGATTATACTCCAGAACAAGTTATTAATATCGATTGTAAATTATTTGAAAAAGGTAATAAGAAATTTAGAATTGCCCAAGTAAATACAGCTGATTTGGATTCAATCTTTAAAAATCAAGCATATTATGAAAAAGCAATCAATGATGATATTAAAAAAGAAAACTTAGACTTATATGTATTTGCTGCAACAGATATAATTAATTCTAATTCAAAAATTATTTCTTTAGGAAATGATGCACCAGTCGTAGAAAAAGCTTTTGGTGTTTCTGTTGATAATAATACAGCAATGCTAGAAAATGTTGTTTCTAGAAAGAAACAAATTTTACCTAATATATTAAATAATTTGGAATAAAATTGTCAATTATAGTTGTTAAAGATATCCTAGGTCTCTTTAACAATATAGTTTTTATATATTATAATGAAGACTACTGAATAGAAATTCAGTAGCCTTTGTTTTTGCTTATTTTATATGAATTTATGTTAATCGTATGAACTTTAAGCCACCATCGAAATCTTTGATTTCGTGTTGGTGGGCTATATGCAAAGCTAAGGTCCATCCCTAAAGTTCATTACATAGCTTGTCTATATAATTCTATGAAATCCTCTCTTGTTACTTCTCTTGGATTTCCTGGTTTACATGGGTCTTGCATTGCTTTGTCTGCAAGCATTCCAAAGTCTTCTTCTTTTACTCCAACATCTCTTAAAGTTTGTGTTATTCCTACTGATTTTGATAATTCTGATATTTTCCATACAAATGTATTTATAACATCTTGGTCATTCAAATGTTCTGCATCTGGTCTACCTATATGAATTAATATTTCTCTAAATCTTTGTGCTGTTGCTGGATCTTGTCCATTAAATCTCATAACTGTTGGTAATAAAATAGCATTTGCTAAACCATGTGGCGTATCATATACAGCTCCTAATTGATGTGCCATAGAATGTACTATTCCTAAACCAACATTTGAGAATCCCATTCCTGCAATATATTGTGCTAATCCCATTTTATCTATTGCAGCTTGATTTTTTTCATTAACTGCTGCTGGTAAATATTTAAATATTAATTCTATAGCTCTCATATGGAACATATCTGACATTGTATTATGTGCTTTTGTAATATATCCTTCTACTGCATGTGTTAAAGCATCCATTCCTGTTGAAGAAGCCATTGATTTTGGTAATGTTGACATAAGTTCTGTATCTACTATTGCAACTAGTGGTATATCATGTGGGTCAACACATACCATTTTTATTTCTCTTTCTTCATCTGTTATAACATAATTTATTGTAACTTCTGCAGCTGTTCCATGTGTTGTAGGAAGTGCTATTAAAGGCATTCCTTTGTTTACTGTATTAGAGTTTCCATTTAAAGAAACAATATCTGCTCTATCAGGATTTGTCATAACTATGGAAATTCCCTTTGCAGTATCTATACTAGATCCTCCTCCTACTGCAACAATAACATCTGCTTCATAATCCTTACAAACTTTAACACCATCTAATACATTTTTTATTGTTGGATTAGGTTTTACATCACTATATACTGTATATTCTATACCTGCTTCATCTAATTTGTCCGTTACTTTTTTAGTTAAACCTATTTCGAATAATGATTTATCTGTAACAACTAAGACTTTTTTATAACCTCTATTTTTTATTTCCTCTGGTAAAACCTCCCTTGCTCCAAATCCAAAATATGATGTTTCATTTAAGACAAATTTTTCTATTGACATCTTAATTCCTCCTTTGTATTTTTTATATATTGATTATAACAATAACTTTTTATTTTCTCAATTGTTTCTTAAAATTTTTTTCTTACACATAAAAAACCCTTTTAAATTAATCATTTTAGCCGTTATCTTTATGTAAAAAAATTGAAAAAATTGTTAATTTATGCTATAATAGAATTGTATTTACAAACAACAATGTATAAGGAGAATTACTGATGGAATATTCACCGGTTACTCACAATCCTATTGTTATGTCGACCAAGTGGATCAATCCCGCTTATTTGCATAACAATGGTATTGAACCTGAGGAGCTTCATCCACGTGTAAATCACAATATTGGGGATCAAAACCCTGATGTTGCTTTTTGCAATGGTGTTTTTGAACAGATTAATGCACAAGTTGAATTCGCCAACATTTTTGGTAATTTTGCTTTGCGCCTTATGAAGATTCATTACACTCATGAGCAAATGCTGAGATTCGATTTTGATTATGAATCTTTTGATGAATTCCAGAGAGACTTTTTCGAGCGAGTTGATGCTTTTTATTATTGGCTCGTTCAAGATCCGGATTATGCAATGCTTGATGATATGGAATATCTTGAGTTGTCTCATGATGACACAGGTATTCCAAGTAGCATCAAGTTTTTGGTTGCTCACAACAAGCTTCTTTGGAGCAAAATCATTGAGATTCACAAGGATTTCTCTGCAATTTGCAACGATATCAAGCTCCCGGCCAGCTCCACCACTTCTCAAGAACTACATGAAATCTACCAAAGGATTTCTGTTCTTAAAGAGAAGTATGTGGTTCTCCGCTAAGTAAAACCATCTTTTGCTTAGTGTTCAAAAGAGCTCTCTTTATAGAGAGCTCTTCCTTTTTGGTTATTTAATTATCTCTAGTATATTCATCTTGTTGCATTTTATGATTATTCTTTTCTGCTATGTATAATTCCTTTAAATTTTCTACATAAGGCATTAATGTTGGTGCATTTTCAGAAAAGATTGTATATATGACATCATATTCCTTTGAAAATCTTTCTATAAAATTTTTATAAAATGTGTCTCTTCCAAATTGAACAGCCTCTATTGGATTCTTAAACTCTTTTCCCTCTGAAGAATAAAATGGTTCCGGTCTGTCTTCTCCTCTTCTATAAACTGTTGCATGGTCATATAAACCTTGTCTTTCAAACTCTTCTAAGGTTATTAAAAAATTATCATAAGATGCATCGTGCACACTTTTAGGAACCCATCTAGGTTCTGTTTTACTAATTAGTTGCATAGCATATCTTAAAAATGTAGATGTATAACTTTCTAATTTTGGAACAGACATTAATTCCAAATCTATCTCAAATCCAGCTTCTCTATATTCTTTTGCCATTTTTACGAAACCTGAAGTTGACCTCATTGTTCCTTCATAAATAAGATTTAATTTGTTTTCTTTGCAATAATCCCTTATTTCTTGATTTGCTCTATCCGCATCTGGTAACAACGCTAAATGTATATCTTTATTATTTTGTTTACTAGCTAATTCAAAATTTGGGTGCATTGACCTTATTATGTCATAATCTAATATTACTGCATTATAACTTACTTTTTTATTGATTTCTGGAATTAATCTAGATTTTCCGGCTCCAGCTTGTCCTGCAACAAAAAATAATTTTGGCCTTTCTTGAGATTCTTTCCCAGTTGTAAAAAATAGATTAGCTGCATGATAATATTTTTGATATTCTTCTTCTGTAAGTTTGTATTTTGCTTGTAACAATTCTATTTCTTTTTGTTCCATTTTGTACTTTCTCCCACATATTTTTTTATTATCTCTTTATTTCCTTTATAAATTTCATCCCTATCTAAAATTAGTTCTTTTATTTTTTGCTTTATCTTTGGATCCCTAGTTTTCTCATATTCCAAAGATAATTTTCCTACATCTTGTGCAATCTTTTCTTGTGCAACTTCTATTCCAACTTCATTTAACAAAAAATCCATATTTTTCTCCTTTTTGCAAATAATTATATCACTAAATAATAATATTTACAATTCCTTTTTCCCCTAAGAGCCGCCTTTTCTAAATATAATAATTAATTTAGTATTTTACCTCTTCTAAACAATCTTTTTCTATTTCCTTTGGAACTTTAATTGGATATTTTCCAGTAAAACATCCATAGCAAAAATCATCTATTTTACAATTTTTAGAAATTTCTTTCAAATTATCCATGCTTAAATATTCTAAAGAATCTGCACCAATTTCTTTTTCAATCTCTTCTTTTGTCATCTTGTTTGCAATAAGAGCATCTTTTTTATCTACATCTGTACCAAAATAACATACTCCTACAAATGCTGGTGATGCTACTCTTATATGTACTTCTTTAGCCCCTGCATCTTTTAAGGTTTTTATAATTTTCGTTATAGTAGTTCCTCTAACAATGGAATCATCTACTAAAACAATTTTCTTTCCTTTAACAGTTTCCTTTAACGGATTTAATTTTAATGCTACCAAATCTTTTCTTTTGCTTTGTGCATTTTGTATAAAGGTCCTTCCAATATATTTACTTTTTGTAAATACCATATCATATGGTATATGTGATTCTTTAGAATATCCTAAAGCAGCATCCAATCCCGAATCTGGAACACCGGCTACAATATCAGCCTCCACTGGTGCTTGCCTAGCCAAACATCTTCCTGCATTTTCTCTAAATATATGTACATTAATTCCATCTATTATAGAATCTGGTCTGGCAAAATAAATATATTCAAAAATACACATTCCTTTTCTTTCATTTGGCATAAATTTTTCACTTTTAACAGTATTGTTTGTAACAACAACTACTTCTCCTGGTTCTATATCTCTTTCGAATTTTGCACCTGTTATATCTAACGCACAACTTTCTGAAGCAAAAACAATATCCTTTCCTAGTTTTCCCATACATAAAGGTCTAAATCCTTGAGGGTCTCTAACAGCAATTAGTTTTTGAGGAGATAATATTAATAATGAATAGGCTCCTTTTATAATCCTCATTGTATTTTTTACAGCTTCTTCTATTGAATTTGTCTTAATCCTTTCTCTTACAATAATATGACAAATTACCTCCGTATCACTTGTTGTTGTAAATATTGCACCCTCATCCTCTAATTTTCTTTTTAATTCTAAAGCATTTATAATATTACCATTATGAACTATTGCTAAATTTCCTTTTTTATGTCTTACAACCATGGGCTGTGCATTTTCTTTTTTGCTAACTCCTGTAGTAGAATATCGTACATGGCCAATTGCCATTTTTCCAGTTGGTAAAGAATTTTGAATATGTTTTGTAAATACTTCTGAAACTAATCCTAAATCCTTATGAAAATGTATTATTCCATTTTTATTAACAGCAATACCACAGCTTTCTTCTCCTCTATGCTGAAGTCCTGATAGTCCTACACAAACTGGTGTTACAACATCTTCATTATCTTTCATTCCATATATCCCATAAATTCCACATTCTTCCTTTATTTTTTCTCCAAACATTTTCATTACTCTCTTTCTATTCATATTTTAATATTAAAAATTAATGTTCATAAATTGCTCCAATATCTTTTCTAAAATCTAAATTATTACTAATATTTCCATCCAAGGCATTGTATGCTCTATCTTTTGCCTCTTCTAATGTTTTTGCGATTGTTGTAACACCAAATAATCTTGAATTTCCAACAGATACATATGTATCTCCTTCTACTAATTTGGTACTTGCAAAATAAATTTTAGCCCCACTTTCCTCTATGGCCTTTTTATTTACTTTAAAAATACATTGTTCTTTACTTTTTCTTAATGCATAATCTGGACTTACTACATAAATAGTAAATGTATAATTCTTTTTAAATTTACAGTTTTCTTTATTTAAATTTTTATTAAATATATTTTCCAATACCTCTACAAAAGGAGTTTCTAACGAATTCAAAACATTTAATGCTTCTGGATCTCCGAATCTAGCATTAAACTCAATAAATTTAATACCATCTTTGCATTTAAAAAATCCACCATAAATGACACCTGTAAATTCCAAATTATCTTTATTTATATATTTAATTGTATCACTTATTAATTGACTACATTTATTCACATCCTCTTGATTTAGAAATGGCAATAATCCATCTGCAAAACTAAG
>CALXMM010000020.1 GCA_944389475.1 uncultured Clostridia bacterium
ACAATAACAAATACATTTAGTGTACCAGATGAGAAGGTACAAGTACAGGTAACAAAAATATGGGATGATAATGGAAATACAGCAGGAAAAAGACCAACAAGTATAACATTAAAATTAATAGGAAGTGATGGAAAAGAATATACACAACAACTAAGTAGTAATAATGCAGAATCAGGAAATGCAAATAACTGGGTATATACATTTAATGACTTACCAAAATATGATAATTATGGAAATGAAATAACATACACAGTAGATGAAACAAATGAAACAGATTTAAGTAGTCATTTCTATGAAAAAGGAAATGTAGACCAAAGTAACAAGACAGTAACAAATGTAAGTACATATGGAAAAGTAACAGTACATTATTACATAATAGATGAAAATGGAGATAAAACAGAAACAAAAGTACCAGATATAAATGGAGAAGAGATACAAGATACAATAATAGAAAAAGCAGAAGGTGAAAGATATGAAACAACACCAGCAAGCAATGTAAAACAGAATTATGAATTAGTAGAAGAAGAAACAGAAGGAGAAACACAAGGAATAGTAAATAAATATGATGAAGAGAATCCACAAATAGTAACATATTACTATAAATTAAAAGAACCAACAGTAACAAATACAGTTGAAAAGACAGGAACAGATAGAATAACATCTGCAAGGCAAGAAGTAAATTATACAATAAATTACACAGCAAATGTAACAGACTATATAGGAAATGCAGAAGTAACAATAGTAGATACATTGCCATATGCAATAGATGAAGATAATTCAGATTTACAAGGTGGAATATATGATTCTGATAGCCATACTATAACTTGGATAGAAAATGTATCAGACTTAGATAGCTATAATGGTAAAAGGACAGTAAATATTACAAAGAACATAAAAGTAGTATATGTTGGACTAGATATGAGCCAAGAAAAGATAACAAATAATGTTAAAGGAAGCATACATTTGTTAACTCCTGATAAAACCAGTGAAGAAACACCACCAGAAAGCTTTGACAGTACAATATATAAATCAATAATAAGTAGTGAGAAATTAGTAGATAAAACACAAGCAGTAGAAGGAGAAAACTTAAAATACACAATAAATATTACAAATAGTGGTAACTTAGCGAAAGTAGTAACTTTAAAAGACAAATTATCAGAAGGAATAACATTTGTAGCTGGTTCATTAGTAATAAATAATGTTGCAGATAGTAGTAAAACAGCAGAAGACCTAAGGAATGGAATAGAAGTAAATATTCCAGAGTATAGTACAGTAAAAGTAGAATTTACAGGAACAGTAAATGAATTAGCAGAAGGTGTTTACAGAGAAGAATTAAAAAATACAGCTACAGTAGATGAAACACCAACAGATGAGGTAACAACAGAAGTAACAAAACCACATTTTGTAGTACATAAAGAGTCAGAGCCAGCAAGTGGAAGTAAAGTAAACGAAGGAGATATCATAACATACAGAATAAATGTAAGTAATGATGGAGCAAAAGAAGGAACAGTACTTGTAAAAGATACAATCCCAAAAGGAACAACATTTGTAGAAGGTTCAATAAAAGTTGGAGATGTAGAGGATTTAACGAAGACCGCAGAAGATTTACAAAATGGAATTAGTTTAACACTAGGAATTGGTGAAGAAAAAGTAATTGAATTCCAAGTAAGAGTAAATAAACTAGCAGATGGAACAAAGATAAAAAATACAGCATACATAAATACATTAAAACCTGATGGACAACCAGATGAAGAAGATGAAAAAGTTCCAGAAGAACCAGAACACACATATGTAGAGCCAAAAGAAGAACAAAGTATTACTAAAGATGGAACAGGAAAAGTAGATAGTCTAGACCAAGAAATTACATACAATATTCATTACACAGCAAGCATAACAGATTATGAAGGAAATGCAAAAGTAGTACTTGTAGACCAATTACCATACGCATTAGATACAAACAAGACAAATATATTAGAAGACTTAGATGGTGGAACATATGATGAGGCAAGCAAGACAATAACATGGGAACAAGAAGTAACAGACATACAAATGGATACAACAAAAGAAGTAACAATCGATAAGACAATAAAAGTAGTATACACTGGAATAAGTCAAGATACAGTAAGCATAGAAAATGTTGTAAAAGGACATATAGAATATGAAACACCTGACAGAACAAGTGATGAAGTAGAAGCAAATAAAACTACAACAACAGGATTTGTAATTAATATTCCAGTAAGCAAAGTATGGGATGATAGTGATAACAAGTTAGGACAAAGACCAACAAGAGTAGTATTTAAGTTAAGCGGTAGTGATGGAAGTGAAAGAACATTAGAGCTTGCAAAACCAGGAACAGAAGGAAGTACAACAACGCAAGATAGTAACAATCCAAATAAATGGAATGATATGTTCAAAGACTTACCAGAATATGATTCATCAAATAATGAAATCGTATACACATTAACAGAAGAAGAAAAGACAGCTGGAGACTTAAAATACTACGATAGCAATGTTGATAATAATAACAAAATTGTTACAAATACAAATAAATATGGAAAAGTAACAGTACATCATTACATAATGAATCCAGATGGAAGTACAACTACTACAAAAGTTCCAGATATAAATGGAACAGAAATTCCAGATGAAATAATCGAAGGTAAGGAAGGAGACCCATATGAGACAAAACCAGCAGACAATGTAAATGAAAAATATGAGTTAGTTCAAGAAAAATTACCAGAGAAACCAAATGGAACAATTGAAAAATACGATGAAGAAAAACCACAAGAAGTAATATATTATTACAGATTAAAACCAGCAAAAGTAATAATACATTACTTAGAAAAAGATGGAGACTCAGATGATTCAAACAATTTAGTATTAGCAAACAATGAACAAATTGATGGACATGTAGATGACCAATACAACACAGATACAGAACATAAGAAAGATACAATAACAAAAGATGGTAAAACATATACATTAGTTTCTAACAGTGGAAACACTCAAGGAACAATGACAGTAGCAGATACAAATGTAACATACTATTATCTACAAAACACAAAAGCAACAGTAAGATATGTGGAAGGAAATCCAGAGACAGGAGAAATAGTAAAAGATTTAGAGACACCAAGAACAGAAGAAGGATTAGTTGGGGATAAATTCGTAACAAACTCAAAAGAATTCACAGGATATAGATTAATACAAAGCCCAAATCCAACAACAATTAAGATGACAAAAGAAGAGCAGACATTAATTTACTATTATGAGCCAGTATATACAGGATTAATAGAAAACCACATAGAAGACAAGACAGGTAAGATATTGTATACAGAAGAACATAAAGTTCAAGTAGGACAAGATTACAACATACCACCAAGGAATTTTGATGGATATGACAGAGTAACAGCCAAAGATCCAAATAACGCAAGTGGAACAATGGGAGAAGAACTAGTAACAGTAAATTACTATTATATAAAGAAAGCAGTATTAGAAGTAAACTACATAGATAAAAACACAGGAGAACCTTTAACAGAGCAAATAGTTGATGATACAAAACATGAAGGTGACCCATACACAACAGAGAAAAAGACATTCGAAGACTATGACTTAGTAGAAGTACCATCAAATGCAGAAGGATCTCTAACAGTAGAAACAGATGAAAATGGTAATATAACAAATAATAAGACAGTAGTAACATACTACTATGTAAAGAAATCAGCCGGAGTTGAAGAACATCATATAGATATCATAACTGGAAAAGAGTTAGAAGAGCCAATCTTACATGAAGGACATGTAGGAGCCCCATATGATATTAAATCTAAGGACTTCTTAAGTTATGTAGTGGCTACAACAGATAAAGATGGTAATAATGTATTACCAACAAATGCTCAGGGAACAATGACAGAAGAAAAACAAGTTGTAACATACTATTACTATCAACCAGCAAAAGTAATAGTACACTATGTAGATAGAACAACAGGAAAAGAACTAGAAGAAACAAATCCAGAAACAGGAGAACTACAATCATCACAAGTTATTATCGAAGGACAAAACCAAGATGATTATTCAACAACACCAAAAGACTTTAAATACTATGAATTAGTAGAAAGTCCAGAAGAGCCAAAAGGTAAGATGAAAGTGGAAATTACTAAGGATGAAAACGGAAAAGATATAGTTAACAACACAATAGATGTTTACTATTACTACGAACCAAAACCATTTAATATAGGAGTAGAGAAAGATATTTCTGCAATCATAGTAAATGGAAATAGAAGAAATGCAACAAATGGAAAACTAGAAAAAGTAGATATCTATAGAAAGAGCACAGAAAACACAAGTGTACAAGTAGAGTACAAGATAAAAGTAATGAACACAGGAGAAGTAGAAGGAAGAGCAATAATAGAAGACAAATTACCAGAAGGAATGACTTTAGCAAATAATGATGGAACATGGGAAGAAAGCACAAGCGAAGAAAATTCTTCAACTACTATTAGAAAGGTAATACCAGAAATGGGAGCCGGAGAAACTAAAGAATACACAGTATTATTAAACTGGAAGAGCTCTGGAAATAATATGGGTAATAAGGTTAATGAAGTAACATTAACAGAAACAGATAATGTACCAGGATTTAAAGATAGCAATGATAAAGATAATAAGGATAACGCAACAGTATCAATAAGTGTAGAAACTGGTGAATTCCCAGTAGGATTATTAGTAGCTTTAGTAGTATTGGTAGGATTAGAAAGTGTAACATTAAGATATGCAGTAGTTCTAACAAAGAGACAAAAGAAGAATAATAAAAATACACCAAATAAATAGAAAAAACTAGAAAAAGAATAGCGAATTATTGCTATTCTTTTTCCTCAAAAAACTAAATTGAATACAAATAAAAAATTTAAGAAAAATATAATATAAAAATATAAAAAGTTTAATCATTACGAAAAAGTTCCGTAAACGGAAAAAATTCGTAATATATATTTAATAAATTGTAATTTAAAATTATTCAAAAAAATCTAAAAATTTCATTAAGTATTCAATGAGAAATAAAGGGATATTTAAAATTTTTCCATTTTTAACTAAATTATTAGTAGAAAATCTTATAGAAATATTATTTTTAAATTTTTCATTATATTTTGATAAACTAATATTATTTGTAGATTTACCAGATTTTACTTCTATAGGGAATATTTTATTTTCAAATTGAATAATAAAGTCAATTTCATGTCTGTCAAAGGTAAAATAATTTGGAACATTATCCATAGTTGTTACTAACATATTTAGTACAAAATTTTCTGTAAAAGCACCTTTAAATTCCTCAAATAATTTATTACCTTTTATAATAATTCTTTCATCCAGCCCGGCCATTTTTCTAAGTAAACCTATGTCGTTCATGTAAATTTTAAAAGAACTTAAATCTGTATAGGCTTTTAATGGAAAAGAAGGTTTTGAAACATTATAAATTTTATAAATTAAATTAGCATCATTAAGCCAATTTAAAGCACCTTCATATTCTCTAGCCCTAGCACCTTCTTTGACCGTTTGATATAAGAATTTTTTATTTTCTTTTGATAATTGAGAGGGAATACTATTCCAGATTAAAGATATTTTATTTGCTTCGCTATTGTTAGTGTGTTTAGAAAAATCACTTTCATAGGATTTTAGAATATTATCTTGAATCATATTTACTAATTCCATATCTTTTTCAGTTACCCAAGCATTAACTGCTTCAGGCATTCCACCAACTATAAAGTATGCTTTTAGTTTCTCTTCTATTTGATTAAAAAATATGTCAGGTATATTTTCTATTTTATTTATTGAATTCATATATTGAACTAGATTATTACACTTATCAGCCATTAAAAATTCAGTAAATGTCATTGGATACATATTTAAAAATTCAACTTTGCCAACTGGAAATGTAGTATGAGATAATCGTATTCCAAGTAAACTTCCTGCACAAGCAATATGATATTCGTTTGCTTCTTCTTGAAAGTATTTTAAACTATTTAAAGCATTTGGACATTCTTGAATCTCATCAAATATTATTAATGTTTCTTTAGGAGTTATTGCTTTCCTATTAATAAAGGCCAGTTGTTCCAATATTCTTTTTGGGTCTTTTGTATTAGTAAAAATATTAAAAAGATCTTTATCATGGTCAAAGTTAAAATATGCAACATTTTTATAATTTTCAGCACCAAATTGTTTCAAAATATAAGTTTTACCAACTTGTCTTGCTCCTTTTAATATTAATGGCTTTCTATATTTTGAATTTTTCCATTTTAATAATTTATCAGTAATTAATCTTTTCAAATACATCATCTCCTATAATGTAATATATAACAATATTATATTAATTATACACTATTATCACACTTTTGCAAAGAAATTGAGCAAAAAAATCACATTTTTGCAACCAAAACACACAAAAATATCACATAATTGCAAGAATAATCAAGTAAAAAATCACATTCTTGCAAGCAAAATACATAAACATCACACAACCGCAAGCATAATCAAGCAAAAAATCACATAATTGCAAAAAACTTTATTATTAAAATAATAAATATCTATAAAAAAATTATAGTACAATAAATTCAAAACAGTAAAAATTTATTATCTAAAAACATTTAATGTAACGGAAATGTAAATTTTTTGTGAACCACACACGATTATTATAGATTATTATTGAAATTTAAAAAGCTAAGTGGTAATATTTACATAGATTTGGAAACTTTTCTTTTGCGTAAGAAAAAGCGTTATTTTTTTGAGACAAAAAGTTAAGTTGAAAGAGAATTTGTGCAAGGAGGAAAAATTGGTGATAACTGTAAATAATGTTACAAAGAAGTATGGAAAGTTTAAAGCCGTAGACAACATTAGCTTCGAGATTAATGATGGTGAAATAATCGGACTTTTAGGACCAAATGGTGCTGGTAAAAGTACAACAATGAATATTTTAACCGGATTTATAGAGCCAACAGAAGGAAATGTTATAATTAACGGATATGATATTTCCAAAAAACCTAAAAAAGCTAAAAAGAGTATTGGTTATATGCCAGAAGGAGTTCCTTTATACAAAGACATGACAGTTAAAGAGTTTGTTACATATATGGCAGAGCTTAGAGGTATAAAAAAAGATAATATAAAGGAAAGCGTAGAGCAAGCGATGCAGGATACATGGCTTCAAAATGTAAAAAATGTTCTTATTAGAAACTTATCTAAAGGATACAAACAACGTGTTAGTATGGCTGGAGCATTAGTCGGAAATCCAGAAATTTTAATAATGGATGAACCAACTGTTGGTCTAGACCCTAAGCAAATAATAGAAATAAGAAACTTAATTAAAAAATTAGGAAAAGACCATACACTTATAATTAGTTCACATATATTATCAGAAATTAGTCAAATATGTGAAAAAGTTATAATAATAAATAAGGGACAAATTGTAGCAATAGATTCACCAGAACATCTAGAAGATACAGTAAATGTAGAAAATGCAATAAATATAATTGTAGAAGATAAAGAAAATAAAATGCAAAATTTAAAAATTAACGGAGCAAAGAAAGTAGAACTAATAAAAGAAAATGATGATAATACAAAGGAATATAGAATAATTCCTGAAAAAGATTATGATATAAGAAAAACTATTTTCTCAGATTTATCTAAAGAAAATATAACAATATTTGAACTTAAAAAACCAGAAATTACTTTGGAAGAAGCCTTTATGGATTTAATAAAAAAGAACGAAAAAGAGAAAGAAGAAAAGGCAAAAAAAGCAGAAGAAGAGAAAAAACAAAAAGAAGAACAAAAGAAACAAGAAAAAATTGAGAAGAAAGAGCAAAAACAAGAAATGAAAAAGGAGAAAAAAGAACAAAAAGAGAAGAAGAAAAATAAAGACAAAAAAGAAAAAGGAGGTAATGAATAATGTGGGCAATTATAAAAAAAGAAGTTAAATCATATTTCTTATCTCCAATAGGATATGTATTTATAGGGCTATTTTTATTAATGGCAAGTTTATTTTTCTATTCAGAAATATTAGTAACAGGGTCAACAATGTTTAGCAATATGTTCTATTCTCTATCTACAATGTTAATAATGATTATTCCATTATTAACAATGAGAATGTTTTCGGAAGAAAGAAAAGATGGAACAGAGCAACTATTGTTAACTGCTCCAAGAAGTGTAACAAGTATTGTATTAGGAAAATTCTTTGCAGGATCAATCTTTTTCATAATAGCAGTAGCATTAACATTTATATACTATGTTATATTAATGTTCTTAGGAAATCCAAACATAAAAACATCACTTGTAACAGTTTTAGGATTTATTTTATTAGGAGCAGCATTAATATCATTTGGTATGTTTGCTTCAAGCCTTACAGAAAATCAAGTAATTGCAGCGATTATTTCAATAGCTTTTTATATTATAACATGGATAGGAGCTCCTTATCTTAGTCAAAGCTTAGAGCCATTGGGATTAATGAATATGTTTAACAGATTTGCAAATGGTCAAATAGCTTGTACAGAAGTAGTAGCATTTCTTTCTTATACAGTATTATTTATATTATTAACAATAATCGTTATACAAAGAAGAAAGAGTGTTAAATAAAAATGTTAGATTATTCTAGCATCTACTAACGTGAAAAAAAGAAAGGAGAATAACAGTGAAAAGATTTTTCGATATAATAAAGAAAAAATGGATAGTAGATACAACTAGAGTTGTAATATTAGTGGCACTATTAGTTGTAGTATATCTAGCTATAAATATATTGGCAGACAGGTTAAATTTACCAACATTGGATTTTACAGAAGAAAAACTATATTCCGTATCTGATGAAAGTAAGGAGAAAGTAAAAGATATAGACAAAGAAGTAACAATATATTTCTTTGGAGCAGATGAAAATACAGCAATTATTGATTTTGCAAAGCAATATACACAAGCAAATCCTAAAATAACTGTAGAAGTGGTAAATAGTACGGAAAGACCGGACTTATTACAAAAATATGAAGTACAGGATGGAGAATCTGCAATTGTAGTACAAGGACCAGAAAAGTCTAAAAAAATATCTATATATGAACTTAGCAGTTATGACTATACAACAGGTCAAACAACAGATTTAACAGAAGAGAAAGTAACAAATGCAATAATAGAAACAACTTCAGAAACAAATCCTAAAGCATATTTCTTAACGGGAAATGGAGAAATGGTAGATAAAATGCAACTTGCAAAACAATATTTAAAAAATGATATTATAGATGTTGATGATTTAGATTTATTAACATCAGATTTCCCAGCTGATTGTGATGTCTTAATAATTGCTACACCAACACAGGATTTTACAGAAGTCGAAACAAATAAAATAATAAATTATATAAACAATGGTGGAAATATTTTGTGGTTTAGTAATGAAGTTACCACAGATTTACCAAATGTTCAAAAGGTGTTAGATTTATATGGAGTAAGCGTTGGAAATGGAGTAATAAGAGAAACGTCTTCAGATAGAATGTTGCCAGGAGCACCAGGATTTATACTTCCAAGTTTAGCAACAAATAAAGTAACTGAAGATATATCAGATGGATATGTAATTTTATTTAATGCAACAAGATTAGATTTTAAGAGTGATGAAGAATTAGAAAACTTAGGCGTTAAAGCAAATCCAATAATACAATCTTCAGAAAATTCATATTATAGAACAGATCAAACAATAACAAGTATGGCAGCACAAGATGGTGAAGAAACCGGTTCTTTTGCAATAGGTGAAGAAATGGTAAAAACCGTAGGAGATAAACAATCAAAATTAGTAATTTTTGGCGATAATTTATTTGTATCTGACTCACAAATAAATATGACTACTGGTGCTACCACAACACAATCTTATAATGCAATTAATTTTAGAAATAATTCTGAAATTCTTCTAAATGCAGTATCTTATTTAGCAGACAGAGACCCTGCAGTTACAATAAGAAAGAATACAGAAAATGTAACATATACTGCAACACAAAAACAGGATTTAATAATAAGAAGTGTTATATTCCTTTTGCCAATAGCAATAATAGTTTTTGGAATTATTGTATGGCAAGTTAGAAGAAGAAAAAGATAATAAAATTAAAAAAAGGAGTAATTCCCAAAAAATTAGGAATTACTTCTTTTTTCTTGTTCCGTATGCATTTATAAAATACTTAAAATGTAACTTTTTAGTAACATAATTAAGTTTTAATGACATTGCTTAAAATGGCATTATATCTATTGATTGAACATTTTTTTACATATATAATAAGTAATACAAAATATGTATGGAGTAAAAGAGGGAAGTCTATGAAAACACAAAAATTTATAAAAAAGTTAATGCAATTATTTATAAAATTAATGGTTCTATTGATTGTAGCATTATTGATTTTTCAGGTAACTTCTTTAGCAAATCAAGATGGTGCAATATTAGATATAGATAATTCAAATGATGATATTTTGAATAATGCTAAAAAGACAGAAATTATTACAAGTTTTGATTGGATACAAGATGTTGATCCTAGTATAGGAAGTATTACCATAGAAGATGAAGGAAAAAAAGTTAATATGACTGGTAATGAGAGATTACCTGGAAAAAATGCAATATATATTATTCCAGAAAATCACCAAGAGCAAAATTTAACATTTGATTATAATATAGATTATGGAGATAGTTTTCTTGCAGCAGGTATCTTATTAAAAATAAAAGAAGATAATGGATATCTAAAAGGTTATCTATTAAGTTTTAATAATCCAGATCCAAGTAGTGAGCAAGGTTCAGAGTGGTATGGTTTAGCACAAAATAAATTAGGTGCCATTTGGAAAATAAATTATAAATTAAAAGACAACGCCAATAACCAAGTTGAGAAATCCTTAGTAAAAGCAATAGATTTACCTCAAAAAGGAAGAATTTATGTAAAAGCAACACAAGATTCAATTAGTCTTGCAGGGGATATTAGTGAAACTATAGATACATCAGGAAATCCAGATTGTGGTGATGGATTTGGGTTCTTTACAGTTCATTATTCACATGGTTGTGATATGATTGGACATTTTGCTTTAACAAATTTTGGTTTAACAACAATAGATTTAATTAAGCATAATTTCCTTGTAGACCCTAATGGAGGAGTTTGGAATGGAAACACAGGAGTAAGTGCTATTCAAGGAATTTATAAGGACCAAGTACAAGTACCATTACCTACAAGAGATGGATATACCTTTGTTAAATGGACACAAATAGGTGACAGTGGTACAATGAGTAGTTTAACAGATACAGCAGTTTATACTTTTGGAGAGAATGAAGAAATAGATGATAAAATAGTTGCAGAGTGGATAAAAATATCTGGCAGTAAGAGTTGTAATGTGCAATCGGGAAAAGTTAAGGTAAATGATGTAGTTACATATACAATCACATTAAAAAATGAAGGAACAGTAGATGGAACAGCAGTTATAAGAGATGATGCTCCAGCAGGTACAAGTTTTGTACAAAATAGTATTAAGTTAAATGGAACTGCAACTCAAAATACATTGGATAATTTAAAGAGCGGAATATCAGTTAGTGTACCAAAAGGTGGACAAACTACTTTAAGTTTTGATGTTAAGGTAAATGATTTAAATGATGATGATATTATAAGTAATAAGGCTAATTTTAGAGATACAACAGTAGCAGGAAAAGAAACATCAGGAGAAACAAATCAAGTAGATGTAACTTATGTAGAGCCAATTATAAGTGTTAGTAAATCAGCAACAACAGAAAATAATCAAGAATATGTAACAACTGGAGAAAAAATAACTTATAAAATCACAGTAAAAAATGAAGGTGGTTTGGAAAAAGATGTTGTTATAAAAGATGCTATTCCAGAAGGAACTACATTTGTTGATGGAAGTATTAAGATAAATGGAACAACAACACAATACACAGAAGAAGATTTAGAAAAAGGTATAAATACTAGCGTAGGAGAAAAAACAGATAGACAAAGTGTTGCAAATTCAACAAAACTTCTTGATATGGTTAAATTAATAAATATGAATGTTTTAAAGGCAAATAGTCTACCTAACGAAACAGAATTAACATTCGAAGTAACAGTTAATAACCAAAAAGATGAAAATTTAATTAAAAATATTGCACAAGTAGATAATACACAAACAAATGAAATTGATTATACATATAGAAAACCAATTATTACAGCAGAAAAAGAAATGGAAACACAGAACGGATTAGATTATGTAGTTTCTGATGAAAGTATACAATATAATATTGTAGTAAATAATTATGGAAGTATATCAAAAGATGTTGTAGTAAAGGACTTAATTCCAGAAGGAACAACATTTGTAGATGGAAGTTTAAAAGTTGATGATGAAGAAACTGAATATACAGAAGAGGACTTAAAAAATGGTGTAACAATAAATGTTCCTGAAAAACAAATAAAGCAAGAACAAGAAGATACAACGGAACAACCAAATGAAGACGTTACAGAAAATCCAAACGAAAATGATTTAGAAAATCAAGATACGAACCTAAATGCAGAACAAGATATTATTGAAGAGCAAAATGCAGACCAAGATACGAATGAAGAGCAAAATGAAGAACAAGATACAAATGAAGACCAAAATGCAGACCAAGATACAGATAAAGAGGAAGATAAAGAATTAGAAGATGCCAATTTACAAGATAATGAGGAACCAGGAAAAGCAATCTTATCTTTTAAAGTTAGTGTAGATGAATTAACAAATGATAGTGAAACAAAAACAATCGAAAACACAGCACAAGTTGATTCTAAGGATACAAACAAAACATCAATTGATGCATTACCATTTAACATGAAGATAGAAGAAGAAATTCCATCTTTCAATGTAAATGGAGCAACACAATCAAATCCAGATCCAAAATCTGTTAAAACAGATATAGATATGAGAAAAAGAAGTCCTGTTCCAAATGTTACAGCTAATATAAAAATATCTGTTACAAATACAGGAAAAATACCAGGTGTAGCATATGTAGAAACAACTTTACCAGAAGGATTTACATTGGCAAGTTCAAATTGGACTGCAAAAAATGGAAATGTAGTAACAACAAATACTTCAACAATAAATCCAGGAGATACAGAGGTATTATCTTTAGATGCTAAATGGGTTAATAGTGAGACAAATATGGGAGAAAGAAATTCTAAAGCAGAAATAGTAGCAATAAGCAATGAAGCAAATGTTGGAGAAACTACTACAGAAGATAATAGCAGTGATATAAAAATGGTTATAGGTTTAGTTACAGGTGAATATGATGATGAAATTATTCTTTTATCTATTGCAATATTTGCTATAGTATCAATCATAACTGAAATTATAGTTATAAAGAAATATATTTTATAAAATAGAAAGCATGAATTAGAAATAATTCATGCTTTTTCCATGCTATTTTGAATAAAGTTAGTGTAAAATTTTAGTAGGAAAAATAAAATTGCCTACAGTTATTTGCACATTTTGAAATAAAAAATTCTTAATAAATATTTATATTTAATAGTTTTTGTGATAATATTTAAATACAAAAAATGAAGGTGGTATGAAAATGAAAAATTTATTTATAGAATATCCAAAATGCTCAACATGTCAAAAAGCAAAAAAATGGTTGGATGCAAATAAAATTGAATATATCGATAGAGATATAATAAAGGACACACCAACTAAAGAAGAATTAAAAGAATGGATAACTAAGTCAGGTTTAGATGCTAAAAAATTTTTTAATACGAGTGGCATGAAATATAGGGAATTAAATATTAAAGAAAAAGTAAAAGATATGTCAGAAGAAGAAATATACGAATTACTAGCATCAGATGGAATGTTAATAAAAAGGCCATTATTTATATCAGATAATATTATATTAAAAGGCTTTAAGGAAAACGAATGGGAAAAAATTAAAGGAGAATAGGATGCAATTAATTAGCTTTAATAAATATAATAACACCAATTATAAAGGTAAATTAAATAAGAAAAAAGTCATTATTATTGTTTCTATAATAGTTATTATAATTTTATTGGCAGTGCTCACAAGTATATATATGCTTAATAAAACTTTTAGAAATAATGTGGATAAATATATTTTTAGAAAAAACATAGAAGAAAATCATGGACCAGTAATAGAATTACCTTCGCAAGTGGAGAGCAACAATATATTGGCATACGATAATTATGTTGGAATATTAAATAAAAGTATTTTAAGTGTATATACATCAGGAGGAAAAAAAGATAAAGAGCTAGAAGTCGAAATTAGTAATTGTATTTCGGATACTTCAAATAGATTCTTAGCCTTAGCAGAAAAAGAAGGGACAAAATTAGAATTAATATCTGGAACAGAAATATTATGGAAAAAAGATATAGAAGGAAGTATAGCCAATATTTTTGTTAATAAAAACGGATATGTTTCAGTTGTAGTAACGGGTACAAGTCATAAAAATGTTATAGTTACATATAACCCGGAAGGGACAGAATTATTTAGAACATTTTTATCACAAACAACAGCTATAGATGTAGACATATCAAATGATAACAAGTATTTAGCATATGCAGAAGTAGATACATCCGGAAGTTTTATTCAATCAAATATAAAAATAATATCTATGGAAAAAGCACAAACAGACCCAAAAAATTCTACGGAATATATATATCCAGCGGAATCAAAAGAAATTGTTACATCAATAAAATATCAAGATGATAATAAATTAGTTTGTATGTATGATGATTCTATACATGTTATAGAGAATAATTCGGATAAAAAGATATTGGATATATCTGATACAAAAAATACTTTTGCAGATATAAATTTAAAAAATAGTGTGGCATGCATAACAGAAAAATCATCCGGCTTATTTGCAAATATTGATGTAGAAATTACAAATATAACTAATAGCAAAAGTAATGTATATAACATTGATGGTGTAGCAGCAAGCATGAAAACTAGGGATGATGTAATTGCTGTAAATTTAGGAACAGAAGTATATTTCGTAAATACTAGTGGATGGCTATTAAAGAAATATGAATCTTCTACAGAAATAAAAGATATAATCTTAGGTTCGAATATAGCAGGAATTGTTTATGCGGACAAAATAGAAATAATTAATTTGTAAAGAATTAATAAAAAGGAGGAGTTATGAATATTTTAGTTGATTTAATAACCATTTTAATATTGTTTATTTGCATTTTTTTAGGAGTAAGAAGAGGTCTAACAGGAGTAATCGTTAAGCTATTATCAATAGTGTTATCATTGATAATTTCATTAATATTATTTAAGCCAATTTCAGCTTTAATAATTAATCATACAGAAATATATAACAATTTAACTTCCTCAATTGAAAATTCATTAAATTCAAAAGATGAGGAAAATGAAGAAGAAACAAGCTCAGAGCCAAATGTAATGTTGGATGCAATAAATGAACAAGTTGAAACTGTAAAGGATAATGCAAATAATGCTATAGCAAAGAGTATAGCAGAGGTAGTTATTAATTTAATAGTTATAGTTGTTTTATTTATAATTACCAATATTATCTTGTTCTTCTTGAAATTTATTTTTACAGCAATAGCTAATTTACCAATTATAAAACAAATAGATAAATTAGGTGGTTTTATATATGGACTTATAGAAGCATTACTAATTATTTATATAATTTTAGCTATATTGTCATTTGTAGATGTACCAGAAGTACAATTAGCAATAAAAACATCATATATAACTTCAATTTTATATAATAATAATTTGCTATTAATGTTACTATTTTAAAAAACAATAAAAAGTTAATATTTAATAAAATTTAAGTAATAGGATGAAAGTGGACACAATAGTCTGCTTTCATTTTTTTAGGTAGAGGAAAAATTGATAGGATAGCAAAAATAAAGATTAAACTTAAAGTGAAAATATTGAAGTTTAGTCTTTTTTTTGCTATACTATGAACTATACTTATAATAGGAGTGAAAAAATTGGCAAATAAACATATGAAAAATAATAATAAAGATATAAATAGAAAAAATAATAGAAGAAAATCTTCGAATAATAAATATAGAGCAAATCAAACAAATAGACCTAAACAAAATAAAAATAAACATGTAGTAGCAAAAAGAGTTTTAGTAATAATTATAATAATATTAATAATTTTAGCAGGAGTTTTTGCAAGTAAAGTGGTAATGAATGGAGGAGGAATAAAAGGAGTACTTGCAACATTATTTGGACAAACAGAAGAAACAAGAAAAAGTATGTCTGAAATTCAAGTTTTAATATTGGGAGAAAGTTTAAATTTAACCGATACAATAATGATTGCGAGATATGACCCTAATTCGCAAAAGGCATCACTTGTTTCTGTACAAAGAGATACATTTATAGGTGACAATCCTAAGAGAGCAACAGCTTACGATAAAATAAATTCAGTATACCAAGGAAAATATCCTGAAAAAACATTAAAAGAAATAAATGAATTAACAGGATTAAATTTAAAATATTATGTTGTAATAGATACGCAGGGAGTACGAGATTTAGTTGATGCAATAGATGGTGTAGAATTTTATGTCCCAATGGATATGAAATATGATGACACTAGTCAGGATTTACATATCAATTTAAAAGAGGGATTACAAAAATTAAATGGAGACCAAGCAGAACAAGTTTTAAGATTTAGACATAATAATGATGGAAGTACATATCCAGAATCTTACGGAACACAGGACACAGGAAGAATGAGAACACAAAGAGATTTTATATCTGCTTTATTAAAACAAACTCTAAAACCAAGTAATATATTAAAAATTGGTGAATTTATAGATATAGCTAATAAAAATATAAAAACAAATATACCAATACAAACATTAAAAGACTACATTCCTTATGCAGTAGAATTTTCTACAGATAATTTAAGAACAGCAACTTTACCAGGTGAACCAAAAGAAATGAATGGTGTATGGTTATATTTAACAGATGAAGATGAGGCACAAGCTATGATTGCTCAATATTTCTTTGATTGTCCAACAGAAGAGGGAGCAACAAATGGTATGCCAACACTACAAATTTTAAATGGAACTAGTGATTTTAGTAATTTAACAGAAGTTGTAAATAAGTATAAGGAAAAAGGATATAATGTTTTAAAAGTAGGAAATACAGAATCAAAAGTAAAACAAACTAAAATAACAAATAGAACAAAACAAGACAGCGAAACTGTTACAGCAGTAAAAAATGTAATAAAAGAAAATGCTAAAACAGAAAAGGCGAAAGATACAGAGGATGTGGATTTCACAATAACGATTGGGCAAGACTATAAATAAAGCAAGGTAATTACCTTGCTTTATAATAGCCTGATGGCCTTATTTTTGATTTATTTTTTCTTCTAGATTTTTGTTTTCTATTATCATTAGGTTTTTCAAACAATATTAAGAATAAAGCGATAACTGCAATTACAATTACAATATATAAAACATAAGATTTTTTAACTTCGTTTCCAGCTTTTAAATTAATTGTATATTGAATATTATCTACTGTATATTTTGCAGTTCCAACTATATCATCCTTTTTTATTGGTGCTTGTAAATGTTCATTTAAAGTTATTTCTGGTTCAATTGTATCATTTAGTTTGTCATTAGTAACAAGTGTATTAATTCCTGAATCTGCAACCAAATTTAAATTTTTAGTAGCAGAAGTTGCATTTTTTACATCTATTGTTTTTACAATATCACCTGTTTTTACAATGTCTTTTTTAGAAAAATTATCAAACCCGTAGTTAAATAAAGTTTTTGTATCGTTGTATCTATCTGAATCCTTGTCCGCTTTTAGTACAACAGAAATTAAGTTCTTTCCATCTTTTGTTGCTGAAGCAACTAGACAATTTTTTGCAGGTGTTGTAGAACCTGTTTTTATTCCTATTGCATATTCATAATAGTTTTTGCTTTGTTTTTTTATTAAATCATTTGTTGTTATAAGATTTCTATCTATTCTAGTATATTTATTTGTACTAGGTAAAGTATATGAGGCGGTAGAAACAATTTGTTTAAAAGTATCATTTTTCATAGCTTCTCTAGCCATAATTGCTAAATCGTAAGCTGTTGTGTAATGGTCTTCATCATGTACTCCATTAGGATTTAAGAAATGAGTATTTTTACATCCTAATTCTACTGCCTTTGTATTCATCATAGAAGCAAAGCTATCTATACTTCCTGCAACGTGTATTGCTAAAACATTAGCGGCTTCATTAGAAGAAGGTAATAATAAAGCATATAATAAATCTTTAATTGTTAATTCTTCTCCCATTTTTAATAAATCAGAAGAATAACCTGAGGGTACAGATGTTATAGCTTCTGAAGTAACTGTTGCGACATCATCTAATTTGCAATGTTCTAATGTTAGCATAGCAGTCATAATTTTGGTTGTACTAGCTGGTTCTCTTTTTTCATATGCTGCTTTTTCATATAAGACTTTTCCAGTATCGCCATCAATTAAAATTGCAGATTCTGCATTAATATCTAGGTTATTATCATCTGCGAAAGTTCTTACGGGTAGTATAATTGACAAACATATGATACTTGCCATTAAGCATAATATAAATTTTTTGAATTTCATAATTTTACTCCTTTATAAGAATACATATATAATATATTATATTTCGACAAATTTCAACTTTTTTTTAATAATTGATTTTGTAAAATTAAAGTAATAAATTAAGAGTAGGAGGTTAAATGGATAAATTTAATTTTAAGGATAATAAAGTAATAATTGGAATTATTTCTATAATCATTATTATATTTGTATGTATATTTTTTTATACGCGTAAGAGTATGGAAAATGAATATACTGAATTAGAAAGTTATAATATATTACAAAATGAAATAGAAATCGACAGTGTAGATGATAGTACTGATAATTTGGATTTGGAAAAAGAGTCTAAAATAATTGTTCATGTAACTGGAGCAGTAAAAAATGCTGGAATAGTAAAAATAGATGAAGGCTCAAGAATTTCAGATGCGATAGAGGCAGCAGGAGGGTTTGCAGATGATGCAGATATATCACAAATAAATTTAGCTTATCAAATAGAAGATGGTCAAAAAATATATATACCAAGTATTAATGATGAAAAGACTGATGGAAGTGAAAAAGTTCTTGAAAAAGAGTATGTAACAGATGAAGCTGGAGATGATGTGATTGTAGAAGAGGAAAGTTTAAATATTAAAAGTAAAGAAAGCAAGAAAATAAATATTAATACAGCAGAACAAACTGAATTGGAGGAAATACCTGGGGTTGGTGCGAGTACAGCACAAAAGATAATTGAATATAGGAAGACTAATGGAAAATTTAAAAATATAGAAGATATAAAAAATGTAAATGGCATAGGAGATAGTAAGTTTGAAAATATGAAGGAAAAAATATGTGTAAAATAAAGTGAAAAAAATAAAAAATTGTAGAAAAGAAGCGGATTTTATTTATTTTTTTCAAAATAAAACAATTTAATATATTGATAAATGAATGATAATATATTAAAATATATGCATAGATTATAAAAGGAGATTATAAATTTATGACTAGTAAACAACGTGCATACCTAAGAAGTTTATCAAACCATATAGATCCAATATTTCAGGTAGGTAAGCAAGGAATAAGTGATAATTTAATAAAACAAATAAATGATGCTTTAAAGGCAAGGGAGTTAATAAAGATTAAAGTGTTAGAAAACGTTGAAGCACCAATAAAAGATATTGCAGAAGAAATATCTTTGCAAACTGATTCTTTAATTGTGCAAATAATGGGTAATAAAATAACTTTATATAGAAGAAATAAAGAAAAAACAAAGATAGTTTTACCAAAATAGAAATTAATATAAAAACGCCATTCCTTGAAATGAAAAAATGTTAGGAAAAAAGTTAACATGAGTTCATTTCGTGTTGAATGGCTTTTGCTTTGAATTTACTTCGTATTGAATGAATTTTATTGAAAATTCATTTCATATTTGAAAGCTTTTATTGAGAACGTTGACAATGTATATAATTATTCATTATAATATTGATTTTATAAAAATTTCTTTACCATTTTCATCTATAAAACGAAGATTAGGAAAGGTTTTTTTCATATAATTATCAGAAAAAACATTATTATTTATAAATGTTTCTATTTTTCCGTATGTTTTTGGTGGGATATTATAGTATCTATCCATTGCTCTTGTTTTGTAAATAGAAATTGAATATATTGTGGCAAAGGTATCAAATACTAAAAAAGCAACGACTACAATTTCTATTGTTAAGGAAATTTTGTTAGTTAATCTATCTATTATTTTATCTACTAAAGGTTTTAGCCAACGCATTAAAAATATAGAAAGAAGTCCCCAAAAAAGTGAATATATAAGAGATATTCTTCCATTTAAATTATAATCTAAATATGAATAATCCCAAAATCTAGTTCCATAAATAGCTTCTAAAGCAAAGCTTAAAAAGTATTCTAAAATACTACCTAATAAAACCCCGTATAAAAATAATTTTATAGGATGTTCTTTATATTTATTAAGTAATATAATTAAAAAAGTAGCACCAATGCCATAAATTGGACAAAAAGGTCCAAAGACTAATCCTTTTCTACTTTCTATTACTCCTGTTGTTTGATAACAATAAAAAGTTTCTAGTAAAAGTCCTATAATACTAAAAAGTGTAAAGTACCAAAGAATTTCGTGTAATGAAATTCCTAATATTGTAATAGAAAATTTTGAATCTTTAATTTCTTTATTGGTTTTCATAGTTCTCCTTAATGTTTAATATAAATATATTGGAAATCCAATACATTCAATAATAAATTAGTAATTAACTAGTTATTAATATAGTATAACAAAGTTATCACAAAATTATGAAAAAGTAAAATGTAATAAAAAAATAATATAACATGTGGATGCGTGTATTATTACATTTTCATATATTATTGAAAAACTTGTTCTTGAAAATTATGATTGTAAGCAAATAGCACAAATTAAATTTGCTACTGGAATTACACCTATTTATGAAATTAAATATAAAGGGAAAAAATTTGCATTCTATAAAACTTATGTAGGTGCACCCGCATGTGTTGGGTCAATAGAAGATACTATTTCAGAAATAAATACTAATAAATTCATAGTATTTGGAGGGTGTGGTTGTTTAAATAAAGAAATAACTCATGGAAAAGTTATTATACCTACGGAAGCTTATAGAGATGAAGGAACTTCTTATCATTATGCACCAGCTTCAGATTATATTAAAGTAAACAATGCAAATAGTGTTGAAGATTTTATGAAAGAAAACCATATTCCATATGTTAAAGGAAAAACTTGGACTACAGATTCTTTTTATAGAGAAACCATTAATAATTTCAAAAAACATAAAGAAGATGGTTGTATTTCTGTAGAAATGGAATGTTCAGCACTTCAGACCATGTGTGATTTTAGAAATCTTGATTTATATATTTTCTTTACTGGTGAAGATTTATTAGATGCACCGGAATGGGATACAAGACATAAAGAAGGTGAAATAAAAGGAACGCAGCATGATTCGGGACATTTTGATATTGCATTAGAATTAGCCTATTATGTTACGGAAAAAGGGAAGGAATAAGGTCAAAATATTTAAAAAATTGATAATCGATAAATGTATAAATGAGTATAAAATTATGTTTGAATTATTTGAAATTCAAGAAAAAGATAAAGATATAATTTTAAATTTAATGCAATTATATACATATGAACTGAGTTTTTTTGAAGATGAAACAACAAATTTTAAACTACAAGAAAATGGTTTATTTAAATTAAGTAAGTATATAGATTTGTATTGGACTCAAAAAGATAGACATCCATATATATTAAAATGTGATGGTCATATAGCTGGTTTTGTATTGGAAAGATTTAATGAAAATGGAATGAATGAAATTGCAGAATTCTTTGTTTTAAATAAATATAGAAAACACGGAGCAGGAACTTTTATGGCTAATGAAATGTTTAAAAAGTATAATGGAAAATGGGAAATAAAAACTTTATTAAAGAATAAACGAGCGCAAGAATTTTGGAGAAAAGTTGTTAAAGCTGTTAGTAATGGAAACTATGAAGAACATTTAACAAGAGATAATACAAGATATGCATTTTATTTTAAAATTTAAAAATATAAGTAAGTAGATTCGAAGGAGGAATTTGTAAAATAGTATAAAAAGCTTTAAGAACAATAGTAGATTTTGTTTGGAAAAATTGTAATATATTTAAATTATTAGAAAAAAAGTAATAGGAGGCAATATCTTATGAGAGCACCATATCAAACTTTAACTATTTTATATAAAAAAAATAATAATAAATATTGCATATTTTATAGAAATTCACATCCTATTTGGCAATTTATATCGGGAGGGGGAGAAGATAATGAGACACCTCTTGAAACAGTCATAAGAGAAATAAAAGAAGAAACATCATTGATTGTTGATAAAAAAATAATAAAACAATTAGATTCTAGAACTACTATTCCAGTATTGAATGTAACAGGAAAATATACATGGGGACCTAATGTATATGTTATACCTGAATATACATTTGCCATAGAAATAGATAACTGTGACATTCGACTTTCAAATGAGCATAAAGAGTATAGATGGGTAGAGTATGATGAAGCATGAAAAAATTAAGATATGATAGTAATAAAACAGCTTTGTGGGAATTAAACGAAAGACTTAATAAAAAGGATATAAAATAAAAAATAGCTTGTATCTTTAGATACAAGCTATTTACATCAATATTTTAAATGGTCGAGGTGACCAAAATTGTTTTCTTTCTAATCATACATTTGAGCAATTTTTATGTGCTTTATTATTTTAAATATTACATTTATTTTCTACATTTATATTTTTAAGTTTTTAAATTTTTAAAGATAATGTATTGCTACACTAAACATATAATGTAATTTCAGTGTAGTGTTTAAATTGCACAAAATTAACCTAATTAACTCCATAGCTATTGACTTATGGAGCGAATTAGGTTAAAATACTTTTGGGGGTAAAAATATGTTGTTTAATTATAATGAAATAAAAAATAAGTATAAAAGTACTTATCAGATTAGAAAAGCATTAGAAAATAAAGAAATATATAAAATAGAAAAAGGAATATATTCTGATGTAAAAAATGTGCATTATTTAGCAATTATAATGAAGAAATATCCCTATGGAATATTTACTTCTTATTCTGCTTATTATTATCATAATTTAACAGATGTAATTCCAAGTAAAATATATTTAGCTACAGATAGGAACAACAGAATGATATATTCTAATAAAATAAAACAAATTCGTATGAAAAACGAGTTATATAATTTAGGAAAAACTCAAATTGATTATGAAGGGATTATTATTAATATTTATGATAAAGAAAGAATGTTAATTGATTTAGCTAGAAATAAAAATAAAATAGCTTATGATGTATATAAAGAAATAATATCTAATTACAGGAAACTAATAAATTCATTAAATACACAAAAGATAGAAGAATATATACAATATTTTGTAAATGGAGATAAGATTTTTGAAATAATACAAGATGAGGTGTTTTAATGGATATTTATGAATTAATAAATAAATATATAGAAGCTGGTTATTCAGAAGAAGATGCTATTCCAAAAGTAGCACAAGATATTATTTTACTAAAAATTGGTAATAGCAAATATCATAAAAATATTACTGTAAAAGGCGGAGTTGTAATGCATAATATCTCTAAAGATATGCGTCGTGCAACAAGAGATATGGATATTGATTTTATAAAATATTCTTTAGAAGATAAATCAATTCGCAACTTTATAAAAGAATTAAATAATCTTGATGATGGTATTAAGATAAAAATTACTGGGAAAATTGAGCCTTTACATCATCAAGATTACGATGGTAAAAGAGTTTATATAACACTTATTGATAAGAATCATTATTCAATAAGTTCCAAACTGGACATTGGAGTACATAAATACTTTGATATTAAGCAAGATGAGTATTACTTTGATTTTAACATAATTGATGAAAGTGTCAGCTTACTTATAAACTCAAAAGAACAAATAATTGTTGAAAAACTAAAGTCTTTATTAAAGTTCGGTATTACTTCTACTAGGTTTAAAGATGTTTTTGATTTTTATTATTTAATTAATAATGAAAACTTAAATAAGGACAAGCTTTTAAAGTACATAGATATATTAATTTTTCAAGATGAAAATATGCGAGAGAAGTCATTAAAAGATGTAAATAGAAGGTTATCAAGTATTTTAAATAACAGCAGATTTCAATCAAGAATTAATACAGCAAATAACAATTGGTTACAAATACCTATAAAAGATGTTATTGATAGTGTATTAGGGTATTTTGGTGGATTAACTACTATAAAAAACAAATAAAGGAGAAACTATGGATATAAATATTTTAATAACAAATATAGGTAGAATTCGAAACAAAATAACTGAACTTAATAAAAATGTTTCTATCAAGCAAAAAAAAATAAATGAGAACAATAGAAGTATTTCTGAAAATGAAAAGAAAATTAGAACTTCAAAAAATAATACTACAATAAAGAATTGTTTATCTAAGAATGCTTCTTTATCAAAAAAGAATTCTTCATTAAGTAGAGAAATTTCTAATTTTCAAAGAGATATAATAAGCAATCAAAAAAAACTTACTAGTTTAGAAAAACAATTAAATAATGCACAATTACAAGAAAATCTACCAGATTATTCAATTCCAGCGATACCAGCAATTAAGAGTGAAAAAAATATAAGCCAAGAAGAATATAATAGAATAATTACTCAATTTTGTAGAAAAATTCAAAAAGAGGGATTGATAACTAGATATGGAATCATAACTGATATTTATGCAGATGGAAATAGTGGAGGAAATGGTAGAGTGTTGTTTGGCAATTTGAATAAGAAAAATATTGCAATTAAAGTATTATATCAAAAAGATGAAAATAAGAGAACTCGATTTAAAGAAGAGTTTATTAATGTATTAATGAATCTTCAAAAAGTTACAGGAGTAGTAGAGCAATATTTATACGATGAAGTAAATGTTGAAGGCAGTACGATTAGTTATATTGTTATGAAACAATATAATAGTCAATTAAATAATAAAGATGTAACAGAAGATAAAGCAATAAATTTATTTTTGGATTTATGTAGAATTTTTAAAGAAATACATAATGTAGGAATTATTCACAGAGATTTAAAACCAGAAAACATTTTAATAGATGAACATTCGAATATTATTATTTCAGATTTCGGAATTGCATATTATAATCCGGAAAATTATGATTTTACTGGAAATACAAAATATGGTGAACTTTTAGGAAATAGAAATTTCTCACCACCAGAACAATCAATTAAAGGAATTATGCCTCAAAGAACAATGGATATATATGCTATTGGACAAATAATTCAATGGTATGTAACGGGAATATTTACTAGAGGAACACACAGAGAGCATTTGTATAAGAAGTATAATAGTCATAATATGAAAAACTTAGATATTATAATTGAAAAATGTCTCTCAGATAAACCAGAAGAAAGATATCAAAGTATGGAAGAAATTCAAGCTGATATACAAAAATATCAGTTAAAACCTATTCAAAGAGAAAATAAATTAATTAATATAAAAAATTATAATGAAATAGAACATAATGAATTAGGATTAGGGGATGATATTGATGTATTTTAATTAAAGGAGAAATAATAAAGCAAAGTAGTAATAGCTATAATGAATATGTTATATTAAATACTTATACTTTTCTTTTTGATAAAATTATAAACAGTGAAAAGTATTATACATCTAGTGAAAATTAATTATTTAAAATTAATATAAAAATACAATAGTTAAAAACAATAAAATAACTTGTATCCTTAGATACAAGCTATTTACATCAATATTTTAGATGGTCGAGGTGGACGCTTGGGTATAGCCTCTATCCTTAGAAACAAGCCATATTCAAAAATACTTGTCAAGCAGTTTGTAAGCAGTTGCACATAAGTAGTTGAGGAAGGCTAACAAAGGCTAATATATATTTAAAGAAAGCTGAAAAAGTTTGAGAAAGTATAAAATGTGAATAAAAATTTTATAACAAAAAACAATAGATTTTTTATAATAACCTCCATATTATCAGTTATAAAAATTTATTGTGAAATATAATACAAAAGAATTCGACAACAGATTTTATAATTTGTTGTCTTTTTTTGTGCCTATTTTTCTGAAGGGAGAAAAGTTGATATGCAAAAAGAAATAATAAAGAAAATATCATTTTATTTATATAATTACAATAATATAGATGATTTAATTAGCGAAAGACGAACAAATATTATTGATGCAATAGATGTAACGAATAGAGCTTGGCTAAAAAGTAAAACTTCAAAAGGAAATACTTTAGAGGATCAAATTATAAAACTAAATAATGATAGTTTGATATTAGAATATAGAAGATGGCAGGTACTTATAAAAAAGGTACTTGCTTTTTTATATAAGCACTCCACTATTACCCATAAATTTTTAGTTTTAAAATATTTTAAAAAATTTAAAGACGAAGATATTTTAAAAAGCTTAAAAATTGATTCTAAAGCCTTAATTTCTATTAAAAGTAATTTATTAGCATTAATATACGAAAATGCTCAAAAAAGGGATTTGATTTGAAAAGGAGGTACTAAATATGTTTTGGACAGGATTAATTATAGGAATTTTTATAGGAGCTAATGTTAGCTTATTATTATATGCTTGTATTATAGCAGGAAAGGAAAGTGATAAGAGAAGTGGATACAGAGAATGAAGTAAATAGAATTGGTTATTTTGCTGTTATTCCTGCTACTGTGTTATTCAATAACAGTTTAAAACCTAACGAAAAATTACTGTATGCTTTAATTACTGCTCTTTCTAATAAAGAAGGATATTGCTATGCAAGTAATAAATATTTAGGAGAGAAATTGGGAGTTGATCCTAAGACAATTACAAGTTGGTTAGCAGATTTAAGAAAATTTAATTATATAATGGTCGATCTTATTAGAAATGAAAATAAAGAAATAATACAAAGAAAAATTTATCCTCACGATGTACCCTACCCATTAAATAATGTGTACCCCTCTCCATCAAAAAATGTAGAGGCTACCCATCAAATATCGGAAGATAATAATATAAATAATAAAAATATAAATACACACACAGTTACAAAGAAAAAATATTCAGAAAATGTATATTTATATGATTTTGAATATAAAGAGTTAATTAATATATATGGAGAAAATAAAACTTATAAATGTATAGAAGAATTATCATTATATAAAAAATCTAAAGGAGTTGAATATAAAAGCGATTTTGCAACTATAAAAAGATGGGTAATTGCAAGAGTTGAAGAACTTGAACAAAGGCAGGAAAAACAGAAAAATAAGAAAAGAAAAAGTAAATGTAATTTTGAACAGAGAGAATATCCACCTGAATTTTTTGAAGGTTTATATGAAAATATCCCTTCTCCTACTTCAAATGAATCAGAAGAAAGTGAGATGGATTTAGATATGTAACACAACAATTAGTTGTGATTTTTTTATTTGGAGGTAATGTAAATGGAAATAATAAAAAATAAATTTAGAGATAAAATTTTTGGAGATGAAGTTGAATATATCGTTATAAAAAATAAAGAAGAAAGAATACTTATATTTCAATATAATAATAAAATAAATATTATAAATATCAACACAGTTAAAGATCTTTTAGAAAATTTAATTGAATGTAAATTACTATTAGAATTCTTAAAAGAAACTATTGAGGAACAAGATACTTATATTGAAGAACTTGAAACAGAAATAGATTTAGATCTATATAATGGAGATTTGGAGGAATAAAAATGAGGGTAAAAAAGATATTGAGCTATGTAAAACTAAAAGTTAAAGAATATCCTAAAATTGATTCTATTATTGAAGGATTAGAATTAAGTAAAGAAACTCAAAGTAATAGAGATATAAACTCTTTTATCAAAAGCAAAAATAAAATAAATAGAACTACTGAAATACAAGCTGTAAAAAATATAAGTATAGATAAAAAAATTGAAGAATATAGAAAGTGGCAAAAACTAATTCAAGATGAGCTTAAAGAATTGAAAATTAAAGATAATGATGTTTATAAAATTGTGTTTTTCAAATTCACAGGATATAGTTTTGATAAAATAAAAGATGAATTATATTTAGGAGAACGCACAGTTATAAATCTATATAATGATTTTATAATAGAAATTACACTATTAGCTATAAAAAATGGATTAATACATATATAAAATAAAAAAATATGATATAATGTTCATTAAAGAGATAGCGATTTATATAAATGTTAAAAATCTTTGACAAACTTCCAAACAGCTTTGGTAGAAATATTTGAAGAAGTGCTATAAAATTATGACAAGAAGGAGGTAAATTTATGGATTTAGGTTCTAAGATTTTAGAATTAAGAAAAAAACAACAACTTTCTCAAGAAAAGTTAGGAGAAAAAGTTGGTGTTACAAGGCAAACTATTTCCAACTGGGAACTTAATGAAACTTTACCAGACACAAAACAATTAATAGCCTTATCACAAGCATTGTTAATTAGTATTGATGAACTTGTTGGAAATAATACTCAAAATTTGTTAGAACAAAAAGTTGAAAAAGTAGAAGAAAAAATCACAACTAACAATAATCTTACAAAATTAATTATTGCTTTAATAACATTAGTTGCATTATTACTTATTATCTTTGTTTCAGCTGTTTAGAAGGAGGAAAAGAAAAATGGAAAAGAAAAATAAAACTTATATAACAATAGTGTGGCTTATTTGTTTATTTATATCTATTGATGTTGGAAATCACGCATTGAGTTTTTTTACTAATATTGGATTAAATGTTTGGTTTGCAAGAATAATAGGGGCTATCGCTTGTATATTAATGGGAACAATATTCTACCATTTATGGATAAAAAAAGTTATTGAAAAATAATTATTTTAATTATAGAGCAGATAAATTGAATTTATCTGCTTTTTATAATATAATCAATAATATAAAATAGTAATCTATATGGGGGATTGTTTATGGCAGCTTTAACGGTTGTTCCTTTATTAGGAACATTAGGAATAATATTTATAGGATTTAATGTACTAATTATAACATTACTAATATTAACAATAGTATTTGGAGTAATAAGGTTAGTAAAAAAGAAATTTACAAAAACATTTATTGTATTACTAATTTTAACAGTTATTTTTGCATTTATAGATTATAAAATAATAAACAACATAGTAAATTATGACGAAGTACAAAGACAAGAGGAAATAAAAGAAGAAGGAGAAGAACTAATTGCTATAAAAGATTATGACTATAATAAAGTAGAACAATACTTACATAATGGTTGGAATCCTAATGAAACAACAAAAGCAGTATATTATGCAATAAAATATAATCCAGATGAAAATAAAGAAAAAGATGAATGGAGTATATTAGAATTGCTATTAAAAAATGGAGCTAATCCAGATGTGCAAATTTATGAAGAACCACAAGGAGTTAACACACCACTTACATATTCAGCAGAATGTGGATATTATGGTGCAACTAAATTATTACTTGAAAATGGTGCTGATCCAAATTATCAAGAATCAGATATGAACAAAAACGGATTACTTGCTTTAAGATTTTATAACAATGATAAGGCAGCAGAAACATTACAATTATTATTAGATTATGGAACAGATTTAGATATAAAAACAAATGTAGGCTATGGAATAGATGAAACAGGCAGAGAAATGCTTAAAAATTTTGAAAATGATTATGGAAAAGTTAAAGAAAATGTACCAGATTATGATGATATAGTAAGTATAATAAATAATTTGGAACTATAGAATAAGGGGTATTTGTATGATAGATATAGTAACATTTGGAGTATCAGGTATATTAACAATTATTGCAATTTTAATTAGTATAGTATTATTCATATTAACAATAGTATTTGGAGTAATTAGAATAATTAAAAAGAAATTCCAAAAAACATTTATTACACTATTGATAGCAACAATATTATTTGCTGTTATAAATTTCTTTGCAATAAATAATCTAATACATAAATTTAATGAAATAAGTATAAATGAAAATACGGAAATAATACAGAAAGATGGGAAAATAATTTTAACTGATAATCCTATCGAACAATTATTTATGTCAGATGAGAAAATCACACAAATTCTTTGTAATGACATAATAGGTAAAATTAAAACAAAAGAATATGAAAATATAAAAAGTATTTTCTCAAATGATATGATAAAAAATGTAACAAATTTAGATGAGGGAATAAACAAACTAATAGATATTTCAAATGAAAATATTTCAGATTTTAAAGTACAAGAAAACGGAACAGAAACACATTGGGATAGTGGAAAACATAGAAAAACATATAGATTTAGTATTGATATAAATACTGATAATAAAATATATAGTATTGGTTTTGAATATGATTATGAAAATCCTTTTAATACAGAAACTTTAGGTGTTAATAGAATGGTAATTTTAGATGAGGAAAGAAATATTTTAGTTTTAGTGGATAACGAAAATATAAATAAAGGATATTAAAATATATATGAAGGAAAAGTAATGTTAAGTTTAGAAAAGGTAAAAAGCGAGTTAGAAAAATATAATTATACTTATGATAATAACATTCTATGTGGACATACAAAGTCAAAGATAAAGTGGGTTTTACCAGCAGGAGCAGTAAATGTATTTGCATTTGAACAAGCTACATCATATTTATTTGGTTTTAACGCACAAGGAATAAATTTATTTCCAATTCAAGGAGATTGGAATATTGCTGATAGTTTATTTATTTCATGGGATGATATAACAAATTTCAAAATGAAAAACGGATTATTAGAAAATGAAATGCAAGTTGAAACACAATCTATGAAAATAGAAATGAAAATAAATAAAGTAGTGGCTAATAATAGTTGGGTTAAAGATAATATAAACTTTTTAAAAGACAGAAATTATTTTTATAATGAATAATATAAAATAGTAATTTTGTTGAAAAGATGGGATGGAAAATTTATATGTTAGTAAGTAAAATAATAAGTAGCATTATAGAAATAATTTTAATTAGTTCTTTACCATTTATTTGGTGGCTAATATCAGCAAAGAAAAAAGAAAATTTTTTTAATTGGATTGGTTTAAAAAAAATAGAAAATACAAAAACAACATTGATAAATACAATCGTAATATCATTAGTTTTTATGACTGTATCTATTCTTACTCTTTATTTGATAAAAGATATTGAAACAGCTACATCTGAATTCAAAGGATTAGGAATAAGTGCCTTACTACCAGCACTTATATATGCTATATTTAATACTTCCTTACCTGAAGAAATATTTTTTAGAGGGTTTTTATTAAAAAGATTATCAAATAAATTTGGATTTAGAGTTGCAAATGTAATTCAAAGTACAATATTTGGACTACTACATGGAATAATGTTTTTTAGTTTAGTTGGAATTGTTAAAGCAATGATTATTATATTACTTACAGGAATAGTTGCTTATGCTATGGGATATGTAAATGAAAAAAAAGCAAATGGCTCAATTTTGCCTAGTTGGTTTATACATGCATTATCAAACATATTTGCTTCAATTATAGCAATGTTTTCTATTATATAAATTACAATATATCGCTAGGAATGGAGGAATAATTAAATGAACTTTAAAGAGTATGGAAATAAAAATAAAGATACAATAATGTTATTACATGGTGGTGGTCTTTCTTGGTGGAATTATAGAGAGGAAGCTGAAAGATTACA
>CALXMM010000021.1 GCA_944389475.1 uncultured Clostridia bacterium
AATAATCGAATAGATAAAGTACGCCATATGTTTAATAAAAAAGAAAATTAAGTTACTATTCGCTAAATTACAATTTTGTAATTTGTTAGAATTCTAGTAATTTATTGTTAATACAAGGAGTATAAGAAATAAAATGAGTTTTATTTATGCACATAAATTAAAAAATACTATTAGAATATTGTCTGATACTAAACCTACTATTGCAAGTAATGATATACTAAGACTAAAAAAAAGATTTACAAAAGAAGAATATGACAATTTTATAAAATATGGTTTTATAAAGACTATTATATATAGACCAAATATAACAATATCATCTGCTGGAGATGTTGAACATTTTAACGAATTTCTTAAATTTTTATATGATAATAATATAGATGACATTAAAATTATAACAAGTGAAGCTTTTAATCTGAATTTTAAGTACAATGGAGATACTGATTTTATAATAACAACGGAAAAAGATATTTATGAAGTAACAGAAAAAGGAGTTAAAAATGTCTCATCTTGTTGGATAGGTGATGAAGATGCATATATTGAATTTGATAAATTTAAAGATAATTGTATTCCTAATGAAATATATTGTTCAGAAGATATTTCGGAAGAAACGCGTAAACAAATCATGGAAGTAATATTAATAGATGATGCTTTTAAATCCTTAATTAGTAATAAAAAAATTAATACAGTTGGTGGATTTGTGGTAAGATGTAAGTATGAAGATGAAGGTTATAAATTTTTGGGTACTTATATATCAATATCTGTAAAACCACAAGTGGTTAATTCAGGAGATGAAATAAAATTGGATTCTTCAAAAGAGGATGGCGGATTTACTTTTATGTCTTCAGAATCATGTAAATATTATTACGGATATTTTAGTCAAATAGATAAGTATATAGTTTATAAAACGGGATATACAGATGAGAATTATAGATATATATCATTGCCGTATATTGTTGATAGTGAAGAACAATGTAATAATTAAAAAAATTATAATTTAATTGAAACAATAGGGTGATAAGAATTATAATACAAAATTTTTTATTATACCAATAACTTATTAATAAAAAGTCTAGAATAAAAATTCCTTACATAATATTCATATCAAAAAATTTTTTTAAAATTTTATACAAATAGATTGTCATTTTTAGTAGTTAAAGTATAATTAATATTGAGACCTTGTATGGCTTTAATTCGTATATTAGTATATGTTATATATAATTTAATAATTTATTTTATAGGAAATGCATTATTAAATTAAGTTATTGATTTAAAATGTATAATAATATAAATTAGTAAGTTATTGGAAGAAAATAAATTTGAAGTACAAAAAGAATATTTTAAAAAGTATGATGTTAATTGAAGATTTGTTAGATATTATGATAAAAATGAACAATTATACTTTTGTAATACTGAATATACACAAGATATGGATAATAACAATTGGATATTGTTAAAAGATATTATTGGAATAAGTTAATAGTATTTCAGGAGATGAAAGGTAAATGAAGATAAAACATAATATAAAAAAAATAATATGGAATATAAAAAATTGGTACTTTAAAAATGAGCATAAAATAATACCTATAGCTAATTTTATTAAAAATATAACAATATTAACTTTTGTATTAATTAGTTTTATTTATATATTATATGAATTAAAAATTATTGCTGTTAAAGATAATTTTTTAATAAAATTTAATTTAATAGAATATAATCCAATATATAAAGATTTAGTTATTGCACAAATTAGCAGTACTTTTCTAACAACAGCAGTCTTATCATTAATTGCAAGCATAGAAAATAAACATATTTTTGGTGAAAAAGAAACGGAGTTACTCTTTGGAAAGAAGATTCAAGGATTCTATATTCCAATGTTTACCTTATATATAACAATGATTATTAATATTATATTAATGATTAATGAAAAATTTGCTAATCTACTAATTTTACTCTTTTTCTTATCTGTATATATTTTAATATATATAATTAATAAAATAGGGGTAATATTTTTAACAACAAAAAAATATACAAAAATTCTTTATTACAAATATTACAAAGAAGCAGAGAATAATATAATTAATAATATTCTGCCAAAAGATTATGAAAATAAGCTCTTATTTAATTTAAAAGATGAAACTATTGGGTTAATTGCAGAAAAAAATCTTTCATATATGAAAAATATAAATATGTATAAAGTTATTATTGATAGATTATTATTTAATATTCCAAAAGACGTTCAAAAATATCATTTAGATATGAATTATGCTCCATCAATTATTAATAATTATATCGAAATAATAAAACATTTCTTATATTTTGGCGAAATTATAAGAGCAATTGAATGTTATGATTGGTTGCTTTCTAGATTCAATTTTCATAATGTTTATATTCCTTGCACAAATATAAAATATATATTCGATGATTTAATTAACAAAATAGTAGATTTAAAAAACGAATACGAAATAAAAGAATATTTAGATAGCTTATCCTCAATAATAACAAATACAGAACTCCAAGAATACTATTCTTTAACAAATGATTATTCACATACTGATTTATCACAGATAAGACTAAGCATATTTATTCACCATAATAATAAATATTTTGAAAAAATTTATGACAAAGTTTACACTAATAAATATTTAAGTAATATAGAAAAAGTTAATTGTTATACTAAATTACATGAAATATTTAGAATGTCTGCACATAATGGATGTAACATTATAAGAGATATATCAAATTATTCTTTTGAATATAAAAAAGCGAAGGAAAGAAAAATGCCACCATGTATTGTAGGACAAGCAACGGCATTATTATTACTTCGAACATTAAAAAATAAAGATGAGTATTCTTTTAAATTATTTATCGGAATGAATATTAATGGAGAGGAAATGAGTTTTGCAATACATTGTATGCTACTATCTTTAATTGATATAAAAAGAAATAAAATGGATAAGAATATTTATAGCGAATATTATGGAATAAATCCTATATATTGTAAAAAAATTATTCATAAAGAATTAGATAAAATATTCACTAAGATGAATTTATGGGGAAAAGATAAACTAATAAAACAACTACAATACGATTATGATTATATAATTAAAAACTGTATAGAAGAAAAATCCGGAGATAAATTCTCTATTGAACATATATTTAAATTTGATAAATCATTAATTAATCAATATTTTTTGAAATTAAGTAAAAAATATAATATAAAAATAAAAATACAAAATCATTACTCAAAAAATTATAGAAAATCAATAAATGAATATATCATAGATTAAAATTTAAATAGATATATTTATTACATATATAAAGAAATAAAGTTCATAGTATGAAAAATACAGTCATTAATATTTTGACTGTATTTTCGTTTTATAAATAACATCTATTTTTTAATACACTACTAACTTCTTCAATAAAAAGTTTAGGTTCAAAATTCTTTTCATAATATTCATATCCAAAAACTTTTTCAAAATTCTTTATGGATAGATTCTTATTCCTATTAGTTAAAGCATAATTAATATTGTTTCTTATAGAATGAATATTAAAACCATATTTGTAATGTAAATATGAATAAATCTTTTCAAGAGTAATGAACTCAATATCATTTTTTATAGTATATTGAATGGATTTGTTAATTAATTTTGTTCCAATATATGAAGTATTTAAACCTAAAGAACGAAGTATATTTGTAATTTGTAAAACTTCACTTGGACTAATTTTATGCTCTCTAGTCTCCATTACTCTTTCCAACCTTTCCTTTAAAACTAATATTATTATACTTAATTTATGTAAACAATTCAAAAATATAAAATGTGCAAATTAAGTGCAAAAAAGTGCATATAATGAACATTTATAAAGGTTGAAAAAATAAAAATTAATAAATTATATAAGTTTTTATTATAAAATTATCCAAAAAATAAAAAATGTGCAAATTCTGCACATAATTACCATATATTAAACAAAAAGAAAAAGCATGGGGATCTAGCAAATGACCATGCTTTTCTGCTTTAAGATTTCTCTTAAAACTATATAATTATTTTAAGCTTTCGTAGCAAGCTAAAAATAATTATCAAATATATTATACCACAAAAGGAAAAATTTTTAAATAGGTGGGGAACAATTAAGTTCCCCCAGTTGCCTTATCTAGCAACCTGGGCTTCCGTCCACCGTATTCAAAATCTTTCATACTGCTAGATCCTTTCTATTAATCTCTATTTGTAATGTATCAATATTTTTAGGAATCCAGCTATGGTGGAGGATTCTATACAAAAATCCAAGCGGCTACGATGCTTGGAGTATTTACTAAAAATATTGAATAACATCAAGCATTTAGCTTGGGTTTGGATTCTTATATAAAAAGATAAGACCATGTAAACCTACAAATAGGTATATATATATTATACTACTTTTATTAGTATAAATCAAATAAAATGCTGGTATATCAAGCATTACATCACTTCAAGCATTGAAAAGATTGGAAATAAATGTTATAATAATAGTATATTTTAATATTAAAGTTTATATTGGAGGAAAAATGTCCGATTTTAATAGTAAAGAATTTGGAAACAAATTAAGGGAATTAAGAAAAAGCAAAGGATTAAGTCAAGATAATCTTGCGAATAAATTAAATATTAGTAGAACAACAATAGGTAGATTTGAAAGTGGAGAAATGATACCAAATGCTCAAATAATAAAAGAATTATGCGAGATTTTAGGTGTCTATTCTACTGAATTGTTTGAAATGGACTATAAAATAAAAAATAAAGATGATATAAAAAATCCATTTAAGGCTAATTGTTTATATATGTATTTCAATGCTTATAATTATAGAACTGGAAAATTTGGTAAAGGTAAATACAAATTAGAAATAAGAGAATTTCCTAATTACATACAAGTAAATATGATTGATTTAATAGATAATAAAGTATATACATCTGGATATATGTTATCTGACAACAATGCTTGTTTTATAATACTTGAAAATTATAAACCTAATAATGCTAGATTGGAAGTAGCAGAAATTATCATTAATGTATGTAATGGTGTAGATGATTTAATGATGGGTTCATATTTAGGAACAGATAGACAATACAGACCTTCAATTAGAAAATGTTATTTTTCAAAACAAGAGGTGGAATTTACTGATGAAATGTTTGAAAACTTAAAAATAACAGAAAAAGAAAATCATACATTAAAAGAGGAAAATGCTTTATATTTAGAAATATTTAATAATTAAAATAATCTTAAATAAAATATTTTATAATCGAATTTATTGAATGTGAAATTTATTTTTCACATTCTTTTTTTGCGTTCATTTCAATACTTCTATGAATTTGTAAAGACTAATTTTTTAGTAATTTTTGGTTTTAATTAGAAAGTATATTAAAAAATTAGAAAATATTAGATAAATGAATTTCTATGTCTCTTCCCCATGCTACCATATAATCAAGCTAGCAAAAATAATGGATATTGCAATATCTGAGAAAGGATAAAATAAAATTGGATAATAAAAAAGATAACCTTAATTTTAACTACAAGAAAATATCAGAAGATGAAATTCTTTTAGATAATGTGCTTAACACTAATGAAAAAGATATCAATAAAAAAGAAATTATTACTGAAATGATAAAAGGTAATATTTCAGATTTAGTAAAAAATCAATTAAATTCAAACCAAAGAGATGACTTACAAGAAAACGCTTATACAGATAGTGAAAATTATACAAATGTAAATAAAAAGACTAATTGGTTTGCCGAGTATAAAAAACAAACAATAACTGTAACAAAAGAGAAAATTAGGGCTTATTTAAGAAACTATAAAGACTTAGATAAATTGATAAAATATCGTAAGAAAAAAATTAAGAGTGGAAAAATCAAACCAGAAAGCAACGAATTAAATATTAGAGATTTTGAAAATTACGATTTTTTAGAAGATTCCATAATAGATGAAGAAACATTTTTAATTTCAACTGATTATAAGATTCAAGAAATGGAATTTTATCAAAAAGAACTAATGATGATTTTAAAATATCTAAAAAAATATATATTTGTTTCATATCAATTTTTAGTACTTAAATATTATTTAAAACTTTCTAATGAAGATTTAAAAATTGCTACCAATATTGAAAAAACTGAATATATAGATAATGCAATAATTGAATACATTTATCAAAAATTATGTGAGGAGGCTAAAAATAATGGTAGAAATAAAGACAATTTATAATGCCATTAATGAAGATAATATTATGAAAAAATATGTGGATTTGAGAGATATAAAAATCGAATCTCGTAACGATTTATTAAAAACTTGTCAAGTATTTAAAAATCCTAAGTTTGAAACATTTAGAATTATATACATGCGAAATAATAAAATTATAAACTATGAATCCATTACATCTAAACTTCCTAACTCTTGTAATGTATTTAGAGTAAAAGCTAAAACCCCTTATTTAAAAACTATAAAAGGATTCGAAGATATTAATAGAAGAATGTATAGACTTGGAGCTAATGGTTACTATTTACAACATAATCATCCATCTGGAAATGCAAAAGCAAGTATAAACGATATGATACTTACAGAAAGATTATCTAAAAATGTTAAAGGATTTAAAGGTCATATAATAGTAGATCATGGAACATACGCATGGATTGAAAGAGATACTAGAACAGGAAAATTAAAAGCAAACAATAATATTTTTATTGATTATTTGCCAACTTTAAATTCACAGGAATTAATTAAAGATAGTCCCCTATTGCATAAAACTATTAGTTCAAGAAATGAACTAGCAAGACTAATGTATGATGTAAAACATTCTAATAATTATTCATGTTTAGTATTAACATCAGCAACAAATAATATAAGGTTGTTTCAAGAATTACCTAATACATTTATTAATATGAGTTATAGACAAATCGGAGGATATATCAAAAATAGATGTATAAATACTGGTTGCATAAGAGCTTTTTTAGCTACAACAGATAAACCTTTTTTTGAAAGAGCTAAAGAACTTGTTAATTTAGGATATGTTACGGATTGTATTGCCTATATGATTACCAAAAACAAACCAGAAATAATTGAAGGTGCAGATAAAGAATTTATAGACCAAAATATTTTTAAATCATTAAATATTAATCTAACTAAACAAAAATTAGATAATAAAAAAGGAGATGATTTAAGTATATGAAAAAAATAAATAAAAATATACAAGAAGAAATAAATGAATTAAATCAATTCTTTGAAGATATGAAAAAAAGTTTATTTAAAGAATATTCTGAAAAGGATTTTGAAGAAATGGAAAAAGAATATATTTTATCAGAAAAAAAGAAAGAGAGGTGTAACAATGGGAGATAGAGCTGTAATTAGTAACAATGCTAAAAATTTAGGAGTTTATCTACATTGGAATGGCTATCGTGAATTTGTAGAATCTGTATTAGCATATTGTGATTTAAAACAATATAGAAGTCCTGATAGTGATGATGAATATGGGTGGGCAAGGCTATGTCAAGTTATAGGAAACACTCTGGGTGGAACTCTTTCTTTAGGTGTTGGTAGATATGAAAGAATGGATACGGACAACTATGATAACGGAACTTATATTATTGAAGGTTGGAATATTAAAGATAGATTATATAAACATTATGCAGACAACAAAAGAGAATATTCTATTCTCGAAGCATTGAAACAAATTAATGAACGACAACCTAAAGAAGAACAACTAAAAGAAGAAGAAATAGAAATTTATGCAAAAAATTGGGAAGAAAAACATTTAGATAGATTGAAGCATGAAGATAGAATTGCCGTTGAAATGAGAATTAAGGAAAGTCAAGAAACAAAGACAGATACAATAAAAGAACAAGAAATACCCTACGAAATTTTAGAAAAAACAGGCACAATCTATAAATTTAATAAGGGAGATGATGAATATAGAAGATAAAGAAAAAATAATTAATGAAAAATTAGAAAATTCCAAAGAGCAATTAATTAGAAATATTGATTTATTAAATGATTCTATCAATAAAAATAGTAATGAAATTGATAAGAATAAATTAATTGTATTATTAATTGAAAAATATAATATTAATCCATTTGCAAATATGAAAGTAAAAGATGTAGCAACTGATTTAGGAATGAATCAAAATAATGCAAACGATTTATTTAGAAGAAAAGATTTTCCAGCAATAACTTTTACTAAACCAAAACAAATTTGTTGGTTATCATATTTACTTTGGAAAATGGAAAGGAGAATATAAAGCATGGCTAATAATATAAACTCCGGAAGTGGTTCAATATATTTTAGAAATGATCGTAAAAAATGGATGGCTCGATATTGGGAATATGATGTAATGAAGGATAGAAATGTAAAAAAAACAAAAACATTTAAATCAAAAGAAGATGCTGAAGAATTTTTAAAACAATTAAATTATCGTAGAGAAAATCCAATTTACATTAAAAACAATGGTATTCCTTTATTTGATTTAATGCTTACAAATTTAGATAACAAGAAAAATGCTAATTTAATTTCGCAAGCACAATACGACAGAGTAAAAAGAAGTCTTAATGTAATAAAAAAAGCTCCATTTTGTTTTAGAAATATTGAAGATATTAAATCTGAAGAAATACAAGCATTTTTAAATGAAATGTCTAAAACATATAGTAATTCTTCATTAAAAAAGTTTAGTGAACAATTTGGACAAGCTTTTAAATATGCTTTTAATAAAGGATATATTAGTAAAAATCCTATGATAGAAGTAATAAGACCTAAAAGTGTAAAAAAAGATAAAGATGTTAGAGCAATGACAGTTGATGAAGAATCAAAGTTTATTAATTATTTATTAGAACATAGTATAAAAGATATTCCTTATAGAAATGCTTTCTTAATGCAATTACTTATGGGATTTCGTATTGGAGAAGTTTTAGCATTAAATTCTGGAGATATTGATTTAGCTCATCATTTAATTAATGTAAATAAAACATTAACAAAATTGGCAGATGGAACAATAGTTATGAGCGATTCTCCTAAAACTAAAGCTGGAAATAGAATATTGCCAATTCCAAAAGTATTAGAACCTTTTATTATAGAGCAATTACAAATTTCAAAAGATATGCCAAACAATGATGAACATTTACTGTTTAAACCACCTATTGTACATTATGCAAGAGTAAGCACTTTAAATTGGTCTTTAAATAAAATATTAAATGAATTAGATATTCCACACTTTTCTACACATAGTCTAAGACATACATATGCAACAAGAGCAATAGAGGCAGGTATGAGTCCAGTAGTATTACAAAAACTTATGGGACATACTGATGTTTCTGTAACATTAAATGCTTATACTTCTGTATTTGATAAGTATAAGAGAAATGAACTAGAAAAAGTAAATGAATATTATATGGAACAAAATTTAATTGATAATTCAAATGCAAATATATTAACTTTAGATGAACCATTAAATCTTATCGAAAATATGAACAAGGAAGATAAAGATTCCTATGAAAGATAATTTATTTTTTTTATAGAGATAATAGCTGTAATACTTGAAAATACTAATGGTAGCATATAGGTGCTACCATTAGCTATAAAAAATAATTTTTGGTAGCAACTTTGGTAACAAATTGCAAAAAATAATAAAAAATAAAATAAATTAAGTAAAACTATTTTTAGATAAAATGCTTGATACTAGGGCATTTTATAAAATAATATAAAATATTTTAAAATAAAAAAAAGAGGCTAAAAGCCTCAAAATTGGTTGCGGGGGGAGGACTCGAACCTCCGACCTTTGGGTTATGAGCCCAACGAGCTGCCAACTGCTCCACCCCGCGATGTGATACCTTATAATTATATAATGTATTAGAATTATTGTCAATAGAAAGATTAAATAAATTAGAAATATTTAAATAAATTAAAAATAATCCTAATATTATTAGTAAAAAAATAATAAATTAATTAGTATATATTATATAAAAAAACAAAAAAATATTCCAAAAATTTTATATTTTGGAATATTTTTAAATAAGAATATTTAATATATTTAATAATTATATATTTTCAAATAATACATAAGACAGAAATTACCAAGAACTTCCGCCACCACCTCCGGAGCCTCCTCCTGAAGAACCTCCGCCAGAAGAAGATGGGGATGATGTCATCGTAGAACTTACACTAGACATTGTAGAATTCATAAATGTATTAAATGATGCTACGCTAAATGCTGTTCCTGAATTATACCAGCTAGGTGAAGCAAAAGCAATTCCTTCAAATTGTTCTACCCATTTTTCTGAAACACCCAATGCATAAGTATATGGTAAAATATTATAAAAATATTCAGGATCTTTTTCTACTAATGATTCTAATTGTTCTTTTTCAGCTGTTTCTAAGAAACGTTTAAGACCTTTTAATTTTCCTAGTATTTCAATACCAAAAGGAGTTCTTTTATATATTAGCTTTCTAAATATACACATTATAATAATACATATTATTCCTACAATATAGGTTATTGCATATATTGGTGCTGAAGATATTATTGGTAATACCATAGTTAAAAATGGTATACCACCCCATAATAAAGCAAAAATAATGATAAATATTTTTGATGCTAATTTTGAATTAGAAACAATATTACTCATTATAAGATAAAGTGCTATACCTGGGAATAATAAAGCTATTAGAATTTCAGTTTCTAATCCCATAGATATAAAAGGAAATATGGTTATTAATATAAATAATAATATTATCATTGGTATTAATACTATTCTGGCAATTAAAGATTTATTATCATATATTTTTTTCCTATTTTCTCTACTATTTAATAATTTTTTAATAGAATTTACGGTTAAATAAAATCTATTTCGTAAATCCGAAGAAGTAACCGAATCTTTTCGGCTAAACAAACCATTAAAAAATATCTTTTCTGATTCATTATTTCCATCATATTCTTTTAATTTAGTAATTCTAAAATCTTTAGAAGAAGAGAAAAGCACCTTTGTCTCTATTTCTTCTATTTTTAAATAGCCTTTATCAGCTAAATAAATTAATAAAGAAATAATTGCATTATTTTCTGCTTGTCCATAATATAAAAATCCAATTTCTGCAGAATTATATCCTTCAGGTGGATAAAATTCTACAGTTTCTACAACTTGAGGATCTTTTCCAAATAGTATCCATAAAACAACAGAAATAATAACAAAAATTATAGATATTGCAATTATTAAATAATATAAAGAATTATTATTTTTAGCTCCTACAAAATATCCATCTGGTAAAGTAAGTCTTACGGTAAGGGCATTATATGCAGGTAAAATATCATTATATGTTCCTATAATCGTATTTCCATCAATATTATATGAGACATATGTATTATCTACGGAGCCATAAACACCGGATGAAAAGCCTAATTTCGAACTATCAAATTCTTTAGGCATGGTTATGGAAAAACTAATATTATTTATGGTTGTGTCCCATTGGTCACCAATTAAATTATAATAAAACTCATCTGCATCTTTTAGTGGGTCAGAACCTATATCATATGTATATTTTATAATGTATTCTTGTTTCCCACGAATAGTTTTATCTGGGTCCCCTATTTGTAAAGAAATATAACCACTACCACTATCTTTAGTATATTCATTGTTTACTGATATATTTGAAACTGTTGCTCTATTTCTAGATGTTGAACCATCCAATCTTTCTACAGTATTACTTAATGGTATTTTTCTTATTATTCCATGTTTATTTGATGTAAAATTAGCGACAATTGTTTCGGTAATGTCAAATGTATTATTTTCATTTACTTTCATATTAATATCATATGAATCTATAGTATATCCATTACTAGATGCAGCAAAAGATTTGCTTGGAAATATAGATATTATTAAAAATATAAAAATGAAAATAAATATGCCAATAATTTTTTTGTTCATTTAAATTCCTCCAAAAAATATATATAAATTACTAATTAAACAAGTAAGTGCGAAAATTACCAAGAACTTCCGCCACCACCTCCGGAGCCTCCTCCTGAAAAACCTCCACCGGAAGATGAAGAAGATGAAGTCATGCTACTGCTAATAGAAGACATGGTTGAACTCATAAAGGTATTAAAACTATTAAAATTAAAAGTATAATCAGAATCGAACCATGAAGGAGCTGGTACTGCGATTCCTGAAAATTGTTTTATCCATTTTTCAGAAACATCCAAGGCATAAGTATATGGTAAAATATTATAAAAATAATGAGGATTTTTTTCTACTAAATCTTCTAATTGTGGCTTTTCCGCAGTTTCTAAAAAACGTTTAAATCCACTAATCTTACCTAATATTTCAGAACCAAAAGGAGTTCTTTTTAATATTAATTTACTAAATATGCTTAATATAATTATTCCAATAATTCCAATTATATATGTATTTAAATATATTGGAGAAATATTAACTATAGGAAATACCATTAAATAAAACATAATAATAAATAATATAAAAAGAAAAATTGTTATTGGTATTTTAAGTTCCTTTTTTTGAGTGGAAAAATTTATTGATATTGTAGCAAAAAGGAACATTCCTGGAAATGCAAGTGCAATTATAAGAGATGATAACATTCCAGTATCATAAAATGGTGTTATAGTTATTAATAAATAAATTATAACTGCTAAAGGTATTAAAAATATTTTAGCCATTAATGATTTTCTATCAAATATTTTTGGTTTATTTTCTTTTGTTATTAATTTTTTAATTTTATTTACTGTTACGTAAAAATAGTCATATAAATCACCATAGCTAACAGAATTTCCTTTTTTAAATAAATCATTTAAAAATAATTTTTCAGATTCATTATTACCATCATATTCTTTTAATTTAATTATTTTTAATTTAGTATAATCTTTATCTTTTGATTCTTCTATTTTTAAATAACCTTTATCTGCTAAATAAATTAATAAGGAAACAATTCCTTTATTATCTGATATACCATAATACATATAACCAAGTTCTGCGGAATTTAATCCTTCAGGAGGATAGAACTCCACTGTATCAACAACAGGATTATCTCTACCATATAGGAACCATAAAAAAAGAGCTATAAAAATAAAAACAACAATTAATCCTATGATAAAATAATAATTTGTATTATTATTATGTGCTCCTACAAAATATCCTTCCGGCAAAGTAAGTCTAATAGTAAGACCATTATAAGCAGGTAAAGTATTATTATATATTCCTGTAATTGTATTTCCGCTAATATTATATGCAACATTAGTATTATCTACAGAGCCAGAAACGCCTGAAGAAAAACCTAATGTTGAACTATCAAAACTTTTTGGCATTATTATTGTAAAACTTATTTTATTAATGTCAGTATCCCATTGGTCACCAACTAAATTATAATAAAATTCATCCTCATCCTTAAGTGGGTCAGAACCTATATCATATGTATATTTTATAATGTACTCTTGCTTACCACGTAAAGTTTTATTTGAATTTCCAATTTTTAAGTATAAATAACCATTTTCTGTTTCTTTAGTGTATTGGCCATTTACAGATATATTAGTTATTTTTGCATTGTTTTTGTATGTTGTACCATCTAATCTTCTTACAGTATTTGTTATAGGTATTTTTCTTGTTATTCCATGTGCACTATATTTAAAATCAGCAACAATTGTTTCAGTAATGTCAAATGTGTTATTTTCATTTACTTTCATATTTATATTGTATGAATCGATTGTATAACTGCTTGATGCAGAAAAAGATTCATTTGGAAAAATTAATGTTATTGCTAATATAAAAATTAGAAATAACATTTTTATAAATTTTTTATTCATCTAAGCCACCTCTCATCCATAGCTTGCTCCATTCCTAAACCTTCAAAACGTTTAACCCATTTATTAGATATACCTAAAGCATATGTATATGGTAAAATATTATAAAAATATTCAGGATCTTTTTCTACCAAAGCATCTAATTGCTCTTTTTCCGCAGTCTTTAAGAACTTTCTAAATCCTTTAATTTTACCAAGTGCATCTATACTTTCTGGTGTTCTTTTTAAAATTAATTTTCTAAATACTAGTAATGCTAAAATACTTATAAAAACAATTATAAATGTGATAGCATAAATAGGTTTTGAGAAAACTATAGGGCAAATTCCAACAATAAAAGGTACTAAACCTACCGTTAAAATCCATATAGATATAACTGTTTTTGTAAATCTAGTATTTTTATACATTAAAATATTAATAGGAAAAATAATTCCAAATAGTAAAAATACTATAGCGGTTAAACTAATATAAGGTGATATATTGCCATCTATAAATATTTTTACAATAGATAATATAGTTAAAATTATTATCATAGGCATTATTATTTTTCTGGCCGTTAAAGCTTTCTTATAATATAATTTCTTTTTGTTTCTTCTATTATTAAAACCTTTTAAAATTTTTCTTACTGTATAATAAAAGGTTGAATGTAATTCCTTATAAGTAACAACATCTTTTGAAGAAAATAAACCATCAAAAAATATTTTTTCTTCTTCATTATTACCATCATATTCTTTTAATTTAGTTATTTTAAAATTATTATAAAAAGGGAAAGACCCTTTTATTTCATCTATTTTTAAATAGCCTTTATAAGCTAAATAAAATAATAAAGAAACTACAGCTTTAATATCGACTCGACCATAATACAAAAAAGCAGCTTCCGCAGAATTATAACCTCCCGGAGGATAAAATTCTACTGTATCTACAACGGTTTTATCCCTTCCAAATATTAACCACAATATGAATACAATAAATACAAAGCCTAAGGATATAGCTATTATTAAATAATATGGACTATATGATTTTTCATCTACTGTAAAATACTTTTCAGGTAAAGTTAAAGCAACAGAAAGAGTAGCTAACTGTTGAGAGTCAAATTCATATGTACCATTAATTGTATTTCTATTAACAGTATATTTTAAGTTACCTCCATTAGAAAGTTCTTGAACTCCTGAAAGGAAAGTTAAGTTTGAGCTATCAAATTCTTTTGGCATAGTTATTGTAAAACTTATTTTATTTATATTAAGTTTAGTCTCATCCATAAAATTAAAAAAGAAAAAGTAAAATAAGTCATTATCTTTAAGTGGGTCGGAACCAACATTGTATGTATATTTTAATATGTATGTCCTATCATCATCAAATAAAAAGTCTTTAGACTTTCCTATTTTTAAGATTAAATCGCCACCATCTCTTTCTTGAGAGAGACTAGTATTAGCAGATATATTTGTAACCTCCGCAGAATTTGTATACTTTTTACCATTTGGCAATTGAACACTATTATTTAGTGCAATTGTTCTTGTAATGCCATTTTCATATAAAAAATTATAATGTACAACAAAAGTTTCTGTAATATCATATGTATTATTTTCATTTACTTTTATATTTATATCGTATGATTTATATGATTGGGTATATTGGGTATTGCTATTTGTATAATTACTAACTGCCATAGATGGTTTGGGAACAATTAATGATATTAATATGATTAAAGTAAAAAATATTAGAACACTAATAAATTTTTTATTCATTTAAGTTCACCCCAATATTATTTCTTTCATCTGCATCAGCTTCAAACATTTTATATTCATGAAATTTAAATAAATTTGCTAGAATATTATTTGGAAACATTTGAATTTTATTATTAAATAATCTAACTGTACCATTATAATATTTTCTACTATTTGCAATTTCATCTTCTATTTTTACTAAATTATTGCTTAAATTTAAAAATACTTCATTAGCTTTTAAATCCGGATAATTTTCTGAAACTGCAAAAATATTAGAAATATATTTTGATAATTCTTCGTTAGTATCCAATTTATTATCCATAGATAAATCATCATAATTTTGACTTCTTAAAGATGCGATTTTGGTTAAAGTTTCTTGCTCGTATGCAGAATAAGCTTTTACAATGTCTACAAGATTTGGAATTAAATCCCATCTCTTTTTTAAATAAATATCCATTGTAGAAAAGGCTTCTTTAACTAGATTTCTAGAATGAATAAATGAATTATATGCAATTAAAATATATACTAAAATTATAACTATAATTCCAATAATAATATAAATATACAAAATATCACCCCCTCAGTACTTATGTTATATTATGACATTAAGTAAGAAAAACAGCAAGTAAAATTTTATTTACTTATATTAATTTGAATATTTGTATTTGTATCTATAAAAATATCGGAATTAATTTGATTTATATCTGTATAAATTTTAGAATTAATTTGTGGTGTGGATTTATTAGCAGCAGTTTCTTTCTTATTTCTTTTAGGAGAAGAATTAGAAGGTGTGGAAAAATTAATATTATTTTTTATAATATTAATTTTTAAAAAATCAAATTCTTTAAAATCAAAATGATTTGAATATCCATAAAATAATTTAATTTTAGGATTGGATGAAATGGAAGAATTAAAATTACTAATATATTTAATATTAATAGTAAATGTATATTCTTCCTTTTTAAAATTAGTAAAATAAAAAGAATCGGATTTAAAATTATTTAAATATATTTCTGTATTATCTAAAAAATAATGAAACTCAAATTCTTCGGGATTTGGTATATTTTCTATATAAAAATAATAATAAAATGGAATATCTGAAATGTTTTCATTATTAAAATTATTAATTTTAAAAGAATATTTAATAGATAAATTTGAATTATCTAAAATAACAGGACTATTAAAATTAATATTAAATATAGGATTTGCAATTTCAGAATAAATAGTTGTATTTTGTATTACAGAATAGTTATTATGTCTAAATAAAGAAAATATAGAAAATAAAATAATAAATAAAAATAATATTTTTTTCAAATTTAATTCCTTTCAAAAATTATTTGTAAATTAATACACAAAGGTTGATAAAAATAATCAAAATTATAAAAAGGCCACTCCCAATAAAAAGTTAAGATATCCACATCATTTGTGTTCCCTGTGCATAAGCAAGAATTATTTTTTGTAATATCCACAGAAAAATTATTTATATACACATTTAAATTATTAGGAATTGTAGAATTATTATTTATAATTTTAAAATTAATATTTTTATTGGATTTAATTAAAATAGAAAAATAACCATATGAACCGGGGGACAATTTTATTATTATATAAATAATTTGTGGTTGAATTTAAATTAATATTTAAATCGGAAATTTTATTAAATAAATTTTTAGAATATAAAAAAATACAAAATAAAATAATAAAAATATAAAAAAATTTTTTCATGAGAACTCCTTAAAAGATAAAAAAATAATTTAAAAATTAAAATATACTTGAATAAACTAAAAAAAATTATAATAAAAACTAGAAGGTTTGTCAATAATAATTGTAAAATCCGATAAGTTTTTAGAAATGTACAAAAATGTCATAAAAATGAAAAAAGAAATAATTGTAAATAAATTTTAAATATGATAGAATTACTGTGAAAAATTATAATAAAAGTTGTGCAAAATAAACAACCTAAGAGAATCTAAAAAGCAAGCACACTAACCAAAAATTAACTAAAGATAGGAGGGGAGAAAATGATTTATACAGTCACATTTAACCCTGCATTAGACTACAATTTAGAGCTAGATAAATTAGAAGTTGGAAAAATACAAAAGTCTAAAACTGAATTAATACTTCCGGGTGGAAAGGGAATAAATGTCTCTACAGTATTAACTAATCTTGGAATTAGTAATGTAGCATTAGGATTTAAAGCAGGTTTTATAGGAGAAGAAATAGAAAGATTACTAAAAAATATGAATGTAGAAACAGATTTTATAAAATTAGAAGATGGAAATTCAAGAATAAATGTAAAAATATCATCATCAACAGAAGAGACTGCTATAAATGCTAATGGCCCTAAAATAAGTGAAAATAAAATTTTAGGATTATTGGAAAAACTTAAGAAACTAAATGAAAATGATTTCTTAGTTTTATCTGGTAGTATACCTGCTTCAGTAAAGGATGACATATACGAAAGGATATGTAGTATTGTAAAAAAGCAAAATGTAAAAATTGTTGTTGATGCAACTAAAAGTTTATTAGTAAAAGCACTAGAATATAACCCATTTTTAATAAAACCAAATAATGAGGAATTAGGAGAAATTTTTGGTGTAGACATACATACAAAAGAAGATGCTATTAAGTATGGTAAAAAATTAAAAGATATGGGTGCACTAAATGTTTTAGTCTCTATGGGTAAAATAGGTGCTGTTTTAATTGATGAAGAAAATAAAGAATATTTTTTGGAATCTCCACAGGGAAAAAGAGTGAGTACGGTTGGCTCTGGAGATTCAATGGTAGCTGGATTTATTGCAGGATATTTAAAATATAATAATTATTATGAAGCATTAAAAATGGGAATATCTGCAGGAGCAGCTAGTGCATTATCAAAATATTTGGCAACTAAAGAGGAAGTATATAATTTATATAATAAGCTTTAACAAAGGAGGAAAAGAAATGAGAATTACAGATTTATTAAGCAAAGATTCAATTGAATTGAATGTAACAGCTAAAGACAAAAATGACATCATAGACAAAATGACAAAATTGATGCTTAAAACAGGTAAAATTACAGATGCAGAAGCGTACAAAAAACTTGTTTTAAAAAGAGAGGAAGAAGGAAGTACTGGTGTTGGAGAAGGTATTGCAATACCACATGGTAAAGGTGATTGCGTAAAAGAACCAGGACTAGTTGCAATGGTTGTACCACATGGAGTAGAATATGATGCACTAGATGGAAAACCAGTAAATTTATTATTTATGATTGCAGCTCCAAATACTAGTGATAATGTACATTTGGATGTATTAAGTAGATTATCTACAATGTTAATGGATACAGAATTTAAAAACAAATTAATCTTAGCAAAGAGCAAGGATGAATTTTTAAATATTATTAATGAAACAGAAAATGAAAAATTTAATGAAAAACCAGAACAAGCACAGGGATATGAAGTTTTAGGAATTACAGCTTGTCCTACAGGAATAGCTCATACTTATATGGCTGCAGAAGCTTTAGAAGCTGCAGGAAAAGAAATGGGACATCCTGTAAAAATAGAGACACAAGGTCAATCAGGTGTTAAAAATAAATTAACAAAAGAAGAAATAAAAAATGCAAAGGCAATTATAATTGCTGCAGATATAGATATAGACTTATCTAGGTTTAAAGGTAAAAAAATTCTTAAAGCAAAAGTTGCAGATGGAATTCATAAACCTCAAGAATTAATTAACAGAGCATTAAGCGGAAAAGATATTCCTGTATATCAAGGAAATGGAAACGACAATGCTGGAGATGAAGAATCTGAAGGTGTAGGAAGCAAAATATATAGACATTTAATGAATGGTGTTACACATATGTTACCATTTGTTGTTGGTGGAGGTATATTAATTGCAATATCATTCTTATTAGATGATTATTCAATCGACCCATCAAACTTCGGTATGAATACACCAGTTGCAGCATTCTTTAAGACAATTGGTAATACAGCATTTGATTTTATGCTATGTATTTTAGCTGGATATATAGCTATGAGTATAGCGGATAGACCTGGTTTAGCAGTAGGTTTTGTAGGTGGAGCTTTAGCAAAAGCAGGAACTACATTTGATTCTATATCTAATCCAGATGCAGTAGTTGTTAGCTCAGGATTTTTAGGAGCATTACTTGCAGGTTTCATTGGTGGATATCTAGTTCTATTATTAAAGAAGATATTCTCATTTATACCAAAGAGCCTAGATAGTATTAAACCTATATTAATTTATCCAGTTGGTGGTATTCTTTTAATGGGATTAATTATGGTTGCTATAAATCCTATTGTTGGTGCAATAAATACAGCATTAAATAATTTCTTATCATCAATGCAAGGTGCAAACAAATTAATCTTAGGAGCAATCTTAGGTGGAATGATGTCTGTAGACTTAGGAGGACCTGTTAACAAAGCAGCATATACATTTGGTACAGGAATGCTTGCAGAAGGACATTACGATATAATGGCAGCTGTTATGGCTGGTGGTATGGTACCACCAATTGCAATAGCATTACTTGCAACAATCTTCCCTAAAAAATTACCAAGAAAAGATAGGCAATCTGCTTTATTAAACTATGTTATGGGATTATCTTTCATAACAGAAGGTGCAATACCATTTGCATCAGCTGACCCAATTCGTGTAATTGCTTCTTGTATAGTAGGTTCAGCAGTTGCTGGTGCAATGTCTATGTTATTTAATTGTACATTAATGGCACCACATGGAGGAATTTTCGTAATACCAGTTGTAGGAAATGCCTTAATGTATTTAGTTTCAATTGCTGTAGGTTCAGTAGTTGCAATGTTTATAATGGCAGCATTAAAGAAAAATGTTTGGAAAAAGGGAGATGAAGTAAAAAATGCTTAGTAAAACAATAACTTTAGAAAATGAAACAGGTTTACATGCAAGACCAGCAACAGAGCTTGCAAAAATAGCCATGAAATATCCATGTGATATAAAATTAATAGCTAATGGAAAAACAGTAAATGCAAAATCTCCATTAATGATAATGTCAGCAGGTATAAAACAAAAGACTGATGTAGAAATTCAATGTGATGGAGAACAAGAAGAAGAGGCAATGAAAGAAATAGAAGAAGCTTTTAAAAATAATTTTGGAGAATAATTAGTACAGAGAAAAATTAAATAAACAAAAGAGGAGAGAAATATGTTAAAAGGTAATGGTGTATCAAAGGGTATTGGTATTGGACATACACAGGTTTTAAAAGATGAAGAAGTAAAACTTACAGATTTTAAAGTTGAGGATAGAGAAAACGAATTTAAGTTTTTTAAGAAATGTCTAAATGAGGTAATAGAAGATACAAAGAAAGTTACGGAAAAGCTTTCTGGAACAGAAGCAGACATTATGAATGCTTATTTAATGATATTACAGGACCCTACACTTACAAGTGAGACAGAAAGATTAATTAAAGAAGATGGATATAATGCAGGATATGCAACAAAAGTAGGTTTTGAAAATGTAGAAGAAGTTTTCAAAAATATGGATGATGAGTACATGTCTGCAAGAGCATCTGACATACAGGATATGAAGCAAAAAGTATTAAATAAGATTATGAATAAAGAAGAACTAGATTTAAGCAATTTACCAGAAAATACTATTTTAGTTGGTAAAGATCTTTCTACTTCTGATACAGCAAAATTAAATTTAAAATCTATTGCAGGTTTAATTATAGAAAATGGTAGTGAGAATTCCCATGTTTCAATTATGGCTAGAACACATGAAATTCCAGCTATAGTAGGAGCAAAGGGAGCTACTAAAAAATTAAATAATGATGAATTTATTGCTATGAATGGTAGTACAGGAGAAGTTTTCGAAAGACCATCTGAAGATGAACTTGACAGTTTAACGAAAATTCAAAAAAGCTTGGATGAAGAAAAAGGAAATTTATCTAAATATATAAAAAGAAAAAGTATTACTAAAGATGGCTATAAAACAGAAGTTGTGGCAAATATAGGTTCACCTAAAGATATGGATGCGGTTATTGCAAATGGTGCAGAAGGAGTAGGATTATTTAGAAGTGAATTCTTATATATGGATTCAGATAGTATGCCTACGGAGGAGCAACAATTTAAAGCATATAAAGAAGTTCTAGAAAGAGCTGAAGGAAAAAGAGTTATAGTTCGTACTCTAGATATTGGTGGGGATAAAGACCTTAAATATATGCATTTAGATAAAGAGGATAATCCATTTTTAGGATATAGAGCAATAAGAATATGCTTGCGTGAGCCAGAAATATTTAAAGTTCAATTAAGGGCTTTGTTAAGAGCAAGTGTTTACGGAAAATTAGCAATTATGTTACCTATGATTTCTTCTATAGATGAAATTAGAGAAGCAAAGAAGATTATAGAAGAGGTAAAGGAAGAATTAAAATCTAAAAAAATAAAATTTGATAAAAATGTAAAAGTTGGAATAATGATAGAAATTCCATCTGCAGCTATTATGGCAGAAGAACTTGCTAAAGAATGTGATTTCTTTAGTATCGGAACAAATGATTTAATTCAATATACAGTTGCAGTTGAAAGAGGAAATGAAAAAATATCAGATTTATATACCAAATTCCATCCAGCTGTAATTAGATTAGTAAAAATGGCAATTGATGGAGCGCATAAATCTAAAATATTCTGCGGAATGTGTGGAGAAGCAGCAGCGGATGAAAGATATATACCTATTTTAGTAGGTTTGGGATTGGATGAATTTTCTATGAATCCAACAAAAATGTTAAGTGCTAGAAAAATGATTAGAAGTTTAAGTCATAAGGAATGTAAAAAAATAGCACACGAAGTTTTAAGAATGAATTCAGCTAAGGAAATAAAAGCAAAAATGACAGAATATGTTAAAGAACTTAAGGAAGGTAATGAAAATAAATTTGCTAAGGATAAAGAATTAAAAGAACAAAATTAGTAGATAAAATATAAAAAATCGAAATTAATATAATGTTTATTATAAAATTATTATTAAAAGTGGAAAACTTTTTAAGAATTTAAAGTTTTCCACTTTTTTTGGCGCTTTTAGCTTGAAAAAACCACTGGTTCTACCAGTGGTGGGTAAAAAATTTTAGTATATAAAAAAACTCCTGATATAATAGTAAGTGATTTGGCGATCGCATTACTAAAATAAAAGGAGGTAAAAAATGCCCATAGAAACTATAAGCAAAATCACTGAACTAGAAAAAGAAGAGATAGAGAAATTAATAAATGATATTAAATAATAAAAATATTATAAGCCCAGCCTATAAAGTAAATAGGAAGGGCTTATTTAATATCTAAAATTTATATATTAAAACCTGTTAAATCAAAAATAATTCCCAAAATTGCACCAATTAGAAATAACAAAATGGTAATTTTAATATTTTCTTTTAAGTCATTATTTGTTCTAAATAATACCAATAATCCAACACCAGTGTTAACTAGTAGTCCAGCAATCATTGTTGCAAAATTAAGAACATTGGATAAATATAATTGTGTAATAATTACGGATGATGCACAGTTTGGAATTAATCCTATTAAAGATGCTATTATTGGGCCTACAATAGGTGTTGAATTTAATAAATGTGCTAATGTATCTTCTCCTATAAAATATATAATTAAATTCAAAATAAAAGATATAACAAGTATATATAAAGTAATACTCAATGTATGTTTTAAAGCAGATTTAAAAATACCATGTTCACAATCACAATGCTCATGTTCACATAAATCCTTTATTTCCGGTTCATCATCTGTATTTTCAAACTTTTTTCTAAAAAATAAATCTATGATAAATCCAACAATAATTGCTATAACTAACTTTATTCCAAGTATTGAAAGAATAATTTTAATATCAACTGCTTCAGAAATTAAAATAGGAAGCATTTCATCTGAAGTTGATAAGAAAACAGCAATTAGTGTACCAAGAGTGATAATTCTAGCGGAGTAAAGGCTTGCAGCTGCAGCAGAAAAGCCACATTGCGGTACAATTCCTAGAATACCACCAATAAAAGGTCCAAGCTTACCAGCTTTCTTTATGGCATTTTTAGATTTCTCACTTGTTTTATGTTCTATGAATTCCATTAATATATATGTTATTAATAAAAATGGAATTAATTTTAAGGTATCAATTAATGTATCTAAAATTACATCCCACATATAAAAATCTCCTTGCTAAAAATAAACTGCCAAAATTATAGATAAATCTTGAGCAGTTAAAATAAAAAAATATTAAATAGAAAAAAAGATTCCTAAATCCTTATATATTTTACTATAAAATACCAGTTTTTTCAAGTAATTGGGTTGCAAAACTAGAAAAAATGTGATAAAATACCAACTGTTGAGAAGATGAAATATTTTCTCCTTACCCATTGGATAATGGGTTATTAAGCCATGAGGAGGTGAATATAATGAATAAATACGAGAGTGTTATCATTATCAATCCAACTATTGAAGAAGAAGCTATCAAAAATTTAGTTACAAAATACACAGATTTAATTAACACTAATGGTAAAGTTGAATCTGTAGATGAACGTGGTTCACAAAAATTAGCTTATCCAATTCAAAAGAAAGAAGAAGGATACTATGTTGTAATTGAATTCGAAGCTAAACCAGAATCAATAGCTGAATTAGAGAGAAATTACAGAATCGATGATAATATAATGAAATTCATCGTAGTAAGAAAAGACAAATAATTTACGGGGGCCTTTAAAAAGAAAGGTAAGGTATAAAATATGAATAAAGTAGAATTATTAGGAAGATTAACAAGAGATCCAGAAGTAAGATATACTCAAACAAATAACACATTAGTTGCTTCATTTTCATTAGCTGTTAATAGAAGATTTGTACGTCAAGGAGAAGAAAGACAAGCAGATTTTATTAATATAGTAGCTTGGAGCAAATTAGGAGAGTTTTGTAGTAAATATTTTAAAAAGGGTCAACAAGTAGCCATAGTAGGCAGAATTCAAACAAGAACTTGGGATGATGACCAAGGTCAAAAACATTATGTAACAGAAGTTGTTGCAGAGGAAGCATATTTTGCAGAAGGAAGAAGAGATTCAGAATCTAACGGAAACTTCGATAATACATTTGGTTCTGTACCAACTGGAGGAGATTCAGATTTTGAAACAACTTCTAATGATGATTTACCATTTTAGTTAGAAAGGGGGAGAATTAAATGGCAGAAAAAAAACAAAACAGAAAAAACAACAGAAATGATGATGATTATAATCCAAGATTTAGAAAAATGAGAAAAAAAGTATGTCCTTTATGTGCAGATAAGGACTTCGAATTAGATTATAAAAATGCAGATCAATTAAGAAAATTTGTAAATGATAAAGGTAAAATCTTACCAAGAAGAGCAACAGGTGCTTGTGCAAAACATCAAAGAGATATTACTTTAGCAGTTAAAAGAGCAAGACATATTGCTGTTTTACCATATACACAAAACTAATAAATTAAAAAGCTAGATTAGTAAAACTAATCTAGCTTTTACTATACTATATATTCCTAATTTTAAATCTTATATCTTCCCCAAAAAATTTACATATATTATAACTTCCAACTATTCTAGAAACTATTCTTTCATCATATATCGAAAATAGATTTTGAATAGATAGATTTGTTGATATAATAGTTTTTTTATTATTTAAAATACGTGTATTAATTACATTAAATAATTCAGTAAATTTAATATTATTCATTGTTTCTGTTCCTAAATCATCTATAATTAATAAATCCGCATTATATATATTTTCTAGGAAGTTCTGAGGAATATTATTTTTACCAAACTTACAATCTAAAATGTTATCAAGCATTATTGGAGCTGTTTGATATAAAACTATTTTTCCTAAATCCATTAATTGTTTTGCAATACAATTGGAAAGAAATGTTTTTCCAAGCCCAGGACTACCAGTAAATAATAAATTTTTTCCCTTAGGATTGTCAAAATTAGCTAAGAAATCATCTATAATTTTCTTTATTATTAATATGTTTTTTCTTGGAGATACAGAAGAATGATATTTTTCTTCATTAACTTCATCGGAATACATGTTGATATCAAAGGTACTAAAATTTTCTGTATCCAATTTATTTATGTTTGACTTATTATAAGAAATATTTATTAATTTTTGTTTTAAGCAAGAACACATTGTGCTTGTTCCATTATTGGTAATATATCCAGTATCTTTACAGATAGGACATTCATATTTTGGCAATAAGTCATTTTCGGTCATATTTATACTTTTTAAAAAATCCGCTTTTTGTTTTTTTAAGTTTTCTAATTGTTCTTTCAATTTATCTATATTTTCTGCATTATTTGATTCTAATTTTTCTCGAGATAAATTAAGACCACATTTAACAATATCAGAATTAATTTTTTCAAATTCAGGATATGTACTCATGAGTTTATCTTTTTTTTCATCTGCGAGTTGTTCTGCATGTAATTTTTTTATTTCATATTCATTTAATAAATCTTTTAAAATAGTACCAGACATAAAATAACTCCTTAATTATTTGCATATAATGAATCCAAATTATTATATGTTCTTTGTTCGAAACTTTTATAATTTGCTTGTTTTGTTTGTTTTTCCAAAGTCTTTTTATTTTTATTTTGAACTTTCATTTGTTCAAGGTAATTATTGACATCAGCAGTTGTACGCAAATTGTGTTCATGCCAATTAGAAATTAATGTATTTAAATATTCAAAATTAGGATTTGTTTTTGATGTCGTTTTCTTTAGGGCAATTTCGATTACATCCATATTATATGAATAGTCAACAACCCACTTTTCGATATATCCTTTTTCGTATTGTGTTAAGCCACGTGTTAAACCTAATTTCTTTGAGACTTGTTTTTCTATTAAAGATAATTTTTCTTGCTTTGCATAATAATTATCCAAATCTGTAAAGTTTTGAATATGGTTTTGATGCCAAGCAGTAGCAACAGCTTGGACATAAGGCCTATTTAAAGCAGAACGATCTAAGCAATATTTAAAAAGTGCAATCATAACCTGTTCATCAAAGCCAAATTTATTAAACCATAAATCTATATCATTATACCAAGAAGGAGACATCATACCTTGGAAACAAGAATTGTTAATCTCCTCAATGGCTTTTGCTCTATATTGATTTTTAGCATTAGAAAGGGCTTTCTCCGGAGATGAAGACAATCTAGGAGAATATAATTTATTTAATTCCTTTTCTTGTAAATCAACTACAATATATCCATTATTTTTCTTAACCAAAAGCTCTTGTTCTTCCCAATAAGATAAAGCTTCTTGTATTGTTTTAAAAGGAAGATTTAATGTTTTTGATATATCATTAATTTTAATGTCTTTATTATATTTAGCAAGAAAAGCTATATACAAATATACCTTTACAAAATCACCGCTAGCTTGATTCATATATTCTGTGAAGAATACATCAGGTATTTTGGTTTCTGAAAATAAAATGTTTTTATCATTTTGCTCTAATTTCATATTTCCCCTCCTACAATTACAATATTATATCATTAGAAAATTTTAAATACAATAACAAAAAACGACAAAAAATTACAAAACTGGATAATAAAAGGATTATGTATCAAAAAAATTTTTTCGATAAAGATATATGGTTCTATTTTTAAAAAATTTAAATAGGTAACATAGAACATATATAATATTTTCATGGTTAAATCCAATTATAGAGATTATTGTAAGAGGACCATTAAATATAATGAATAAAATAATTTTTATGTTGATATTGGAAAATAGCAAATTGAGAATACTAAAAGATATAGCATAACATATAATTAACAATATAAGAGTTGAATAATCGATAATGCCCAGAAATTTATTTTTAAAATTAAAATTTTGAGGAATTATAAAAATAAATATCACCTCGTTTTTATAAAAGATTTTATGGCAGATAAATTTGTATTAAGTCCGGTGGATATTCCACCAATTAAATCACGAATGTATATATTAGATTTAGTAAGAGCATATATTGCTCCTATGTATAAAAATTTAGAGATAATATCTTCGGAAAAGTTTATTGATAATGTTACAATTAAAATAATTGCTATAAAAAATTGCATAAATATAAGTGCGAAAAATGATTTAAACCAACTCCTAAAAAACCAACTTGTGGAATTTACGGAAATGCTTAAAAAAGCAAATGGTGATAGCAAGATAAATACTTTTACCATAATGAAACGTAAAGAATAAGATAACATTAAAGAAACAAGACCAATGCTACAAAATGATTTTATAATACCAGTTAATGAAAAAACATCAAAGGAAGTACCCTCGATAGAAAGTACGGAATTTAATTCTCCAACCAATGTTTTAAATGAAATTTCTTTAGAAATAATATCTTGACCTATATCTTGAATTGCAGTTGTACCAAGACTAAGAATATTAATAAATTGCTCACAAATAAAATATGAGCTGTTCATAATAATTGCACTTAAAATGATTTTAAAAATAAATTGGTAAGGTCTTTGAATTCGTTCACCAGAATAGTAGGATAAATATAATTTTATACAATAATATATAAGATAAGCTAATATTAGTGTATTTGCAATTACTAAAATACCGCTAGAAGAGGATTTAAAGAAATCTTCTAAGTTTGTGTTAGATAAAGTATCTGGACTTAAAAATACAATATTATCAATATAAGAATAAATATTATTATCTATAGAAGAAAACAAATTTTGAATAAGTTCATTTATAGTATTGGCAATTAAAGTAGATAAGTTTTCTTGTTCCATATTTTATCCAACTAGAGATTTTATAGCAGCTAAGATTAAATCTAGAGCTAAAATAAAACCATATGAAAATAGTGAGTTCTTAATTAATTTTTTGCCAAGCCTTATTCTTTCTTCATCACCAAAACTAAATTTTTTCATAAAGATACCTGTTCCAACCGCAACTGCAGCTGCAGGAGTGGCAAGTTTTAAAAGCCATTTTTCTATGGATTCGAAAGCAGAATTTAAAGTTGATACAATTTTAGGGTCAGCAGCATAGGAGTTGGACATAAAACAAAGATTAAAAAATAAAAGAAAAATTATTATAAAAAATATTCGTTTTGTTCTTATAAAATCACAACCTTGTATAATATATTTAGGTTTTTAATAAAGGATTTACCTATAAACCTATTTAAAATAAGGATACATGTCTAATTTTTGTGGTGGAAGAGTATTGTTCCCATCCGAAAGAAAAGACAAACAAGAAAAAGTACTTAATTCTTGAGTAAAAAAACGAGAGTCATAAATATAATCATTTTGATAATAAGTATTTATGCTTTCTGAAAGATTCGAGCTCTTGGATTTAAATTTTTTTATCAAATAATTATAATTGGATTCCTGGGCATTTTCAGAAATTGTTTTAGAGATTTTTTCTTTATCTTCTTTACCAATTTGTTTTTGGGCATTTTCTATAGTAAATATATCATCAGTTCTAAACCAGAGTTTATTTACTAAATTTTGAATTATAACTTTTAAAGCTGATTCATCTTTAATTGTGTTTAATAAAGAAGAATAACTTTGTGTTGAGATTATATTTATACATTTAGCTTCTCTACTTTCGGAGAAAAAATTTGCATCTGAACTTGTAATATATTCTTGATATTCATCACAAATAAATGCAACAGGTCTAGAAAATTTTTTATTTAAAGAGGACATAACTTCTGATTGAAAATCTAATTTCATGTATGTTGCTATTATTTTAGAAAGTGATGCAAATTCGGAGATATTCATGGAAAGAACAACTATTTTACCTTCGGATATTAAATTTCTAAATCCCCTAAAAGTAATTTGATTTCTTGGAGGAGAGAATATTCTAGAAATATTATAGTCTGAGACAAAAGGAAGAGTAATTCTAGTTATTTCGGATTTTAAAATAGAAATAGTTCTTTCATCAAGTTTAAAAAATTCGTTTTCAAAAAAATTTATTGCGGAAGTTAAATTATATAAATTTATTTTAGAGAATTTATTTGATAAAAATAAATTTCTTAAATATTTTATTTTTTCTAAATAATATGATTTATTATTAATTAATTTATGTAATTCGTTAAAATTAACATAACCATTATTATAAAGCCTGCAAAGTTTTATTGCTTCTGCAATTAATTGTTCAGCTTTATCCAACCAAAAGGATTCGCTATTATTGGGAGAAAGCAAAGTAAGAATTGTTTTTAATCTATTTGCTAAAACTAAAGGATTTAAATTTGGCTTATCTAACGGATTATATGTCTCTTTAGAATTTAAACCAATAACGATTAAATCATTTAATCGACCAAATTTTTTAGCATAAAATCTTATTTGCTTATAAAAATTACCTTTTACATCTAAACACAGAATACCCAATTTTTCTTTAGATCTATTACTTTTGTATTTTATTAATTGTTCGGAAAATGGATAAATTGCTGAACTAGTTTTCCCACTTCCAATTGTTCCGGTAATAAGAATATTTTGGTATAAAGATTTTTCCGGAAGATAGATATCCTTTTTTTGGGAAGGGCTAAAACCTACAAGTACCCTTAAGTTATTATCTAAAGTTTTTAAGGGGAGTTTCTGTTCTTTTTTTTCGTTCTTAAAAAAATTAGAAATTAATAAATAAGAAATAGATGAACTAGAAAATAATAAGATTATAATATAGAATATTTTAAAGAAATGCCAAAACTTAGGATATTTAGTACATATATTAAATGGGTGTATTGCAAATGATATGGTTATATTATTTGTTTTGAAAATAGGGTAGAATATAATTAAATTAAAAAATACTAATAATAAAATACAAAGAAAAAATAAAAAAATACTTTTTTTAGGCATAAAACCTCCATTAATTTGAATTGATTTTTTTGTTTAATTTAACTCCTTGAATATCTTGGGAAACAATAAAACTAATTATTGAATATACTGAATAAAACGTAATAAAAAAGTTAATAATAAATGAAATAAAAAATAGATTGATTAAACTGTTTATACAAATCACCTACCATATTCGAATTTTACTATAATTTATAAAGAATGTCTATACTTTTATGAAAAAATATGATAAAATAATATTGTTAGCGAAAAAATGTCGAGATTATTCGATTATGTATAAATAAGGAGGTACAAAAATGCAAATAGAAAAAACAATTAAAATTGGAGAATTATTAGATACAAATCCAGAAAAAGCTGAAATATTATTAAACATGGGAATGCATTGTTTAGGTTGTCCTGCTTCTAGAGAAGAGACATTAGAAGAGGCTTGCATGGTTCATGGATTAGATGTAGAAGATGTATTAGAAGAATTAAATAAATAAAAATTTAAAAAATTTGAAAAAATTTTCAAAAAAATGTTGACAAAATCAAAAAAAAATAGTAATATATAAGAGCACTGCGATGCAGTGCACATGGGCTATTAGCTCAGGTGGTAGAGCACTTGACTTTTAATCAAGTTGTCCCGCGTTCGAGTCGCGGATAGCTCACCAAAAGAACTAAATAATAGTTTATTATTTAGTTCTTTATATATAAGGCCCCGTGGTCAAGCGGTTAAGACATCGCCCTTTCACGGCGGAGACATGGGTTCGATTCCCGTCGGGGTCACCAAAAATGCCACTTTAGCTCAGTTGGTAGAGCAACTGACTTGTAATCAGTAGGTCGTCCGTTCAAGTCGGACAAGTGGCTCCATATACTTAAAGCTAGACTTTCT
>CALXMM010000022.1 GCA_944389475.1 uncultured Clostridia bacterium
CTCCATTCTTTTGCTTTGAGCAAAAATTATATATGTAGTTTATCAAATTTTTAAGTAAATGTGTAGAGGAAAATTGATATATAATAAAAAGTATAGTATATTAATTTTGAGAGGTAATTAATATGAAAGAATTAAAAAGTGAAGATATAAAAAGTATATTTCATAAAAGAGATGAAAATTCCAATAAAGGAAATTTTGGATATGTTGGAATAATAGGTGGTTGCATAGAATATTCTGGTGCTGTTAAGCTTGCCAATTTAAGTTGTAGTAGCTTAAGGGCTGGTTGTGGAGTTGTAAGAGTCATAATTCCAGAAGAAATTGAAAATAGTGTTATGCCATATTTACTAGAGCAAACATTATTTACTATAAAAAGTGAAAAAGGTCATATGATTTTTAGTAAAGAGGAAATAGATAAGGCATTAGAAAAATTAAAAGCAGTTGCAATTGGTATGGGGTGGGGAGAATGCCCGGACAATGAAAAGATACTAAGCTACATATTAGAAACGAAGGATATACCAGTTGTAATTGATGCAGATGGGTTGAATACACTCGCTAAAATGGATAAGAATATTTTAAACGAAACAAAATGTAAAGTTATATTAACCCCACATCCAAAAGAATTTGAAAGAATTAGTGGATATGATTTTAAAAAGATATTAGATAATCCAGAGGAGTTAGCTGTTAAATTTGCAAAACAATTTAATAATGTAATTTTACTTCTTAAAGGTCATACTACAATTGTAACTAATGGAGAAGAGGGATATTTAGTAAAAAGAGGATGTGCTGGCATGGCAACAGCAGGAAGTGGAGATGTTTTATCTGGGATATTAGTTGGTTTATTAGGATATAGTGAACCAAATGTTTTAACAATAGCTGCAGGTAGTTATTTAGCAGGACTTGCAGGGGAGTTAGCTCAAAAAGAGTTAAATGATATATCTATGAAAGCTTCTGATACAATAGAAAAAATACCAGAGGCAATAAATGAGATAAGAAATAAATAAGGTGGCTTAGTCTACCTTATTTATTAAGGAAAATAAAAATTTTTAAAAAAACTATTGCTTTTTTAAAAAAAGGGAGTATAATATAATTGTAAAAGTCAAAGAAAGTCAAAGTCAAAGAGATATAAAAATCAACATAAAATATGAACTTTAAGGTCCGTCCCTAAAGTTCAAAGATAGGAAGTGACAAAATGAGAATATCAGATTTAATAGAAGAATTTATAAAAGATATGCTTAAAACAGATGATGAGCTAGAGATACAAAGAAATGAACTAGCAGAACATTTTAATTGTGTGCCTTCACAAATAAATTACGTAATCTCCACACGATTTAAACCTTCACAGGGTTATTATGTAGAGAGTAAAAGAGGCGGTGGTGGTCACATTACAATTAAAAAAATTAATGTTACACAAAGTAATTATATTATGCATTTAATTAATAGCATTGGGGATACTTTAACTTCTAATGAAGTAGATATTTTCATAAGTAATTTGTTGTCAGATGAAATTGTTACTAAAAAAGAAGCGAGACTTTTGAAAGTAGCAACAAGTGATAATGTACTTAGAAGTGTACCAATTGATATAAAAGATTCTTTACGAGCAAATATTTTTAAAAACATGTTAATAAATTTAGTTGAAGATTAATATCGAGACAATTATATAAATGAAGAATTTTAAAGGTGGTGTCTAAAAAATATATTATGTATTAGTAAATTAAGATCTTATTTAAAAAATAAAATTTTGTTAGGAGGAATTTATTATGAAATGTCAAAATTGTGGGAGAAGAGAAGCTAATGTAAGATACACCCAAATTATTAATGGTGTAAAAAAAGAAATGAATTTATGTGAAGAATGTGCAAGAAAATTAGGAATAGGAAGAGAATTTAATTTTAATATGTCTATGAATTTACCAAGCTTTTTAGGTGGATTCTTTGATGATTATAATATGGATTCATTTATTCCATCAATAGGTTCTATGAGAGAGGAAGGATGCAATACTTGTGGTACAACATATAATGAATTTGCTAATACAGGTTTGTTTGGTTGTATGGATTGCTATGATATTTTCTCCGATAGATTGGACCCTATATTAAAGAATATTCAAGGTTCTAACAGACATGTTGGCAGAAAAGCAAAAAGATTGGATAAATCTATTGTAAAGAATATGGAAGACAAAAAGAAAGAATTAGAGAAAAATAAGGAAAGTAAAGAAAATAAAACTACTGAATCTCTAGAAGAACAATTAAAACAAGCTGTTAAAGAAGAAAGATATGAAGATGCAGCAAAATTAAGAGATGAAATAAAGAAACAAAATAAAGAAAAATAAAATTTTGCAGTTAAAAAATCTGCGAATATAGTCAAATATAAAAAATCTAGGAGGTTAAAAGATGCTAAATTGGTATTTGCAAAGTGGAAAGGATTCAGATGTAATAGTAAGTTCAAGAATTAGATTATCAAGAAATATAGCAGATTATCCATTTGAGGGAAAATGTAATAAGGCTAAGAAGGAAGAAATTACTAAAGTAATAGACAAAGCAATTATTGGTAATAAATATGGATTAAAATTATTAAAATTAAAAGATATGGATGATGTTACAATAAATAGTTTAATTGAAAAAAGATTAATAAGTCCAGATTTTGTAAAAAATATTGATGATTCAAAAGCAATAATTATAAATGATGAAGAAAATATTTGTGCAATGATACATACAGAAGACCATATTAAATTGCAAGTATTTGGTTCAGGGCTTGAATTAGATAATTTATTAAATTTAATTATAGAAATAGACCAATCACTTGATGAAAAATTAGGATTTGCATTTAGTGAAAAATATGGATTTTTAACAGCATGCCCAATCGAAGCTGGTACTGCAATGAAAGCTTCTGTAATGGTTCATTTGCCAGCATTACAGGCAACTGGAAATATGGGTAAGGTTTTAGACATAATAAATAATTTTGGTATGAATGTAACAGGAATTCATGGAGAAGGAAGTAAATCAGAAGGAGCTTTATACCAAATATCTAATAAACAAACTTTGGGAATTTCTGAAAAAGAGATTATTAAGAAATTAAAATTAATAACTGATAAAATAATTGAACAAGAGAGAATGGCAAGAAAATATTTAGGTAAAAACAGATTGGAATTAGAGGATAGTCTATATAGAGACTATGGAATATTAACAAACTGTAGAAAGATATCAGAAGATGAATGTAAAGAATTATTATCAACATTAAAGCTAGGAACAGATTTAGGAATTGTTAGTGAATTAACAGATCTAAAAATAAATAAATTGTTGTTATATACACAATCTGCAAATTTACAAAAGTATTTAGGAACAAAGTTAGATGGAATTGACTTAGATGCAAAAAGAGCAGAGGTTATAAAAACAATTATTAACGAATAAAATTGCAGAATATGAAAAATAAACAATTATAAATGAGTAGAATAATAAAAAAATGAATTATAAAGGATGTAGAAAGAAAAACTTTCACATAAAGGAGGTTAGAATTATGACATATAAATTTACAAATAGTGCTCAAAATGTTTTAGAGGCTGCAAAAGATATTGCAGTTGAATTAGGACATAATTATATAGGAACAGAACATATTTTGTATGGATTGGCAGCAGAGGAGAATGGAGTTGCAAGTAGAGTTTTAGAAAATCAAAATATTAATGCAGAAAATATATTAGAAGAAATTGAAAATTTAATAGGTAGGGATGAAGGTAGAACTATAACTAGTCTAGGTTTTACTCCAAGAAGTAAAAGAGTATTGGAAAATGCATTCTTAGAAGCTAGAAAATTGGATTCTGACTACATAGGAACAGAACATATTTTAATAGGAATAATGAGAGAAGCTGATAGTATAGCTGTTAGAATTTTGCTAGACTTAGGAGTTAATCCACAAAGACTATATAATGAAATAGTAAAAGTATTGGAAGAAGATGAAGACATAAACAGCCAAGAAGGGTCACAAAATAGAAAATCTGGTAGTTTTAACTCTACACCTACGTTAAATCAATACGGAACAGATTTAACCAAAAGTGCAAGTTTAGGTAAATTGGACCCAGTAATTGGTAGAAAGAAAGAAATAGAAAGAGTTGTACAAATTCTTTCTAGAAGAACAAAAAATAATCCATGTTTAATTGGTGAACCAGGTGTTGGTAAAACAGCAGTTGTAGAGGGATTGGCAGAAAAAATTGTACAAGGCGAAATTCCAGAAACATTAAAAGATAAAAGAGTTGTAACATTGGATTTATCTAGTATGGTTGCTGGTGCAAAATATAGAGGTGACTTCGAAGAAAGAATAAAGAAGGTTTTGGATGAAGTTAAAAAAGCCGGAGATGTAATACTATTTATAGATGAAATTCATACTATTGTAGGTGCAGGTTCTGCAGAAGGTGCAATTGATGCAGCAAATATTTTAAAACCATTATTAGCAAGGGGAGAAATTCAATTAATTGGTGCTACAACTATAAACGAATATAGAAAATATATAGAAAAAGATAGTGCTTTGGAAAGAAGATTTAGCCCAGTAACTGTTTCTGAACCATCACAAGAAGAAACTATAGAAATATTGAATGGTTTAAGAGATAAATATGAGGCTCATCATAATATAAAAATTACAGATGAAGCTATAAAAGCAGCAGTAGAATTATCTAGTAGATATATTAATGATAGATTCTTACCAGATAAAGCAATAGATTTATTGGATGAGGCATCTTCAAAATTAAGATTATCTTCTTTTGAGGAGCCAGATAGCATAAAAGAGTTAGAAAACAACATAGAAAAAATGAATCAAGAAAAAGAAGCTGCTGTTAAAGTTCAAAAATTTGAAAAAGCTGCAAAAATAAGAGATGAAGTTAACAAATTAAAAGAGCAATTAGAAAGTGATAAAGATAAATGGAAAAGCAAAAAGACTAAAGCTGTAGCTAAATTAACAGAAGAGGATATTGCTGAAACGATTGCAAATTGGACTGGAATTCCTGTAGCAAAAATAACTCAAGATGAGAATAAGAGATTAAAGAATTTGGATAAAGAATTACACAAGAGAGTAGTTGGACAGGATGAAGCTGTAGAAGCTGTTACAAAAGCAATAAGAAGAAGTAGAGTAGGATTAAAAAATCCTAACAGACCAATCGGTTCTTTCTTATTCTTAGGTCCAACAGGTGTTGGTAAAACAGAATTATCTAAAGCACTTGCAGAAAGTTTATTTGGAACAGAAGATGCAATGATAAGATTGGATATGTCAGAATTTATGGAACCACATTCTGTTGCTAAATTAATTGGTGCCCCTCCAGGATATGTAGGATTTGATGATGGTGGACAATTAACAGAAAAGATAAGAAGAAAACCATATTCTGTAATCCTATTTGATGAAATAGAAAAAGCTCACCCAGATGTTATGAATATGTTATTACAGATTCTAGAAGATGGTAGATTAACAGATAGTCAAGGTAGAACAGTTAACTTTAAAAATACGGTAATAATTATGACATCAAATGTAGGTGCAAGACTTATTACAGATAAAAAATCTCTAGGATTTACTAACGAAGCAGAAGAGGATGAAAACAAAGAGTATGAAGAAATTAAGAAAAATGTTATGGCAGAATTAAAGAAACAATTTAGACCAGAATTCATAAATCGTATTGATGACATTATAGTATTCCATAAATTAAATGATAATGAAATTAGTCAAATAATTGATTTGTTATTAAAAAATGTAGAAAAGAGATTAGCTGAAGAAGGATTAACTGTAAAAATAGATAAGTCTGTAAAAGAGTTAATAGCAAAGAAAGGTGTGGACAAAGAATTTGGTGCAAGACCACTACGTAGAGCAATTCAAAATATTGTAGAGGATAAATTAGCAGAAGAAATTTTGGATGGAAATATTAAGCGTGGTCAAGAAGCAAAATTAGTAGCCAAGAATGATAAAGTAGAATTAAAAGTAAAAACAGCAGTTAAATAATGTAATATTACAAGGATTTTGGGGAATCATCAAAATTTGAGGATTACTCTAAAATCCTTGTTTTTTTATGTAAAATAATGGCAGGTATTTAAAAATATAATACCTGCCATTAAATATTTACTTATTATTAATTAAGTCATTCATATCATGCATTCCATTGTCTTGATTTACTATATATTTAGCAGCCATAATTGCACCATTTGCAAAAACTGTTCTTGAATAACATGTATGTGTCATTTCTAATGTCTCATTTTCTCCAAAGAATTTAACTGTGTGTTCTCCAACAATATTTCCACCTCTAATTGAAGAAAATCCTATTTCAAATTTATTTCTTTTTTCGTGCTTGTTATGTCTGTCAAATTCATATACCATTCTGTTATCTCTAGCTTCATTTATATTATCAGCTAAAAATAAAGCTGTTCCACTAGGACTATCTATTTTTCTATTATGATGTGTTTCTACAATTTCTATATCTGTATCAGGTAATGCTTTAGCTAAACTTGCTACTATTTTAGCCATTAGATTAATATCATATGACATATTTGCAGATTTAAAAATAGGAAGATATTTTGAATACTCTTCAATTTCTTCTATTTGCTTATCTGTAAATCCTGTTGTAGCAATTACTATTGGTACGTTATTTTCTTTTGCATATTGTAGTATATTTAAAGTAGCAACTGGAACAGAAAAATCTATTATAACATCTGGTTTTTCTTCTATTTCACTTGTGTTTGTATAAACTGGGTATGTATACATTCCAGTATTTTCTTTATCCACACCACCAACAAGTAAAAAATCTTTGTCACCATCTAGAGCATTTACAACTTCCTGTCCCATTTTTCCATTTATTCCATTTATTAATACTTTCATTATAATTTCTATCCTTTCTCTTATTGAAACGAATTGTATTTATACTTAAATTAATCCAAAATTTTTCATTGAGTTTTTTAATCTTTCTTGATTTTTTTCTGATAATCTAACTAGTGGAAGTCTTGGAACTCCATAGTTATATCCCATCATATTTAAAGCTTCTTTAACAGGAATTGGATTTACTTCACAGAATAAACTGTTTACCAAATCTAGTGCATCTAACTGCATTTTTGTAGCTTCTTTTATATTTCCATCAAAAAAGTTTTGAACCAAATTATGTGTGTATTTTGGTGCAACATTGGATAAAACAGATATTACGCCAAGTCCACCTAAAGATAACACAGGAACGATTTGGTCATCATTTCCAGAGTAAATATGTAAATTATCTTTACATAATGCAGCAATCTTTGCAACTTGAGAAATATTTCCACTGGCTTCTTTTACTGCTACAATATTTGGTATTTTAGAAAGTTCTAAGCAAGTTTCTGGAGTAATATTTACACCAGTTCTACTAGCTACACTATATACAATTATAGGTAGAGTAGTAGAATTTGCTATAGCTTTATAATGTTCTACTAAACCTGCTTGTGTTGTTTTATTATAGTAAGGTGTTACAACCAATAAAGCATCTGCTCCAACAGACTCTGCATATTTTGACATTTCTATTGCAGCTTGAGTATTGTTAGAGCCTGTTCCTGCTATAACAGGAATTCTTCCATTAACCTTATCGATAGCATATTTTATTGTATCTTTTCTTTCTTTTTCTGTCATTGTTGAAGATTCACCTGTTGTACCACATACAATAATACTATCAACACCTTCTGCAATTTGGAATTCAATTAATTTTCCAAATTCATCAAAATTAACGCCATCCTTTGTAAATGGTGTGGAGATGGCTGTACCACATCCTTTAAAAATAATTTTTTTCATATTAACATCTCCTCATAGAGATTTTCTTGGCATATATAATTATATTCCGCCATTTTCTATCTTATTATATGATATTAATCGAAAAAAATAAATAATTTATAGAAAATATCTTAAAAATAATATATAATAAATAAAGTATTAAGGAGAGGATTTTTATGAGCTTAGCAATTGAGCAAGAAGAAAATAAAAAAGATTTTAATTTAACAGCCTCACAAGAAGATTACCTAAAAGCAATATATACTTTAATTTCACATAAAAAAGAGGCAAGAGTTACTGATATTGCAGAATATTTAAATGTTAGCAAAGCAAGTGTAAATAGAGCATTAAAATTATTAAAGGAATTAGGACTTGTGAATTATGAAACATATGGTGAAATAAAATTAACAGACAAGGGAAAAGATGAAGCAACAAATATTATAAAAAAACACAATGTTTTAAAAGCATTTTTAATCCAAATTCTTGATGTAGATAATGATACAGCAGAAGAAGAAGCAAAAAAAATGAAACATGCTATTTCAGAAGATACAGTAAATAAATTTTCAAATTACATAAAAAGTATTATTAAAGTAGATGAATTAAAGTGTAATTATAATCCAGAAAATGAAAGATGTTCAAATTGCATACGAATCAAAAAGAAAAATGAACTTTAGGGACGGACCTTAAAGTTCAAATTTTATGTTAACAAAGTAAGCTTTTACTCCATCCAAAAGTTCAAAAGAAAGGGATTTTAGGACTGTACCTAAAATCCGATTATTTTTTCTATTATTTGTATTGCATTTGATGCAGCGCCTTTTCTTATATTATCTGCAACAACCCATAAATTAATTCCGTTTTCCACACTAAAATCTCTTCTTATTCTTCCAACAAATACTTCATCATGACCAGTTGCATTAGTTGCCAAAGGGTAGAGATTAGTAGATGGATCATCTTGAACAACAATGCCTTTAAAGTTTTTAAGAGTTTCTACTAATTCAGAAAGAACAAAAGGTTTTTCGAATTCAACATTAATTGATTCACTATGCGAATTTTCTACTGGAACTCTTACTGTAGTTGCTGTTATTCTTAAATCTGGTTTTTTTAATATTTTTCTTGTTTCATTTATCATTTTCATTTCTTCTTTGGTATAACCATTTTCTGTGAATACATCAATATGAGGTAAACAATTATTATAAATTGGGTGCGAAAATTTCTCTAATTTATTAATCCCTTTTCTTCCATTTTCTAAGTCATTTAACCCCTTTTTACCAGCACCGGATACAGCTTGATATGTTGAATATATAATTCTTTTTATTGTATATTTATCATCCAATGCTTTTAAAGGTAAAACAGCTTGGATAGTAGAACAATTAGGATTTGCAATAATTCCATGATTATTCTCTATTTCTTCTGGATTTACTTCTGGTACTACTAAAGGAACATCATTGTCCATTCTAAAAGCACTACTGTTATCTACAACAATACAACCTTTTGAAGCTGCTATTGGAGCAAATTTTTTAGAAGTATCACCTCCAGCTGAGAATATTGCAAAATCAAAACCTTCATCAAAAGAATCTTCTTTAAGTTCTCTTACAACATATTCTTTACCCATAAATGGTAATTTGGTACCTGCAGATTTACTTGATGCAAATAAAACGTATTCACTAATTGGTAGATTTTTTTCTTCCAAAACTTTAAGTGCAGTTCTACCTACTACACCTGTTGCGCCTACAATCGCTAATTTGTATTTTTTCATTTTAAGCACCTCGGCTTTAAATAATGGATAGGAATTATATTAATAATTTCCTACTTTGATATTATATTATAATTTCATAAGAAATGCTAGAAAAAATTTTGTTGTATGATAAAATATGTGTAAAGATAATGAAGATGTAACTTATTATAGAATAAAGTGGGGAAAAGTATGAGTAATAAAGGAATAATAATTGTAATAATATTAGTAATATTGATTATTTTTGCATTGGCGATATTTTTAGGAATTAATACATTTGTTATAAATAAATATAAAAAGAAAATATTAACAAAAGAAGATGCAGAAAAATTAAAAGATGTTGATTGTATATTAATATTAGGAGCTCAAGTAATGGGTGATAAGCCTAGTGGAATGTTAGAAGATAGATTACAACAAGGATTAGAACTTTATAGAGCAGGAGTATCAAATAAAATTTTAGTAAGTGGAGACCATGGAAGAACTGATTATGATGAAGTAAGAGTGATGAAGAATTATTTGATAGAAAATGGAGTACCATCTGAAAATATATTCATGGACCATGCTGGATTTTCTACATATGACAGTATGTATAGAGCAAAAAACATATTTAAGGTAGAAAAATTAGTTGTGGTTACTCAAAAATATCATTTATATAGGGCTGTATATTGTGCAAACAAAATTGGAATGGATGCATATGGAGTAAGTTCAGATTTACATCAGTATTTTGGACAATCAAAAAGAGAATTAAGAGAAATCTTTGCAAGAAATAAAGATTTTGTTATGTGCATATTTAAGCCACAAGCCAAGTTTGGAGGTGAAGAAATACCTATAAGTGGAAATGGTGATGTAACAAATGATTAATTTATAGAAGTCATTAAATTTTATTGTAAAGTAAGATGATAATAGATAAAATTTGTGGAAAAAGAAAAAGAGGGGGAAAAAATGAAAATATCTAAAAAAATGTCAAAAAATAATAACAATAATAACTGTCATATTAGAAATTTTATTTGCAACAACTATGGTATTTGCAGCAACTTCTAATGAAGTTATGCCATCTGCAATATCTAGTTCAGAAGAAAATAGTGTAAACAGTGCTTATGTAATGCCACCAGCAGAAAGTGTTTATGCAGATAAACCTATTATGGGTTTTTTTGTGCATTATAATATAATTCAACTTGTTAGACTTTTGGTATTACTACTAATATTAATTATAATAATATGGACAATTATATTAATTATAAAGAATATAAAAGCAGGAAAAAATAAAAATCAAATTATCAGATATGGTATAAAAAATTTATTATGGATATGGTTTCCTGAAATTGTTTGCTTTGGAATAATTGGTATTACACGTGAGTATACTACAGCTCTTGATGGACCAAGTGATGAATATTATCTTATTATTCAGTCTATTTTGTTGATTATTTCTATACTTGCACTTATACCACAAATACTTATAATAAAAGATTTAAGAAAAAATTTAAAAGGGGTGGAAGTAAATGCAATTCAAAATGAAAAAGATAAACCTCAAATTTTAATAGTTGCATTTACTATAATATGGTATTGTCTATTGGTAATATGGATAGTATATAATTGTAATTTTATATTTCGCTAGAAAAACACTTGCAAAATGAAAAAATCATGATATAATATACGCAACATTGAAAGACAAAATAAGGACAACACAGTTATATAATAGTCTAAAAGAGAGCTAGATGTAAGCTGAAATTCTAGTAAGATAAAAATAATTGTTATCACCTTATAGTTGCTTAGCTGAATAATTTGCAAGATATAATTTAGTAACACAAATTAATTAGGCGCTTGCAAAAAAAGTAAGCTTAGTCGTAGCCTCTGCGTTAAAGAGAAATGAGAGAATAACAAAATGTTATTAAATTAGGTGGTACCGCGGAATTTACCCTTTTCGTCCTAAACAGGATGAAAAGGGTTTTTTGATGTTTCATTTTTACTACAATTTTTTATTTGCCGGAAAAAATAAGGTTAAATTTACCTAGGCATATGAGATTAATTAAATTGCAATAAAAGTGAAAACTCTAAATAAAGTGTGGTTAAGACCACACAAATAATCAAAAAGGAGGAATTACATTGTACAAAAAAGTAGAGTTAAAAAATGGCTTTGTAGGAATGGAAAATGATGTTGCGAAATTCTGGAAAGACCACAATATAGAGAAAAAGAATTTTGCAATGAATGAAGGAAAAAGATATTTTACCTTTTATGATGGACCTCCAACAGCAAATGGAAATCCACATATTGGACATATCGAAACAAGGGTAATGAAAGATATTATTCCAAGATACAAGGTAATGAAAGGTTACAGAGTATTAAGAAAAGCTGGATGGGATACACATGGTCTTCCAGTAGAACTAGAAATAGAAAAACAATTAGGAATTTCTGGAAAGCAACAAATAGAAGATTATGGTGTAGAAAAATTCGTTAAAAAATGTAAAGAAAGTGTATTCACATATGTTCACAAATGGGAAGAAATGACTAACAAAGTTGGATATTGGGTAGATATGGATAACCCATATGTAACATACCATAATGATTATATAGAATCAGTATGGTGGGCGTTAAAAGAAATGTGGGAAAAAGGACTTTTATATAAAGGACATAAAGTTATGCCTTATTGCCCAAGATGTGGAACAGCACTTTCATCACATGAAGTTGCACAAGGGTATAAAGATGTAAAAGATTTAACTTGTATTGCCAAATTCAAAGTTAAAGGTGAAGATAATAAATATATATTAGCTTGGACAACAACTCCTTGGACATTACCTTCTAACTTAGCATTATGTGTAAACAAATCATACACATATGCAGATGTAAAGGTAAATGTAGGAACAGAAGAAGAGCCAAAATACGAAGTATATGTTATAGCTAAAGATTTGGTTGATACAGTTTTAAAAGATAAAGAATATGAAGTTCTAAAGGAATATAAAGGAGAAGAATTACTTGGAACAAAATATGAACAATTAATGCCATTTGCAAAAGTAGATGGAAAAGCATTCGAAGTAATCCATGGAGATTATGTAACATTAACAGATGGTACTGGAATTGTTCACATTGCACCAGCATATGGTGAAGATGATAGTTATGTATCTAAACAAAATGGAATTGCGTTTGTAAATTTAGTGGATAAAGAAGGAAAATTTGTTCCAGAAGTAGAACCATGGGCAGGTAGATTTGTTAGAGATTGTAATGAAGATATTTGTAAATGGCTAGAAAATGAAAATAAATTGTTTAGCAAAGCAAAAGTAGAACACTCTTATCCACATTGTTGGAGATGTGACACACCACTTTTATATTATCCAAAGGAAAGTTGGTTTGTTGCAATGAGCAAACTAAGAGATGAATTATTAAAGAATAATGATACAATAAATTGGTATCCAGAAACAATAAAAACAGGAAGATTTGGAAAATTCTTAGAAAATGTTATCGACTGGTCTATTTCTAGAGATAGATATTGGGGAACTCCACTTCCAATTTGGACATGTGAATGTGGTCACCAAGAATGTATTGGAAGCATCGAAGAGCTAAAAGAAAAAGGAATAGATGTACCAGATGATATAGAACTTCATAAACCATACATTGATAACGTACATTTAAAATGTCCACATTGTGGTAAGGAAATGAAGAGAGAAAAAGAAGTTATAGATTGTTGGTTTGACTCTGGTTCTATGCCTTTTGCACAATGGCATTATCCATTCGAAAACAAAGAAATTTTTGAACAAAACTTCCCAGCTCAATTTATTTCTGAAGCTATAGACCAAACTAGAGGATGGTTCTATACATTACTTGCAGTTTCTACATGTTTATTTAATAAATCATCATATGAAAACTGTATAGTTTTAGGACATGTTTTAGATGATAAAGGACAAAAAATGTCTAAATCTAAAAAGAATGGTGTAGACCCATTTGAACTTTTAGATACAGTTGGAGCAGATGCTACAAGATGGCATTTCTATACATGTAGTAGTCCTTGGATTCCAACAAGATTATCTATAAAGAGTGTGCAAGAAACACAAAGAAAGTTCTTAAGTACTTTATGGAATGTATATTCATTCTATGTTCTATATGCAGAAATAGATAAGTTTAATCCACTAGATTATAAAGATTTTAAATCAACAAATGTAATGGATAAGTGGATTCTTTCAAAGATGTATACATTAATTAAAGAAGTAGATGAAAAACTAGATAAATACGATATAACAGGAGCAGCTTTAGCTATAGAAGATTTCACAGATGAACTTTCTAATTGGTATGTTCGTAGAAATAGAGAAAGATTCTGGGCTAGTGGAATGGAAGATGATAAAGTTGGAGCATATGTAACATTATATACCGTACTTGTTAACTTAGTTAAAGTAGCAGCACCATTTATTCCGTTTATGACAGAAGAAATTTATCAAAATTTAGTTGCTAACTTAGATGAAACAGCTCCAGAAAGTGTTCATTTATGCTTATGGCCAGAAGCTCATGAGGAAGAAATAGACAAAGAATTAGAAAAAGAAATGGACTTAGCATATAAGATTGTAAAATTGGGTAGAAGTGCAAGAAATTCTGCAAATATCAAAAATAGACAACCATTATCAGAAATGCTTATTTCTGTAGGAACACTTCCAGAATATTATGGAGATATAGTTAAGGAAGAGCTAAATGTTAAAAAAGTAGTTTTAGGTGCAGATATGTCAAAATATGTTGACTTCGAAATTAAGCCAAACTTACCAGTACTTGGAAAAGAATATGGTAAATTAATTCCAAAAATAAGAAAAGCTATTTCTAAAATGAATCAAATGGATTTAGCTAATAAAGTAAAAAATGGAGGAATCGAATATATAGAAGTTGATGACATACAAATACCTTTAGACCAATCAAATTTACTAGTAACAATGCAAGGAAAAGAAGGATATGCATTTGCTGGTGAAGGAGAACTAGGTGTTGTAATAGAAACAACTATAACTCCAGAATTAAAAGAAGAAGGATATTTAAGAGAGATTTTATCTAAAGTACAAAATATGAGAAAAGATAGAAACTTCGAAGTATTAGATAGAATAAACTTATATTTTGCAAATAATGATACATTAAAAACTGTTATAGAAAAATATAAAGATGAAATAATGAAAGATACTTTAGCAGACAATATCGTATTTGATGCAACAAGAGAAAACTATGAAGAAACAAAAATAAATGATGAAAAATTAGATATTGATGTAGAAGTAGTTAAATAATGTAAATCAAATAAAAAGCAGAGAATTTATTAATATTTTAAATTCTCTGCTTTTTCTATTGATGAACTTTAGGGACGGAGCTTAAAGTTCAAATAGTCAACATAAAACTTTAAGAAATATCCCTACGACTCAAGTTTATCTATTAAGCCAATAAACACCGAAATTTAAATAAGTAGCAAATAATGTCCATATTAAATAAGGAATTTGAAGCAATCCAGCAGTTTTGTGCTTTTCGTAAAATCTAGCAATCATAATAATAATTAAGATTGCAAGAATTATGATCCAAATGAAAGCAAACAATCTCCATTTTAGTAGGAAAAAAGCAATAGGCCAAAGAGCATTAAAAAATAATTGTAAATAATATATTGATGAAATTTTTGAGTCCAGCAAATTATTGCTTTTTAACATTCCATAGGAAATCCCCATTAAAATATATAAAATGGTCCACACAATTGGGAATGTTATACTAGGAGGAGAAAGAGGCGGTCTATTTAAAGAATTATAATCGATACTTCCAGAAATAAGAAAACCAACGACTCCTTCAATTAAAACGGGTACAAGTATAGATGTTAAATAAATTTTAAATTTTGACATTATAAAACCTCCATAATAATAGTTTATTAAAATAAAAGCGAAATATACATTATTAAAAAAATAATATGATTAAAGATAAAGTTTAATCGAAAAAATTTACATAAAATATGAACTTTAAGGTCCGTCCCAAAAGTTCAAGAGTTCACATAATATTTGAACTTTAAGGTCCGTCCCTAAAGTTCATATTGCAAAAAAAAATCTGTTTTTGTATAATAAACTTAGTTTGATTAAGGGGGAATTTTAATATGGCTAATTCAAAGTTAATAGTAGTTGAGGGTGCACAAGGAGCGGGAAAAACAACAATTACAGATTATTTAAGATATGCTATTCCATATACAAATTTGTATAGATTATCTGGAACTGCTGATAGTTCTCCTTCTGGTAGAAAAAAGTCAGAGACTATGTATAAGGATTTATTAAATTATTTAAAACATTTGGAAAATTTGAGTATTAATTTGGTATTTGATAGAACATTTTTTACAGAAGAGAATTATTGTAGATTGAAATATAAAGAATATTCTTTTACAGATATATATAATGAATTGTTAAATCAATTTAGCAAATTGGATTTTGACATATATTATATTACTTTGTATTTAAAAGATGAGAGTTTATATTCTAAAAGATTGGAGAGAAAAAACAAAGCTGTAATTGAATATGCTAAGTTTGAAGCTGAAAAAAGTGCAATGCAACAAAGAGTTTATTTGGAAATGTCTGATGAAATAGAGAGGCAATATCCAAATATTCATTGCTTTAAAATAGAAAATAGCAAAGATTTGGACTTAACAAAGCAAGAATTAAAAGAAAAAATAGGATTTTAATATTGTGTATACATAAAAAATAATGTATAATATAAGATGAAGTTTTTTGAATTTTAAAGAAAGATAGGAGATTTTGACAGTGAAACTTTCAGATTTTTATTATGATTTACCAAAAGAATTAATTGCACAAACGCCAATAGAAAAAAGAGATGAATCAAGATTAATGGTTTTGGATAGGTCGAAACAAACAATAGAACATAGAACTTTTAAAGATATAATTGATTATTTAGAACCTGGTGATTGTTTGGTAAGAAATAATACAAAAGTTATCCCAGCAAGATTGTATGGAAAAAAAGAAACAGGAGCTAGAGTGGAATTCCTTTTATTAAGTAGAATAGAAGGAGATGTATGGGAATGCATAGTTAGACCGGGACATAAATTAAAACCGGGTACAGAAGTTGAATTTGGAGATGGAATTTTAAAAGCTAAAGTTCTAGAAGTAATGGATGGTGGAACTAGAAAAGTAGAATTTAAGTATGATGGAATCTTTAACGAAATTCTAGATAAAATTGGATTAATGCCACTTCCACCATATATTCATGAAGCATTAAAAGATAATGGTAGATATCAAACAGTTTATGCAAAATATGAAGGTTCAGCAGCTGCTCCTACAGCAGGCTTACATTTTACTCCAGAGCTTTTTGATAAAATTAAAGCAAAAGGAGTAGATGTTGCGAATGTTACATTGCATGTAGGAATAGGTACTTTTAGACCTGTAAAGGAAGAAAATGTAGAAGAACACCATATGCATTCAGAGCATTTTTATATTAAGCAAGAAGATGTAGATAAAATAAATAAAGCTAAAGATAATGGCAAAAGAGTTATAGCAGTAGGAACTACATCTTGTAGAGTGTTGGAAACAATAGCTGATGAAAATGGAAGAGTTAAACCAACTGAGGGGGATACTCAAATATTTATTTATCCAGGTTATAAATTTAAATGCTTGGATGGATTAGTTACTAATTTCCATTTACCAGAATCTACTTTAATAATGCTTGTATCTGCACTTGCAGGTAGAGATTATATTATGAAGGCTTATAATGAAGCTGTAAAAGAAAAATATAGATTTTTTAGTTTTGGAGATGCAATGCTTATTTTATAAAAAGCAAGGAAAATTAAATTAAGGAGGTAAAAATGAAACCAGCAATAACATATGAGTTAATACACAAATGTAAACAGACTGGGGCGAGAAGAGGTGTAATTCACACTCCTCATGGAGATATACAAACTCCTGTATTTATGCCAGTAGGAACACAGGCTACAGTTAAAAGTATGACCCCTGATGAGTTGAAAAATGAAATTGATGCAAAAATTATTTTAGCTAATACATATCACTTATATTTAAGACCGGGAGAAGAGGTAATAAAAGAAGCAGGAGGACTACATAAATTTATGAATTGGGATAGAGCTATTTTAACTGATAGTGGTGGATTCCAAGTTTTTAGTTTAAGTGGTCTTAGAAAAATAACAGAAGATGGTGTGGAATTTAGATCACATTTAGATGGTAGAAGAATTGTATTTACTCCTGAAAGTGTTATGCATACGGAAAATATATTAGGTTCAGATATAATGATGGCATTTGATGAATGTTGTCCTTATCCTTCAACATATGATTATACAAAAAAATCCATGGAAAGAACAACAAGATGGGCTCAAAGATGTAAGGCTGCACACGAAAGACCGGAAGAACAAGGTTTATTTGGAATTATTCAAGGTGGATTTTATAAAGATTTAAGAGAAAGGTCTGCAAGGGATTTAATAAAACTAGACTTACCGGGGTATGCAATAGGAGGAATTAGTGTAGGAGAACCAAAAGAGGAGTTCTTAGAAATGCTAAACTTTACAGCACCATTAATGCCAGAAGATAAACCAAGATATTTAATGGGAGTTGGAAGTCCAGATTATTTAATAGAAGCTACAATGGCTGGTATTGATATGTGTGATTGTGTATTACCTACTAGAATTGCTAGAAATGGAACAGCAATGACATGGAATGGAAAAGTTGTAGTAAGAAATGCAACATATGAGAAAGATTGGGGACCATTAGATCCAGAATGTGATTGCTATACTTGTAGAAACTATAGTAGAGCATATATTAGACATTTAGTTAAATGTAAAGAAATCCTGGGTGTTAGATTACTTTCAATTCACAATTTATACTTCTTGACTAAACTAATGGAAAGAGTTAGAATGGAAATAGAGAATGACAATTTAGGAAACTTTAGAAAAGAGTTTTATAAAAAGTATGGATACGACACAAAAGAATAGGTTAACAAGGGGGAAGAATATGGATTTATTTGATAATGAAGAATTGTTCAAAGAAGAAAAAAAGAAAGTAAAGAAAAAAGGAATAATTATAATCTCTTGTATAGCTGTTTTAATAATATTGATAATTGCAGTTATTTGCATAATGATGTATTATCAAAGCATGCAATGGGGAATAACTGTTGATGGTGTTGCCATGTCTTTAAAGAGTGACACAATAATAACTGATCCACAAACTGGAAAAGTATTTGTTGCTATTTCTGATGTCACTCCAAAAGTTACAGGATATACCTATTTGAATGGTGCTTATGGAGGAAATACCGAAGATACTAATTCAGGATTTGTACAGTGTGCGGATGAAGCTGTAGAATTTACTGCAAATAGCAATAAAATTAATAAAATCTTATTAAGAGAAGACACCTCAGATAATGAATATGGATATATGTATTTATCTGAAAGAATAAAATATGCTGATGGTAGGTTATATGCATATGTTCAGGATTTACAGCCAATATTAAATGCTAAAGTTTCATATAATGAACAAACAAATAAGATAACATTAGCTGGAACAGATTATTTATTTGAATATTATCAAACACAAATTGCAAATTTAGGATATAGTTCTATAGATACTAGTTTCGTAAATAAAAAGGCATTAGCTTCAGATATGCTTGTTGCTAGAAAAGATAGTGGATTAATAGGTATTATTAAACCTGATGGAACCGAAATTGCAGGACCAAAATATTCAAGTGTAACATGGTTAGAGACAACTGAGGAATTTTTAGTAGAAAATAGTGACAAATATGGAATTATAAGTGAGCTTGGACAAAGTAAAATTCCTATGGATTATCAATCTATTCAATTATTAGATAAGGATTCAGGATTATATATAGTTCAAAGCAATGATAAATATGGTGTAATTAATAAAAGTAACAAAACAATTATATATTCTGAATTTGATCAAATAGGGGTAGATAAGAATCAATATCCTAGCCTACAAAAAGAAAACCAATACTTATTCTATGATACAATTATACCTGTTGAAAGAGATGAAAAATGGGGATTATATAATGTTAATGGAAATGTTATATTGCCAGTTGAATATGATAGTATTGGATGTGTAGTGTCTTCAAGACAAAATGCATCTGCAAAAAATGCAATTTTACTTAATGATTATGAAGGAATTATCGTAGGTAAAAAAATGAATGAAAATGATACGAATAAAAAATATGCAGTATATAATTCTCAAGGAGAACAAATAGTAGGTTTCTTGTTGGATAATATATTTTATATAACAGAAAATGGTCAAGATGTTTATTATTTGGAAATGAATGGGCAAACAGGAAATCTAGATGAAGTATTTAAAGCAAATGGAATAAAGAAAGTAGAAACAGATACTAATGATTTGAATAATAATTTAAATATAATTGATGGTTCAACAAATTCAGAAAATTTAGTAAAAAATTAAGTATAATAAAAAGCCTTCCTAAATATAATATGTTAGGGAGGCTTAATTTATGGAAGAGGGAATAATTAAAAAGTGTGGAATAGCAATATTAAAAGGAGAAGTAATTGCATTTCTTATAAATATTATAGGATTAATCATATTATCTGCAATAGTTACATATTCAACTATATCTGATAATAGTATACCAACTTTGGTTATATCTATAAATACCCTAGCTATTTTGATAGGAAGTTCAATAGCTACGATAAAGTTAGAAAAGAATGGAATTGTAAATGGATTAATAATTGGAGCCATATATATAATAATTTATTTATTGATATCTTTAATATTTGCAGGAAACATCAGTTTTTCTATAAGAACTATCTTAATAATTATTTTAGGAATTATAGCAGGTGGAATAGGAGGAATAATAGGGGTTAACCTTAATAGAAAAAAATGAAAGTATAAATTCAACTATTTGGAAAAAAATAGTTGAATTTTTTTATGTTTTAATATAGAATTTAACAAGACTATATTCAATGTTTTAACTAAGGAGGAGAAAAAGTGAACAGAGAGGAAAAACTAAAAAAAGAAAAAAAGGCGATAGAAACCAATAAATTGAGAGGTTTAAGAACAATATTAATTATACTTATTATAATTTTATTATCTTTAATTTCTTTTGTTGGAATATATGTAAAGGATAAAAACAAAATGTCAAACGTTATTCCTGACTTTATATTAGGTTCAGATGTGGAGGGAAATAGAGTTGTTCAATTAAATGTTGAACAAGATCCTACAATTACTTTGAAAAATTCATCTGGAGAAGTTGTAGCAACAGGAACAGAGGAGGAATTAACAAATCAAGGATATACTGATGAAATGATTACTCAGAGTAATTTTACTAAAACTTCAGAGGATACAAATAAACCAGAAGTTTTAACAGCAGATAATTACGAAAAGTCAAAGCAAATCTTAATAAATAGATTAAAAACATCAGGAATTACAGATTATAAAGTAAGACAAAATAAAGACAATGGAAATATAGTTGTAGAATTAAAAGAGAATAAATCAACAGATGATATAGTTTCAACATTATCAGAAGTAGGAAAATTTGAATTACAAGATTCAGATACAAAGGAAGTATTATTAAATAATGATGATGTAAAGGATGCTAAGGTTTTATATAATAGTACACAATCAGGAGTTAATGTATACTTAGAAATTGTATTTAATAAACAAGGAAAAGAAAAATTACAAGAAATATCAAAAACATATAATAGCAATACAACAACAGAAGATACAACAAATACTGTAGCAAATAATACTGTTGCTGAAAATGAAATAACAGAAGCAGATTTAAATGTTAATGAAACAACAAATACAGCAACAAATACAACAACTGATTCAACAACTGACACAAGCTCAACATCTACAAAGAAAGTTGATATGATTGTAGATGGAACAACAATTGCACCAGGACAACAATTCTCTGAGGAAAATACTACTGGTACATTAGATTTATTAATTGGTAACGGAAGTGCTTTAAATACAGATGACCAAAACAATAAATTACAAACATATATTACACAAGCACAATCTATGGCATCTTTAATAAAAAATGGTGTAATGCCAATTAAATATACTGTTGAATCAAACAAATACATTGAATCTCCAATAACAGTAGATTTATTAAAATATGTAATTATAGGATTATTAGCTATAACATTAATATTATTTATCTTCTTAATAATCAAATTTAGAGTAAATGGATTATTAGCAACTATATCTAATATTGGATTTATGGCAGTTGTATTATTAATTTTAAGATTAACAAATGTAGAAATAGGAATAGGCGGAATTATAGGACTTGCATTAATACAATTATTAAATTATATTTTACTTTATATGTTATCAAAAGCTGTAAAAGGTAAAAAAGAAAATGATAAAATTATGAAAAATGTAATAGTAAAATTCTGTATGATGGCAGTACCTGCATATATAATTTCTATTGTATTTGCTTTCAACTCATATGTTCCAATTTATAGTTTTGGAATGGTTGTATTCTGGGGAATTACTATAGCAGTTATATATAACTTACTAGTAACTAAAAATTTGATTGTTAAAGCAGAAGAAAAATAATATGAGAGGGTGAAAAGATGGAACGCAAAAAAACTAAAATGAAAAATAAAATACTATATATATTAATTGCAATTATAATAATTGCAGGTATAGTAGTGGGATGTACAGCTAAGTTTAAATTTAGTTTAGCATACGATGATTCTAATAGAATAGAAGTGTATATTGGTAAGGAATATACAAAGAATGATATAAAAGCCATTGCAGAAGAAGTATTTGGGACAAAAGATGTTTTAATACAAAAAGTTGAATTCTTTAATGATACAGTAACAATTACAGTAAGAAATTACAATGATGATCAATTAAATAATTTAGCAACTAAAATAAATGAAAAATATGGTACATCTTTAACAAAAGATAATTTAACAGTTGTACAAATACCTCATTATAGAGGAAGAGATATAATGGCAAATTATTTATTACCAATTGGAATTTCTGCAGTTATAATTATAGCTTATGAAGCAATAAGATTTAGAAAATTAGGTGTAATAAAAACTGTATTAAAACTAGTTATTTGGCCAGTTATAATAGAAGCATTATACTTAAGTATTTTAGCAATAACTAGAATACCAATTAGTTATTATACATTACCATTAGGAATAATAATAGCTGTACTTACATTAACTGTTATTACATATAAAAATGAAAAAAATTTAGTAGAATATAAAAGAAAAAATAGATAGGGCTTAGTCCCTATCTATTTTTTCTAATTTATAATAAGATTTTTTACCTTTCTTTAAAATTGCAAATCCATCTTTAAAATCGGAATCAATAATTACATAATTTGTATCTGTTATTTTGTTATCGTTTAAAGATATACCACCTTGATTAATTAATTGACGTGCTTGTCCTTTTGATGGGGCAAAACCTACTTTAATAATAGCATCTAATATAGATGTATTATTAGAGATTGTAGCTGTTGGCATGTTGTCTAAACTACCTTGACCTTCGAAAAGAGCATTTGAAGCTTCTTCAGCTTTTTTTGCTTCTTCTTCGCCATGAACTAATTTTGTTATTTCATAAGCTGCTACCTTTTTGGCTTCATTTATTTTTTCATCTTTTAAATTAGAAAGTTCTTCGATTTTTTCCATAGGTAAAAATGTTAATAGACATAAAACATTTTTAACATCTGCATCATCAATATTTCTCCAATATTGATAAAAATCATATGGTGAAGTTTTAGCAGGGTCTAACCAAAGTGCACCTTTTTCTGTTTTACCCATTTTTTTACCTTCTTTTGTTGTAAGAAGCTTAAAAGTAAGACCATATGAGTCGGAATGTCCAATTCTTCTTATTAAGTCTACACCACCTAATATATTTGACCATTGGTCATTTCCACCCATTTCTAGTTTACAACCATATTTATCATATAAATGTAAGAAATCATATGATTGCATTAACATGTAGCTTAGTTCAAAGAAAGTCAAACCTCTTTCCATTCTTTGTTTGTAACATTCAGCTGCAAGCATTTTATTAACAGAGAATAATGAACCAATTTCTCTTGTAAATTTAATAAAGTTTAAATCTAAAAGCCAATCAGCATTATTAACTATTATAGCTGCATTTTCACCTTCAAAAGATAAAAATCTAGAAATTTGCTTTTTAAAACATTCTACATTATGGTCAATTTCTTCTCTGGACATCATTCTTCTCATATCAGTCTTTCCAGATGGATCTCCTATTGAGGCAGTTCCACCACCAATTAAAATAATTGGTCTATGCCCAGCTTTTTGCATATGTGAAGCAACCATCAAAGAAATAAAATGTCCTACATGTAAACTATCTGCAGTTGGGTCAAACCCAATATAGAATGAGATAGATTTATTATCTAACATTTTTTTTATTTCTTCTGGATGAGTTAATTGCTCTATATAACCTCTTTCTGTTAATACTTCGAAAACATTAGACATAAAACATCCTCCTTATAAATTGAAATTAATATTGTTCTTTTCTTTTTTTACTTCTTTTATAAAATTTTTATTATTCATAAATCTATTTAAATTAGCTTCTTCTATTCCAGTTCCTTTAATTATATCTGGAATTGAAGCTTCTTTAGGTTGATTAACCAAAAAAGTTTTTAATTTTGACATCTCAAAATCATCTTTTGGTGCACAATTTGGACAGATTTCATCTACAGATGAAAAGAAACATCCACAACGTAAACATCTTTTAAAATTCATAATAAATTTCATTCCTTCCTAATTTTATTGATAATTATAATTGCTATATAAATTCAAAATTTAACAATTATTAATTTAGCATTTTTTCTATTGGTATTCTATCACAAATGAATGCAAAAAAGAACATAATACTACAAAAAATATGTATAATTTATGAAAAAAAGTTTTATTATATCACAAAGTATTTATAATTTTAGATGGAGGGGAGCCATATCATAAGCTATTAATAAATTTTTAAAAAAAGTGTTGACAATTAATTTTTAGTGTGTAATAATGATAACGGTTATCATTTAAGGAGATGTTATGGAAAGATATAGTAAACAAAGAGAATTAATTTTAACAGCATTAAGAAATAGAAAAGACCATCCAACAGCAGAAATGTTGTATAAAGATATATCAAAGATAATGCCTACAATAGGTATTGCTACAGTATATAGAAATTTAGCAGCATTATATGAAAATGGTCAAATTCTAAAAATAGAAACTAAACAAGGAGAGTCAGATAGGTTTGATGGTAATATTAAACCACATTTGCATTTTCAATGTTTAGAATGCAATAAAATAGAAGATATCTTTTTAAATGACAAACAAAATGAAGAGCTAAGTAAAAAGCTTAAAGATTTTGCTAATATTATTGATGCTGAATTTGCAACTTCTAAAATAGTATTAAAAGGAAGATGTAAAGACTGCAGAGATAAAAAATAAATAATTTTAGGAGGTATTAAATATGAAAGCTTATGTATGTAAAATATGTGGATATGTACATTTTGGAGATGAAGCTCCAGAGAAATGCCCACAATGTGGAGCAAGCAAAGACAAATTTGAATTAAAAGAATTAAGTGGAAAGAAAGATTATGCAGATGAACATAGAATTGGTGTAGCACAAGGACTTGATGAAGAAGTTGTTAAAGGTTTAAAAGATAATTTCCAAGGAGAATGTTCAGAAGTTGGAATGTATCTTGCAATGAGTCGTCAAGCAGACAGAGATGGATATCCAGAAATTGCAGAAGCATTCAAGAGATATGCTTTTGAAGAAGCAGAACATGCTTCAAAATTTGCAGAGTTATTAGGAGATGTTGTTTATCCTGATACAAAGAAAAACCTAGAATTAAGAGCAGCTGCAGAACAAGGTGCTTGTGAAGGTAAAAAAGAATTAGCTACAAGAGCTAAAGAATTAGGATATGATGCTATACATGATACAGTTCATGAAATGGCTAAAGATGAAGCTCGTCATGGTAGAGGATTTGATGGATTATTAAAGAGATATTTTTTAGATAAATAGTCAAAAACAATTTAATCTAATAAATAAAGCGAATATGAGTTTTAATTCTTATATTCGCTTTATTGCGTATTAATTGTGGAAAAAAGTAGATTGTAATAGTAAAATATTGTGGAAAAGAATGGTAGATTTATAAGTAATTTATTTACAAATAAAATTTAGATATGGTATAATTAATTAGAGCAAAATATGAGAAGGTGTGTTTATGGCAGTATTACTTTTTATAATATATATGCTAGTTCTTGTTATATTTGCACTTGTTGTTTTTGCAGTAATGCAAATTAGAATGGCAGGGTTAACAGTAAAAGATTTTTGGACTTTTATAGAGGCAAATCAAGAACTGGATAAATTAGATAAAATTGCAAAAAAATACGAAAAAATGAATACTCAACAACAAATAGTATTCTTAAAAGAAGCAGAAAAAATATTTAATGCTTTTGATAAAGTTCCTGCATCAATATGGGAAGAGGAAACTAACAAATATCAAAATGTTTTAGAAGCGTATAAAGATATAAAAGTTATGAGATGGATTGAAAATGATAAAAGCAATATAAAAAAGGAAGAGGCAACCAATATTACAAAATAAAATAAAAAAAATAAAAAATGGTATTGACAAAACACATTAATAAGTTATATAATAAGCATTGTCAGTTGCAAGACATATATGCAGATGTGGCGGAACTGGCAGACGCACAGGACTTAAAATCCTGCGAGGGTTAAACCTCGTGCCGGTTCGATTCCGGCCATCTGCACCAAAACTCAGTAAATTATTAAAATTTACTGAGTTTTTTGTTTTTTGAAAAAGTCTATAAAATATTGAAAAATAAAGCTTTTTAGTGCATATTATTTTTTAATAATTCTCAGCCTTGTATGTTAAATTGCATAAGGTCTCTTATAAAATATTATACTAGGGGGGAAAAATTATGAAGGATAACAAGAATACTGTGCTACTTTAAACGATAATAATATTATCAATACAGATATGTCATTTTATTCTGAAAGATATGCAAATTTAACTCAAGAAGAGATAAATACATTTATTAATGAAAGAACAATGGACAAAATTAGTGTGGCTGTAAGAGAAGGATCAATAACTAATACTGGGCTTGTTTTAGATGTTAATGATAAAAATGAAATACCTTATTCATATCATACTAAGTATATAACAATAGAAAAATTAGAAAATAATGAATGGAAAGAGGTAAAAACAGAAGAAAATTATAAAGGGTTAGATAAAGTATATTACTCAACCAGAGATGGAAACTTAAATTTGCCAATAGATTGGGATGATAAATATGGAATATTGGGACAAGGACATTACAAATTAGATTTAGGTATACTTCAGGGAGATTCATCTATAAAAACAGTTTCAGTAGAATTTGATATTCAATAAGATATACATTTTCTAGTTTCAACAAAAGCATTTGGCACGTTATTAATAAAAATATTTGAATATCCTTTTTTGTATAATATAGAGTTGGTAAATGCTTTAAAGGAATAACATTTAATTTTATTGTAAACATATTGTATTTATGGTAAAATTTTGTAAAGTTAATTATTAGATTAAATTGAAATTATACTTAATAAAGGAAATATAGAGTTATGAGAAAGAAAATAATAATATTTATACTTGTAATAATGTGTATATTAGTTATTGCAAATGTGGGAAATTTAATATTTCAAAAAAATATGTTAGAAGAAGAAAATAATTCCTTAAATTTTAAACTTGACAATGCTAAAAATGAAATTGATATATTAAATCAAAAGCAAAATGAACTAAAAAAAGACTTAAACGATACAATAAATATATTATCAGATGATTCTATTTTTGAGAATACTCCAACAGAGGGGCTTAAACCTATATCCAAAGAGACTGCTATAAATAATTTTAATAAATATTTAGAAAAAAATAAAATTTTAAATGATGAGAGCAATAAGAATAAGCAATTAATAAAAATAGAAATAGAAAATCAGTATCCAAGTAACAACCTTTCATATGATGTATGGAAATTCAATAAACAACCTAGAACTGCAGATTTTACTAGAAAATGTTATACATTATATTATCAAACAGGAGATTTTGATTACTTAGAGGGCTATGTAGATTATTATACAGGGAAAGTGATAGGAGGATATTTACACGGAGTCTAATGTATTGTTTGAGGAGTGTTTATGAAAAAAGTAATAATAAATATATTTATAATAATTTTTAGTATAACCTTAATATTTTCTGTTTTTAATTTTTTATTTGATAATAAAAAAGCAATATATATAAATAAAGAAAATCGAAATGAGTTGCTAGAGCTAATAAAGGAAGAGTATGATTATTCAGAACAAATAACTAAATTAAAATTGAAAGTTATGCTCGGAGATGGGGATATATATTTATATAATCATTTTAAATTAGAAAAAAAGACTTTAATAGGCGAGGGGGATGACTTATTTCAATATATAATAGAAAATTGACATAATAGTGGAGAAGATTATATAATAGGCTGTCTTATATCATTATTTGGAATTATAGTTTGTACAAGTTTAAGAAACTAAAAAATTATAATTTATGGAGAGAAAAATATGAAGAGAAAAATAATTATCATAACTGCTATAATATGTATTTTAATTTTATTGGGAGCTACAATATTTTCGATAATTAAATTTAATGTTTGGAATCCATTTTCATCTTGTTTTGGTATGTTAGAAATTTTATTTACAAATAAGGAATACACTACAGTACAAAACTATCCTAACAAAGTTATATTTTGTGAAGAATCAGGGGAAAAGAGTAGAAGTACCAGACAATATTTAGATGAATATATGAAAAATAGAGGTTTTGCATTGGAGGAACAATTAGGGTCAATTTTTATTTATACTAATGGTAGTGAAAAAGAATACATTTCATACTCTGTAAACAGATGGTTTTCGACTTTGGAATGGGAATAACAAAACATAATTATAGAGGAGAATTTATGAAAAAGAAAAAAATAATGATTGTTGTAATTATTGTAATCATAATAATTTTATTATATTATATATATAGTTTTATTAGTGGAATTATATATAAAAATAAGATGAAAGAAATTAGTCAATATACCTCTAG
>CALXMM010000023.1 GCA_944389475.1 uncultured Clostridia bacterium
TAAGGCTTTTTTGGTATGCCTTTATTTTTTGTTCTGGTATAGTCAAAATCTTCGATTTTTCCTATACTATAAAAAAACAACCAAAACTTTAAGTTTCAGTTGTTATATTCTAGGTGTTAATTCATATTCTACATCTTCTCTTATTCCATTCATTTTAACATAATTTTCTTTTAATTTATCTATGATAGAAAGAACTAATTTTTTATCTTCAGAAATATCTAATATATTCCCTTCTTCTCTTATAAGACTTTTTCCTTCATTAAATAAAATTTTTACAATTTTTATCCCATATTTCTTACACATTTCTAAAATCACCTTCCTTTGTTATTCTTATACTTTATACCTGTACGTACTGAAAATCAAGCATTTTCGTTCGCCATAATTTTCAATTTCTTACATTTTTTCGACAAAAAAATAACCTATAAATTAATTACTATTAGTTGCAATTAATTTATAGGTTTTTTTAAACAGCTTCTTCGTAATATTTCATAATCTTATTATTTATCTCTGAATCAGAAGCATGTAATATTTTATTATAATGCTTTGATTTTATATATATTTTAATAATTTTATTTATTCCATAAATATTAACAAGTGATAATGTTATAAAATAAGCATCATCATCATTAGTTATATTATTAATATCCAAATGTTTATATGAATATGTTGACTTTGCATTATTTAATCCAAATAAATATGTAGTAATGTCCAACCAATTTGGAATTTCCTCATAATTATCTTTTAATATTTTATCTGCAACAGCCTTTTGTACAATTTTCATAATATCACTGTAAGTGTATACAGTTCCTGGATTTAATGGAGAAACTATTTTTAAATTTCCCTCTTCATCTTCTATAACAACTTTTTCATCACTGCGTTTTTCCCCAAAAACATCTAGATGTAATTCCTCTATGCTATTAAACAAATAAATTATAATTTTCCTATCATAATTCTTTAGTTTAAATAAACTTGTGATAGTTTCGTATGCAATAATTCCTTGATTCATAAGCTCGAGCACACACGGCTCATTTTCATCGCTATATTGTATTTCTATGTTTCCATCATCGAATTTTCTCATTAAAATAAATCAACTCCTTAGTTCTTTTGTAATTTATATTATATATTATTTTTTTTATCATGTCTACTATAAAATAAGCATAATAAAGAGACAATGAATAACATTGTCTCTTCTACTTGTATGGGTCAAAATTAAAATTCTAACCCAGGGGTTTAAATTTTTTTGTCAGTCTTTAGCAAGAGCCTTAACTCCGGCTAGCAACTGTCGAATAGCAGCTATTTTCTCAATTACTTCTTTAGGATTAAAACCTGCAGAAGTAAGGTCGGAAATAGCTCGACTGAAGTTTTCGAACAAATCTGGATTCTCTAAAACATCCTGAGAACTCAATCTACTCGAACCTTTTTGTTAAAAAAATAAATTATAGCACATATTTATTAAGGAAAAAGTATAAAATTTATTAAGATTTCATTTTATTGGAGGTTTCTCTTTTGAAAATTAAAATATTTAAATTGTCTAGAATTATAACAATAACTATCTTATTATTGTTAATTTTAGGTATTAGTATATCTATATCAATAGCTGGCTCAGAAGAGGCAATAGAAGTTCCTATAATTATGTATCATAGTATTTTAAAGGACACTTCTAGGTCAAATAAATATACAATTACACCTTCTACTTTAGAAGAAGATTTAAAATATATAAAAGATAATGGTTACACCACTGTTACAATTTCAGATTTAATCTCTTATATATACGAAAACAAAGAATTACCAAGCAAGCCCATAGTATTAACTTTTGATGATGGTCACTATAATAATTATGGATATTTACTACCATTACTCGAGAAATACGATATGAAAGCTGTTATCTCCATTGTTGGAGCTTATACAGACAAATTTTCTAAAACGGATGAAGCCAATTTAAATTATTCTTACTTAAGATGGAAAGATATTCAAGAATTAATAAAAACAGAACGAATTGAGTTTCAAAACCATACATATAATTTACACAGTAATACTGGAAAACGAATTGGAACTAAAAAAATAAAAGGTGAAACAAATGAGCATTATAAACAAGTACTAAAAGAAGATATTTTAAAATTACAAAGAGAATTTGAGGAATATACTAATTATACCCCACAATGCTTTACATATCCTTTTGGTGGAATAAGTAATGCTTCCGTTAGCATAATAAAAGAACTAGGTTTTAAAGCAAGTTTATCATGTGAACAAAGCATTAATAAAATTACAAAAAATCCTAATTCTTTATATTTATTAAAAAGATATAATAGACCAAGTTTTATATCAACTTATAATTTTTTCCAAAAGTTCAATTAATTAAATATTTTTAAAAACATTGCCCAAGCTATCATTAATTACTAAATTAGCTATTTTATCGAATGGTGTTGTATCTCTATTTATTAATATTAAATTATTTCCTCTATAATATCTAATAAGACCACTTGCAGGGTATACAGTAAGAGATGTACCACCAACAATCAGTGTATCGCATTGTGATATTTGATATATGGACTCTTCTATAATACTCTCATTTAAACTTTCCTCATATAAAACAACATCAGGTTTTATTACTCCACCACAAGTGCAATGTGGAACACCAGTAGAATTAAAAACATATTCAGCTGAGTAAGATTTACCGCATTTCATACAATAATTTCTATATACACTACCATGTAATTCTAAAACATTTTTAGAACCTGCTTTTTGATGTAGCCCATCTATATTCTGCGTTACAATTGCCTTTAATTTGCCACTTTTTTCTAATTCAGCTAATTTTACATGGGTTATGTTTGGCTTATATTTTAATGAATTCATTTTATCTTTATAAAATTTGAAAAACTCATCAGTATGTTTCATAAAAAAAGTATGACTTAATATTTCTTCTGGTGGATATTTATAATGCTGATTATATAATCCATCTTTACTCCTAAAATCTGGAATTCCGCTTTCTGTTGAAACACCAGCTCCGCCAAAGAAAACAATACTATTACTTTTATCTATAATTTCTTTTAGTTTATCCATTTTCTCCTCTTCTAACTTTTAATCATGATTAAATGAAAATAATTTTCTTATAAATGCAAAAATTTTATTTTTATATATAATTGCTAAAGCATTCTTACTATTTCTCTTCTTAAAGTCTTTTTCTTTACTATCCAATCTTTCTAAAACTTTTTGGCTTGTTTCTATATAAAACTTATCCTCTTCTACAACTCCCCTATAATTTTGTATTCCATCCAATTGTTTTCTTGTTTCTTCGATTTCAGAAACATCTATTATATGTATAGTTTTATAATAAAAATAAAACTTCATAATATAATTTTGAATTTCAAAATATTTGGATTTAATTTCTTCTTGTACTTTATATAAATCATCTGTAGAATCATATTCAAGCTCTAAATTATAAAGGATACCAAAATCTTTTATTAATCTAGAAATATTACCGTTTGATATTTTATTTATTTTTTCATAATAATCATCTTTATTATTAATTACAGTTTGTACAAATTCTGTTCTACCAATAAGAAAATCTATTTGCATAATTAAATTAACTAATAAAGCATATTTACCTTCTATTAAAGATGTAAAGAAAATACCTAGTTCATTCATTCTTTCTTTTAAATCTTGCATTAGTAGTTTAGTAGCAAAACAATTTAAAGTTTCAGAAAAATAATTTTTACTTCTTCCATCTTGTAAAAAGTGCAAATATTCTGTTATTAATTCTTCATTTATAGCATTTGTATATATTTTATTAGAAAAATATATTGTACCATCTAAATAATAATGAGTTGTATCCTCGTTTTCAAAACTAGCAATTTTTATATTACATTGTTCTAGTTTTTTTAATAGTTCATCATATTCTCCCTTAAGCTCCGGAAAGACATTTACAATTCTAATTGCAACTTCATTTGCAATTTTATTTGTTTTATATTGTGGTAATTCCTCAACTATATCTTTTATCTTTTGCTCTTCCATAATTTACTCCCATAACATATAAATTTCTTTTGTTATATTTTTAATTTTTATTAATTAATAATTTTATTATATAATTTTCTTGTTTTCCTATAATATAAAGTGCTTCTCTTTTTTTAATAAACCAAGAAGTTAAATCATTATATTTTTCTCCATCTATAATTAGTCCATTAAAATTTGCAGGATTTTTCACCCTATATTGTTCATTTTCCAAATCTATAACTACAGTTTTAATTATTCCTTCTTCTTCTAATTTTTCTAGTTCTTCCATTCTTGCCTTGCTACTTTTCGCAATTTTATTATATTGAATAGTTTTAATAATGTAAACTATAGCCTTTAAACTTATAAGTGTAATAGTTGCAAATAGTGCACTTAATAAAATTATTGACTCATCACTCATAATATTACTTCCTATCTTTATAACTCGATATCTTATTTTAATATTTAATCGAATTATATCACAATATAAATAAAAAGAACAGATTTTTTTAAAAATCTGCCCTTTCAAATTTGAAAATTATTTCTTAGCAATTGTTAATTTGTTTTTTAAATCATTTTCTATATTTACTAATTCATTCTCTACTTCTTTTCTCTTTGCTCTACCCTCTTCGCTTATTTTTATTGTTTCTTCGATTGTAGTAATCAAATCATCATTAACCTTTTTAAGAGTTTCAATTTCAACAATTCCTTTTTCGTTTTCTTTTGCTATTTCTATTGTATTTGTTTTTAACATTTCAGAATTTTTCTTTAACAATTCATTTGTAGTTTCAGTAACTTGTTTCTGTAAATCTAAAGCACCCTTTTGTTTTGCAATTCCTAATGCTAAAGTAATTTGACTTTTCCATAGAGGAATAGTATTTAAAATTGAAGATTGTATCTTATCTACTAATGCTTTATTACCTGATTGGATAAATCTTATTTGAGGAGCAGTTTGTATTGCAACTGTTCTAGTTAATTTTAAGTCATGTACTTTCTTCTCGAATCTATCTATAAAATCATGCATATCAGCAACTTTTTGCGCATCTAAAGGATCTCCAGATTGATTTGCCTTAGCTTCTAATTCTGGTAAATCTTTAGTTTTTAATTCTTCTATTTTTCTATTACCAGCAATTATATATAAATCTAGATTATGAATACATTCTGTATTCTTTTCGAATAAATTGTCAAACATAACTACATCTTTTAGCAAAATCATTCTTTCTTTGTCCAATTTTTCAGTTATTTCATCAATTTGATTCTCTACTTTTTGATATTTTGATAAGAATTTTTTTGTTTTATCAACTAATTTTCCTATAATTGGAATATTTTCTAATGGGTCTTCTTTTATTAAACCATTTACATCTGTATCCTTTACTTTTACCATTAGGTCTGTTAATATATCTCCTACATATCCAGAATCTTTTGCTCTTACATCTTCCAACATTTTATCTGAAAAATTAGCAATGTCTGATTGTGCTCCAACACCATATTGTATAACTCCATTAGAGTCTCCAACCTTTACATCATTCATAATTAACTCAACTTGTTTTTTATCCTCTTCTGATAATTTGTCATAAGCATAAATTTTCTCCTCAGTTAAACCTGTCTCATTTTTTACTAAACTATTAATTTCATCCATAATTTTTATTTCATGGCATGTGCCATGTTCTCCTTTCTTTTAAATTTATTATTTTATACCATCCATAATTTTTTGCATAGTATCTGGATTTGGCATTTGTATAACTGCATTTATATTTTGTGGTATACCATAGAAACCTTCAACATTAGTATTTATAGTTCCATTTACACCTGTTCTAAATCCATGTTTTGTCCATGCAATTTTTTGAATTTCTGGGTCCTGCATTGCTTCTATTAATTTTGCACCTTTTTCATTTAAAGCAATCAATGGATGAGAACTCCAAACTGTTGGCTCTGGATATAGAACAGCTACTTGGTCTTTTACAGCATTCCAATCATTAGGATTTTCTATTGCAAATTCAATCATTTGGTTTTCATATCCAGCTATCATTGGCTTTGCACCCATTCCTGTTTTTAAATATTGTTCGAATAAATCCCCAGATGAATGCTCCATATATCCTATTTTACCAAAGAAATCTTTTAACTGTGGTAGTATTTTATCTACTGTTGAAGAATCAACAACAGTTTGATTGTTTAAAATATTTGCAACTAGTCCGGCAAACATGTTTCCAGAATTAGATTTATTTGGGTCTGTAGATTGAATTGTTACATATCCATATAAATCATTAACCCCTATATCACTCCATTTTTTCTTATCAATAACTAAATTAATTAATTTTGTAGTATCTGCAATATAGTAAGAATTATCTTTTTGTTCAACAATTCCATTTTGTATTAATGCTTCTGCAATTGGTTTCCATGTATAAATTACAATAGGTGAATTAAAAACAATCTCACTTTTATATAATTTATCACTTTTTGTTTGATTAAACAATTCTAATGCAGTTTGACTTGATGGAAATAAATAATCCTTATCACTCGAATCCTGCTCTATCATTTCTATTGAACCTGCTTTAGTATATTCTACTGTTAGCCCATATTTATCTTTCAGAATTTTTTTAACCTCTTCATCTTCCATTAAGCCAACCTTTTCACCACCCAAATAACCAGATACAGTAATTTGTTCCGGTTTATTAGAATTAAGGAATTGAAACACTATAATTGCTATTATTACTACTATTAATATTAATCCACCAATTATTTTTGATTTCATTCTATCACCTCCATCTAAAAGTCTTTCATTTTTATACTATTATTAAGTAAATCTATTTCCGTATCTAAGTCTAATGCATCATTTTGCAGCATCTTAGAAAATTGTTCATCAAGTGATTTATTTATAAGGTCCAATGAACCCTCTGCTTTATTCATAACCTCTTCGATTTCCTTAGAGTGAACATTTTGCATTGATAAATCATAGTATGAATTTACTATTTTTAAAATTGTTTCCAAATAATAAGTAAAGAATTTTTTATTTGCACCTATTTTATTAGGATGCTTTTCTAAATACTTTAAAATCTTAGCAATTTGATTTACCATACCATTGCATTTTTCTTTTATTTTTGGCTTTGATAATTGATTTTTTAATTTAATTATTTTTTCATATGTTTCATATCCATTATCTAATAATTCCATATATTCTTTTTGTTTATTAGAATCTTTAATTCCTAGTAATACTAGCTTGTTATTTGGTGCAAATAACAACGAGCTTCCAATATAAATTAAAAGAGCTAATATACCAGAAACTATTATTTCCATGTTAAGAACAGAAAATAAAACAATGAAAATTATAATCGCAATCAATGTATTTAATACATCAAATATAACAATATTTCTTCTATATGTTAACATATTTAAGCCTTCCTTTTCTATAAATTTTAGTTATAACCTTTAGCTTCTTTAAATGCTTTTTCTAGGTTTTCTTTTCCATCAAAAACTCTTGCTTTAGAAAAATCTGCTAATTCTTGTAGTTGTGTATCATCTGAATTACCAAATGTTATAGAGAAAATTGGTATATCTAAATTAGAACTATTCCACTTGTCTTCTACTTGTTTAATACTTCCCGCATTAGATTGTCCATCAGACATTAAAATTATAGATGTTGTATAATCATTAACATTATATTTTGATATTTCATCCATTGCAGTTAGAAGAGGTGCATAAATATTTGTACCACCTTGTGGCTCAAAATTATCTATTTCTTTTTGTAAATTTGCTAATTGCGTAGAATCATTTCCCTCTGCTTTCCATACATCTAAAACATTACTGTCAAAAGGAATTACAATAGTAACATCTTTTGGACTAGCTTGTAACATATATTCAGAAGCTTTTTGTTGGTCTAGCAACATACTCATTGCATTTCTTAAACTTTCTACACCATCACCATACATACTACCAGAATAATCCAAACAATAAACTGTAAGAGATGGTTTTCTAAGTTCTGTTTGATACATATTTAAAGCCTTTTGTATTACATCTGCTGATGGCATTTTCATAACATTTAAAACTTTTTGAGTATCAATACCCCAATCAGGATTAAATACATCCTTATTATTATTTTCAAAATTTATAGCAAAAGCAGTTCTTCTTCCTAAATTTAATAATTCTGGTTTTACTTCATCAGAAGTTAAATATTCTTGTAATTTTAAGAATGCCTCTTCTTTAGTTGAATCACCATTGTCTATGTAACCCAAAGGTGAATCCGCAATGCCCAATCCATCTTTTGGATATATTACATATAAAGGTTCTTTTCCTTGTGATACTAATTCCTTATTTGTATCTATAATTACTGATTCATAATTAACCATTGCATCATAATCACTTTGTAAGAATAAATCTTTTAACCAATCAGAACTTCCTGAAGAACGATTAACACCAGAAAGAATTGTTGTTAAATCAGTCTTTAACGTTTCATTATCTAAATCATCTGTTGTAATTACTTCTGGATTATTTAAAAGAGCATAAATAAATCCTAAATATGCAGTAGCACCAGAATTAGATTGAGTTGCAGATGTCATCATAAAGCTTAATTCTTTGCTTTTTATCTTTTCTAGAATATCTTTTGTTGTTACATCTTTACCAACAAAACCTAATTTTTCTGCAACACTTTTCTTTATTCCAAAAACAACTGGTGTAGTTGTTATAGATTCTTGATGTTTTACCTTTAAATTAGTATCCCCCATACTAATCCAAATACTATTTGCAGGGAAAACTGCATCATATGCAGAAGCCCCATTTTGTAATTCTTGCATAATGTCTACAGAACCTTCATAGGTCATATTTACCTTAATATTGTTCTCATCTTCAAACTTTTGCAAGATAGGCTCCAAAACTCTGTTTTCAGAACCAGATAAAATATTCAATGTTACTGATGGTTGTGCTATTTTTTTAAAACTTCCTCCAGCCAGTGCTAATACAATAATTACTATTAGCACAATAGCAATTATTATTGCTAAACTTTTTTTCTTTTCCATATAATCCCTCCTGTTTATTTTATATAAACATTTACCTATATTTTTTATATCACAAAAATATAAAATTGTATATGTCTTTTTTATTACATTAAAAAAATCCACCGATAAAATTATCAGTGGTCAAAAATTTATCTTTTAAATATAGTTTCGCCATTCTTTATTGTTTCTACAATTTTTACATTTATTAAATCATCCGCATTAATACATAGTGGATTTTTATCAATTATAATTAAATCAGCATTTTTACCTTCTTTTATACTTCCTTTTACTTCTTCTTCTCCATATTGATAAGCAGCATTTATTGTTACTGCTTTTATAGCTTCTATTACAGGAATTTTTTCATCTTTCCCTAAAATGACTCCTTTTTTAGTCTTTCTATTAACAGCACACCAAATTGTTTCAAACATGTTAGGCATAATTACAGGAGTATCTTGATGAAAAGAAAATAATATATTATGCTTTAAACTTGAGCCAGCAGGACTAATATGTTCTGCTCTTTTGATACCTAAATTTTCTATATGAATATCTCCAAAATAATAAACATGACTAATAAAAAATGATGGTATTATATTATTTTCTTTTACCTTTTCTAACTGGTCCAATCCTAAAAGTTGCGCATGTATCATAACAGGTCTTTTTAAATCTTTTACTTTTTCTATTGCATTTATATATTGTTCTGCTGCTTTGTCTCCATTACAATGAGCCAATATTTGAAGATTCATTCTCTTTGCTCTTTGTAAAGCTTCTTCCACCTCATCATCCTTCATTATACGATATCCAAAATATTTCTCTTCGTTTTGATATTCCTTTCTAAGCCAAGCTGTTTTAGCTTGTAAAGAACCATCCAAAAAAATTTTAATTCCTGCAATTTTAAAATTTTTTCTATAATTATTAATATATTCGCCATAAAAATCTTCTATTTCATTAACATTTTTATTATCCATATATGCAACAATATCCAAAAAAATCTCATTTTTATCAATTAATAATTTATATATATCTGCTAATTCCTTTGTTATAACACCTTCTTGTGCAGTAGTTATTCCATAGGAGGCATAAATTTTTTGAGCTTCTATAAAAGATTTAACAATATTTTCTTTTTTTGGAAGAGGAATCTTTTTAAGTGAATCTATAAAAGCATTTTCTTCTAATAAACCTGTTTCATATGAGATTTTACCGCCTTGTGGGTCTTTAGTCTCACTTGTAATTCCTAATTTTTCTAATGCCTTACTATTTACAACTCCATTATGTCTAGACCTATTTTCTATTATCAAAGGAGTATTCGGAAAAATATCATCCAATTCTCGTTTTGTAATATGTTTCCTATCTTTTAACAAATTATTATCATATCCATTTACAATAATCCAATCATTTAATTCATTATTATTCTTATATTCTATTAATTTAATTTTAGTCTCTTCTATACTTGTTAAACCTTCTATAGAAACTTCTAATAATTGTTTTGCAAGTGCAAATATATGGCTATGCGCATCTAAAAAAGCTGGCATCATTGTTTGTCCTTTTAAATCTATAACTTCTGTATTCCCATCCACTAGCTCCATAACTTCTTCTTTTGTATCAGTCTTTATAATTTTACCATTTTCTATAGCCAATGCCTCAATTTCATTATTTTCTAATGTTATAAAATTACCATTAAAATATATTTTCTTCATAATTACCTCCAACTTCAAATTGTTAATAATTAGTATGTCCAAATTAGATATAACTATGAAAAAAGCTGGACTTTAAAATAAATAAATTTAAAATCCAGCATATTTTATATATTAATCGCCTAAACAAATACCTACATCTCTTGCAGTCTTAACAAGTTCATCATTCATTGTTACAACTCTTACACTACTTTCTGCTGTTCCTCCTTGTACTGCACCAATCTCTTTGTTCTCTCCAACAACATCTTCCAAAGAAACATAATCCAATTTTCCATTTTTTACAACTGTAAGTATACCAAATTTTCCTTCCATAGCAAGTTCCATAGCTTTTGCTCCATATTTTGTAGAAAGAACTCTATCGTATGCAGTTGGAGTTCCACCTCTTTGCATATATCCTAAAATAGTACATCTAGCTTCTAGACCCGTTAAATCTTGAAGTTCTTTTGCAACTCTGTTTCCTTCTCCACCAAATTTAATACTTATTCCTGCCTTATCATCTATTCCTTCTGCAGCATGTGTTGTTTGTTTTTCATTTAATGGATGTGCACCTTCTGATACAACTACAATACTAAATTTCTTCCCATGTTCTTTTCTTTTATTAATTGCTTCAGCTGCTTTATTAATATCATATGGTATTTCTGGTATTAGTGCAACATCTGCCCCACCAGAAATTGCTGATTCCAAAGCAATCCATCCAGCAAATCTTCCCATAACTTCTAGAACCATAATTCTATGATGTGTCTCAGCTGTTGTATGCAATCTATCTATTGCTTCTGTTGCAACATGAACTGCTGTATTATATCCAAATGTTACATCTGTACAAGTAACATCATTATCAATTGTTTTAGGAATACCAATTGTATTAATTCCTTTTATGAATAAATCTCTAGCAGATTTTTGTGTACTATCCCCGCCTAAAGTGAAAACACAATCAAATCCGTCTTCCATTACATTTTTTACACATTGATCTGATAAATCTTCATACGTAACAGTTCCATCTTCATGTTCCACTTTATAGTGAAAAACAATTGCATTCGTAGAAGAACCGATAATAGAACCACCCTTTGGTAAAATACCAGAAGCCATTGGATTTCCATCCAAACGAATATAATTATTATTAACAAGACCTCTAAAACCATCTAAAAAACCATAACATTCTATTCCATGAGTTTCACATGTCTTTTTAATAGCTCTTATAACAGCATTAAATCCTGCAACATCTCCACCATTAGCTAAAATTGCAACTTTTTTTATCATCTTTAGTACCTCCTTATTATTTTAATAGTTTATCACTAGTTTCTTTTAAATATTCAAAATTATGATGTCTTAATACTTCATATGCTATAATAGCAACTGAATTTGATAAATTTAAACATCTAATCCCATCAATCATTGGAATTCTTAAAGTTTTATCGATATAATTTTTCATAACATCTTCTGGTAAACCTTTTGTTTCTTTGCCAAATAATAAAAATACTTCATCCATATCTTCATATTTTGGTTCATCATATCTATGTGTACCTTTAGAAGTTATAAAAAACATATTTGTCTTTAATGGGTCATATTTGTTTAGAAATTCCTTAAAAGAAATATGCCTTTCTATTTCTAACTTATCCCAGTAATCCAAACCAGCTCTTTTTAAATATCTATCTGATATTTGAAATCCTAAAGGTTCTACTAAATGTAATTTAGCACCAGTTGCGGCGCATGTTCTTACTATATTACCAGTATTTTGAGGAATCTCTGGTTCCACTAATACTATATTTAATTTCATCTATATGCCTCCCTCAACAAATTATATGATAACAATAAAGATTATTTTAATCAAGAGTTTTTCCAAAAAAAATGGAGGTTAAATCCTCCAAATTTTCTATAGCAATTTATTTATTACTTATATGTATATTATCAATTTCAGCATTCATCTCTCTAGAAATAATATTTTGTATTTGAGCAATAGTATCAGGTTCCAATTTATCCGCCTTCACTATTACATTTATACTTTTATCATTAACAAATATAACTACATCATCAACTCCCTTTGTTTTAATAAGGTTTTCGCAAATCATAATACTGTTTTGAGTATTATTAATTTTTGTTATTTCTTGAGTTGCCACTGTTTTTTGCTCTTCACTTACATTTTGATTATCCAATAAATTTTGGTAACTTTCTATCATCTGTGAATACATCGTATCCCTGCCCAATCTAGAGGTTGCAAAATAATCATCCTGTGCTTTATTTTGCGTTTCTGGAGTAGTACTCGTTTCCACACTTGCTTCATTCAAATTATTTTCGCTAATTATATTATTACTAGAAACTAATTGAGCATCCCCAATACTAGCAATAGAATTCTCTGATACTATATTACTAGAAACAGGTGTCCCTTTTATTGTATAACTTAAATAACCTGCTGTAACCAACATTAAAGCTACTACAAATAAAATAATTTGATTGCTTTTTATATTTTTTAAATTCATATAATTCTTCTCTCCCATCTTAATAAAGTTAAATTACTGTTTAGACATTTCAAAAACTTGTATTTTATGTGAGGCAAGACCTGTTGCAGCAGAAACTGCCTGTATAATATTTTCTTTTACATTTATATCTGATGCACCTTCTGCAGTTATAATAGTTCCTTCTATTTTTGGCATTATAGTTTTTTGAGTTATAGGTGTTTTTTGTCCATTATCTTCTTGATATATAACATCTTTTTGTACATCATTTTCCGTAATAACTCTCTTTCCGCCAGACTCATCCTGTTCTTCTGTTGATGTCTCTTTTATATTTTCATTAAACATTGGAACAATTTGACTACTTTCAGAATAACTAATTAAAACATCTACCTTCCCCACTCCATCTATTTTAGATAAAATACTTTTTAGCCTATCTTCTAAGCTATTAGTATTTGATTGACCCGTTTCTGCTACTGTAGAATTAGTTATCGTATTAGAGCTTTTGCTTTCTTTATCTTTTGTATCATCTGACAAGATGGTATTTATTGCAATTACAGTTATTATTAATATAAGTATTCCTACAACAAGGTTTTCTACTTTTTTCTTATTATTTTTATTATCACTTTTTGTTACATTATCTTTTAATTTCTGTAATTTTTCTTTAAACATTTATACCACCTCCTTACTTTCCATTTATATAAATTTTTTCTTCTTCTATTTCATATTTATCTGCTAAAGTTTTCTTTAATTTTTTTATTTCCCCATTTGATAAAGTATTATTTTCTTCCTCATTATTTTCAGTATCATTTCCAATTACTATTTTATTAACTTTCTTTATAGAATTATCATTAGCCTTCTTTGTAGCCTCTATATCAATCTTATATATATCTGCTTTTTCTTCCTCCACATTTATATTCGCTGTTATATCTACCTTTTTACCCTCATATCCTTCTTTATTTAACACATCTTTAATATCTGTTTTTATAGTATTTAGATATAAGTTTTCTATACTTTGATTATTAATGTTTTGTGCGCTGTTAGTTGATTGTACATTATTTCCTTCAATCAAAGCTTGATATTTACTTACATCAATATCAAAATTGCTCCCCGTTACTTTTGATATAATAGGAGAAATTATAGTAAAAGTTATATACACACCCATAACAATTTTTATGTATTTTTTATTTTTACCTTCTGGGAGAATCATTTCTAAGATTGTTACTATAATAACAGCTAGAATAATTCCCTGTGCCCAACTATTAAACCATGTAATCATTTTTACCTACCTATACATTAATCCTGTGTTAGAAATATTAATAACAAGAGTTATTCCAATTATAAGCATTACACTTATGGAGCAAACAATTGCTAATAATATTTTAAAAGTATCCGCCATTTGGGATATTAGTGATACTATCTTAGAATCTGCTATTGGTTCACATATTGCAGCTGTGAGATGATATATAATAGTTATAACTGCAAGCTTTAATATTGGAGTTATACAAATTGCAATAACAATAATGACACCCACAATTCCAATAGCATTTTTTAATATTGCAGAACATCCGATAACTGTATCCACTGCATCTCCTAGGACTTTTCCAACTACTGGTATAAAACTAGATACTGCAGCCTTTACTGTTTTAGCAGTTATACCATCTACGCTACTACCTAAAGTTCCTTCTACAGATAAAACACCTACAAAAATTGTAAGTAAAATTCCTATAACCCAGACAGCACTTGATTTTACAAATTTAGATAATTTATCTATTTGGATTTTATCTGATATTTTTGAAACAATTGCAAGGGCAGTGCCTACTAAGACTATTGGTATAATTATTGATTGAAATATATTAGAAATTAAATTTATTATAAATAATATTATTGGTTGTATTAAATTTACAGAAACTACACTGCCAGAAGCTAACATTAATGTCATTAGAAAAGGAAATAATAATTGTATAAACGAAATCATATTTCCAACAGCTTCTTTTGTCATAGAAATAATACTAGAAAAATTAGTCATAATTACTGTTGCAATTAGTATATATTGTACATAATATGTAATTTGAGATACACTCTTATTGTTTAAATTATCACTTATACTTTTAAAAACACTATGTATTAATACAATAATTAGGATACTTCCCATTACTTTTAAAGCATCTTTTATTTCATTTCCTAGAAGAGGAAATATATTTTTTAATAATTGATTTGTATTTAACTCTCCTTTTATAGCATCATTTAACAAATCTTTAATATTTATATCTTTTAGAATTTCATTAGAATATTTATTAGCTTCATTTATAAAGCTTGATATATTAAAAGAATCCATTTGTGAATTAATAACATCATCTTCCGTATCTGCTAAAGAAATATTCATATAAAAAATACATATTAATATTATAAATATCGTTACAAATTTCTTCATTAGCAACTCCTCTAAGGCAAAATTTGTACAACAGTTTCCACTAATGAAGACAAAATAGGAATTGAAAGTGCAATAATAATAACCTTTCCTCCTAAATCTACCTTATTAGCGAGAGCTGACTCTCCTAAGTCCATACAGATTTGGACTGCAAATTCTGCCAAAAAAGCAATACCTGTAATTTTGAGCAATATTATTATAAATTCACTATTTATATTTGCTTTGCTAGTTAGTTCATTAATAAGATTTATAATTCCAGAAAGCTTATCAAAAACCATGAAAAAAATAAGAATACCAGCAATAATAGAAACATAAATAGCAAATTCTGGTTTATATTGTTTAATAATAGTTATAATAATAACTGCAACAATACCAATACCTACTATTTTTATAATATCCATATTCTTCTCCTTAGGGATTTAGTAACAGTCCATTTACTTTATAAATTAAACATTGTTCTAACACTACTAAATAAAGTACTTATTTCTTTTATTACCATTGTTAATACTATTATTAAACCCGCAAGTGTTGTCATCATAGCTTGGTCTTCTCTACCTGCTCGTACAAGAACTTGATATAATACCGCTACTAAAATTCCTATTGCTGCTATCTTGAATAATAAATTTATATCCATACTTGCTCTCCCCTTATATAAATATAATCATTATGGCAATTCCTATTGTTGCTCCCAATGTTTTATATAATTTGGTGTTTTTATTTTTTAGATTTGTTGCTTGTACAATTTGTTCATCAAGTAATTTATTTGTTAGTTCTATTTGCATTAATTGTCCTTCTAAATCTGTTTTTCCCAATAGTTTTGATAAACCTTTTATAATATTAATATCTTCCTTCGTAAAATTATATGTACTTTCATCAACTGCCTTTTCCCAAGCCTGTCCTGCACTTAAATCTTCCATATATTCATGTGATTTTTTAAAAATATTTGATATGTTTTCATTTAAATCTTTTGATATTTCGTAGAAGAGGTCTGGTAAAGGTTCATATGTATATCTCATTTTTGTTGTTGCTAAATTTAAAGCTTTTTTCATTTCTTGCAAATCAATAACTCTAAATTTATATCTATTTGCCTTCATTAGTCCAAGCGCTGTACACATTCCCATAATAATTGTTAAGATAATTATTTTTAAGATTTCCATTATATCTTCCCCTAATATATATATTCAACTTGTCTAAATTTTAGAACTTAAATAAATTAATTTTTTATTATAAGCTGAGACTAAAAAAATGAACATATACTGACATTAAATTATTACATATTCTTCATTAATTTTATCCAGGGCATAAACTTTCCCAACTTTACCTTTAATATTTTTATCTAAAAAAATTATTCTATCAAATATATGTTTATCCATAATTTTTGAAATCGATGGATTTAATTTTAGTTCTTTTAAACTACCTCCATGTGCAGTAAATATGCCTTTAATTCCAGAGCACACTGCATAGTTTATAGCTTCTACATCCTCATCTTTTCCTATTTCATCTGCTACAATTATTTCAGGTGACATTGACCTAATTAATAATTTCATTCCCACACTTTTTTCTACATTATCCATTACATCTGTTCTTATACCAATATCATTTTGAGGAACACCCTTGTATACTGCTGCTATTTCCCCTCTCTCATCAACCAAACTTATAGTTTTACCCTTAAAATTTATTTGTTCTATTCCATCACTAAGTCTTCTTACAACATCTCTTAATATTGTCGTTTTGCCTGCTCCCGGAGGAGATGCAATTAAAGTGTTATAAATACTATTTTCTTCAATATTTATTATGTATTTTAAGATTTCATTACTAGCACCAATTATTTGTCTTGCAATTCTAAAATTTAGATTAGAAATATAATTTATATTACTTATTTTCCCATTAGTTTGTACTACACTTCCAGAAATTCCTATTCTATGTCCACCTCTAATAGTTACAAATCCATTACAAATTTGGTTTTGATATGCATAAATCGAATTGTCACATATATGTTGCAATGTTTCTAATATTTCATTTACTGAAACTGTTGTTTTTAATATATCTTCTCCTTTTGAATGTTTTATAATAATTGGTCTTTCTGCTCTTAATCTTATTTCTTCTATAATATAATTTGTTTGTTTTAAATATTCTTCTAATTTATTACTTATTCTTCTTGGAAAATATCTTAAAATCTCATTATATGTCATTACTATATCCTTTCCAAAATTATATTAGTTGTTTAAATAATTAGTTATATATGCTTTTTTAGTAATTAAATAACTAAATCTGTTGCCAAATTTAATCTTTGCCCCAACATAATCTAATTATTTTTTAGTGCATACTAAAAAAGCACATATATTAAATATATATGTGCTTTAATTTAAAATTATTACTATTTTATTAAATTATTCTTGGTCCCAATTGTGATAAACATTCATAACATCATCTAAATCTTCAAGATTATCAATTAATCTTTGCATTTTTTCTCCATCTTCTTCGCTTAATTTAACATATGTAGTAGGAACCATTTGAACTTCGGCTTCTATAAATTCTAGTCCGGCTTCTTCTAAAGCATCTCTTACTTTAGAAAAATCTCCAGGTTCAGTTGTAATTTCATAACAATTTTCATCTGAAGAGAAATCTTCTGCTCCTGCATCCAATGCTAACATCATTATGTCATCTTCAGATTTATCCGTACTTTCTTTATCTATTACAAGAACACCTTTTTTGTTGAATAAATATGATACACAACCTGTTGTTCCTAAATTTCCACCAGCTTTATCGAATACATGCCTTACATCTGCTGCTGTTCTATTTCTATTATTTGTGCTTGCTTCTACTATAACTGCAACACCATTTGTTCCATATCCTTCGTATGTTATTTCTTCATAATTTGATGTATCGTTTGCTCCAGAAGCTTTTTTAATAGCATTATTTATTGTATCATTAGGCATGTTATTTGCTTTACATTTTGAAATTACATCTTTTAATTTGGAATTACCTGCCGGGTCCGGTCCACCTTGTTTTACTGCAATTAATATTTCTCTTCCTAGTTTTGTAAATATTTTTCCTCTTGCTGCATCTGCTTTACCTTTTTTGGCTTGAATATTATGCCATTTACTATGTCCTGACATTGTTAATTCCTCCTTTTTATTTTATATATTAATTTTTCACAAAAAATACTACTATATTTTACCACATTTTTCTTTATTTGTGTAGTGCTTTTGCTTATCTTTTATTTAAATTAACTATTTTTATAATTAAATTTTTACTTACTAATTTAAAGATAACATAATTAGGTTTGATTTATTTTACATAATGTAGTATAATAATACTGTAACCACTCTGTTTAGAGCATTTTTTAATTTTTTCAAAATATTTATACACACACCAAGGAGCAACATCATGGTAAATATTACTAAGAGAGATCTTCTGTCTCTCCGTAAGGAACTCCAGATTGCCATTGATTATTTGGATAAGCTCATCTCCGATTTAAGGAAGTGCAATAAGGAAACTAATTGGACTCTTAAGATTGGAAAAATTGCCAGTGAAATGCCAGATTTAAAGCTTTTGGCTGAATTAGGCATCCAAGCACTTCAATGCATTTGGAAGATTCGTAATGGTGAGATGAAGATTGAAGAAGCCATTGGTATTTTTACCAATGACAAGAAGCAACTAAGTGAAGCATTAGAGGTCTTTAAGATGTAATTACTGCCTTTAATGTTTTACTCACAAGAAACTACCCATAACGGGTAGTTTCTTGTGTTTATAATTATTTAATCCAATCTTTTACTTTTTCTTTTGATTCATAAACCATACTTCCTCTAATTGCTAAACTATCTAATACTTTAGCTCCTCTACAAATTTTTTTAACATCAGATACCACATTTCCTAATCCAGAGCCCTCATGCGTAGTAAATACTTTAATTATTTTGCCTGCAAAATCTAATTTTTCTAATTGTGTAAACATACACATAGGCATTGTACCACAATAGATTGGAGCTCCAATATATATTACCTCATAATTTGAAATATCTTCTAAATATTTTTTTAGTACAGGTCTTGCATTTTGCCTTTGCTCTTCCATAGCTTCTCTACAACATTCTCTATAATTTTTAGAAAATGGTTTTGCGGGTTCTACTTTAAATAAATCTGCTCCTGTAATGTCTTGAATATATTCTGCAATAACTTCTGTATTTCCTTTTTCAATATTACCTACAGCATAATTTTCATCCGCTCTAGAAAAATAAATTACCAAACTTTTCTTATCCTTTACACTTTCTTTACTTCCAAATATAGACATACAAAATTCCTCCCTATGTAATATTTATAAATTTTTTCCAAAACTATTATTTTTTCTATAATTTTAGCAATACCATATACGAAAGTCAATTAAAATAACTAGCAACATATTAAAAATTAGTAGGCAAATTTTATTTTTGCCTACTTAACTTTTACACTTAATATTTAATTTTAAAACTCTACATTTTCATAAACCGTCTCATAACCATCTAAATTTGGCAAATTCAAATCTTGGTCAGTTACAGCATTTTCGTTATATATGTAATAGTTTCTTCTTGTATATTCACTCTTTACAACCTCATTACTATTTGGATAAAAGCTTTTTTCAGTTGTTTCCCCGATTGTCTCCCAAGGAATTAATGTATCTTTATGCACATAAAGAGTAATTTCACCATATTTAATTACATAATATTCTCTATTAGACCCCTGCCTACTTGTACCTTCAACTTTACCATAAAAAGGCGTACCTAATTGAAAGAAAATATTACCTTGCATTCCTAATGGTACTCCTAAATTTGGATACAAACCATCTAACACACGATTTGATGTGGCATTTTTACTTGTTATATAACTAATAGTTTTGTTATTTTCATCTATCTCAACTCTTTCACTAGAACCAATTGTCTCATATACTATTCTATTTATATGATATTGGTCAGTATTATCATATCGACCTTCTTCTCTTTTTATTTTATCACCTTTTTTCCAAACCTTTACAATACCCACACTATCTTCTGTATTTTCTCTTCTTTCAAAATAATAATTATCAGCACTAGAAATATTTTCGAAATTCTTTTTATATTTATACATTATTGAGAAATTATAGATATAATTTCCTAATAAAAAGACTAGAATTATAATTATAATGCCTACAATTACTTTTATATTATTTCTTCTATTTAACTTTTTAAAATAATTAATTTGTTCTGTATTTATATTTTCCTCTGTATTTAATTTTTTATATTCATTTACTTTATTTTCACAATTTTTGCATTCTTTTATATGGTCTTCTACAAACTTTTTTGATTCCTCATTTAATATTCCATCACAAAAGCCGGGAATTAAATCTTCAACAATTTTACATTTATCCATTTTTATTTTCCTCCTTTAATCTTTCTTTACCTCTAAAAAATACAACTTTAGCCCAGTTTTCGGTTTTTCCGAAAATTCTACCTATTTCTTTAAAGGTAAAATCTGTTTCTAATCTTAGCTTAACAACGCTTTGCATTGGTTCTTTTAACTTTTTTATTTTATTTAATAATCTATCTGTTTCATCACGTTTACAAATTTCATCTATAAGTACTTTTTCATCTACTAAATCTTTTGCTTCTTCTATTGGTATTTCTAATTTTCTTTTCTTTATATATTTAAAAAATGAATGTTTTGCTATTTGGCAAAGCCATACCGAAATTTTACATTCTCCTCTAAATTTTTTAATATTCTCTACCGCAATTAAGAAGGTTTCCTGTGTTATTTCCTCAGCAATATCTTTATTGTTTGAAAGACTATATACATATTTATAGATAATATTTGCATATTCCTTATATATGTCTTCTAAATTTTTCATTTTTCCCCCTTTCATTACATAAGAGTTTTATTTTTTTAATTAGTTACACTTTTCTGAACAAATGTGAACTTCGTTCACACTGGCACTAATTAATTTTAGTGCCTTTTTTAAAGATGTTGTTTTTAAGTTTCC
>CALXMM010000024.1 GCA_944389475.1 uncultured Clostridia bacterium
TTTACAAATTACTATTTGTTTTGGTAATTATAACACAAAAATCAAATAATTTCTAGTTAACCATTTTGTATACTTTCATATTATAAAATTATCTTTATTAAATTTATTAAATGAACTATTTATCTTAAACAATTTTTTAAGTCCATTTTTTAAAATAATACTATCTTCTAAAGAAATTCTATTATTTACAACAGCTAAATTTATCATTAAACAAACATGATTATAGTTTTCACATTCTAATATATCACTTACAATATAATCAGCTATTTCAAAATTAAAATAACTCTCTAATTTTTCTTTAAGTTCTTCAATTTCTTTGTTTCTTATTTCTATTTTTTTAATTATTTCTACAATATTTTGTTTATCATTACTTGTATAATTTTCAAATAATTTTTCCATATTAATCGTAACTCCTTTTACATTATAATAGCACATTCTCTCAATTTATTGAACTATATTTGCAACTTTCTCTCAATTTATTGAGCGATTTTGGATTGCTAGTTTGCTAAAATAAAAAAATAGGGAAGAAAGTGGTGATTAATATGGATTTTTCTGATTTAATTGCTGTAAAAATAAAAGAATTAATGCAAGAGCAAAATATTACTATATATAAATTAGAAAATCTTTCTGGTGTATATAGTTCTACAATAGCGATGTTTTTAACAAGAAAGACAAAAACAATAAGACTAGAAAATTTATTATTTATATGTGAAGGTTTAGGAACTAATTTATCTGAATTTTTCGCAGATGAAAGATTTAAAGAAGCTGAAGCTAAAGAATGGACAAAAAAGAAAAGTAATTGAGAATTAACTATAAAATATTAATTTTCAATTACTTTTTTATATGATTATTTATATAAATTTTTTATTGTGTTATTTTTATCATTTATTATTTCAATTCCTAATTTATCTTTTAATATTTTTTGTATTTTTTCATTTTTATTAAGAAGTTCTTTAATTATGTCATAACAAGCATTTAATTCAATATTATTCATTTTTAATTTATTTTCTAATTCCTGATTTTCTTTTATGATTTGATTATTTTGTATTTGTAAATCTGAATAATATTTTTTTGCATTTTTAACCTTGGATAACTCTAGTAATAAATCTTGGTTTTGTTTTACCAAACTATTATTATATTTTAATATAGGATAAATTAATTTTTTATCTATATTGTCTTTTGTGAAATCTTCATATTTATAAAAATCTTGAACATCTTCATAACTTATCATTTGTTCTTTTTGCTTGGTTAAATTTTCTTTTAATTGCTTTGTATTATAAAAGTTAGTTAATTTCTTCATATCATCAGTAGATATATGTTCTCTATTTGTATTTTCTTTTCCTCGTTCTAAATTAAATCCCTTTTCAGTAATATATTTATAAAATTGATTTTGTAATTTCTTATAACTATCTTTACCTTTCCAAAATTCACTTGCAGATATTTTTCGTATACTATTTCCTTTTTTATCTTTTGAATTTACTACTGGTATATATACTAAGTGCATATGTGGAGTTTCTTCATCTAAATGAACAACAGCAGATAATATATTTTCTTTTCCGATTCCTTTATATTCTGTCATAAATTTAAAACATTCTTCAAAATATCTTTTTGTTTCTATTTTACCAATTGTATTAAAAAAAGTATTATCAGAAGTTAAAATTACTTCACAAACATAAATGCTATTTTTATGAACTTGTCCTTGACTTAAATTATTTTCTTTTATTAATCTTTGGTATTCTTTTAGATAACTATTTTCTTGTGGTCGTTTTAAATGATAATTTTGACTTGTTTTTGACAAGTCTATGTTTTTATTTGAATATTTCTTTTTAAATCTTTCATTATGAGGAGCTAGTTGAATCATTTCATCTTTTGTGTATTTTTCATTTCTTATAATTGCATAACTCACAAAAATTTCACTCCTTTAATTATATTATTTAATTAATTTACTTGCTTTAAGAGAACACGCTCACAACCTTTTAATAAATAATAATAAATATTATTTATTAAAAATCGTTTTGCTCGCATAAGTTCTCTAACACACTAGAGAACTTTGTTCCAAAATTCTCCGTGTGCCAGGGCTTTGCCCTTGGAACCCATAAAAATAGATGAATTTTTAAGTAAAATCCATCTATTTAATATAAATTATTTTAAAATATTTTTATTTATTTTACCATTATTGCCCCCAATAAGTGCTGAAATGTGCAATATACCAATCTTCTTGCACACTCCCCGCAACCAACGAAATAATCGTTTTAAAGCAACCTGTATCTAAAGATACAAGTTGCTTTTTATTTGCTCTTTAATTTAAAAACACCCCAAACATTATACCTATTCTTTTTCTTCACTTTTATCATAAATATTATCTTTTTTTATCCAAACAGAAACACTTCCCGCTGGACAATAGAATATTCCATTTCCATTTGCATCTACATAGACTGTTTCATCTAAATTTCCAGTACAATCGTAGAAAACGGTATTTGCTAATCTCTCACCTATATTCATCTCTAAATAACCACCACTATTATCACTCATTACTACTGCCAAGCCAGAATCCGTATGGTCACTATCTCCTTCTCTTACCCATCCTATAATATTTTCATCTTTAAAATAATCTCTTTGCTTTCCATATGAAAAATGCTTTCTAGCTTTTATCATATTTTCTAACAATTTCTTTTTTGGTTCAATATTATCATGTGGAATACCGTAATAGTCTCCATAAAAAATACATGGAATACCATCTTTCCTTAGCAAAATTAAAGCATATGCCAATGGTTTAAACCAATCTTGTATCCAAGAATTTAAAGATTGTCCTGGCTGAGTATCATGATTATCTACAAATGTAACTGCATATTCTGGATTTTCTTTTACAAGGGTATTGTCAAGAATTGTTCTCATATCATAATTTCCAGATGAATTTGATGCATTAAATAAATTATAATGTAAAGGAACATCAAACAATTTCATAGAATAATCTACTTCTTGCAAATAATTATTTATAGCTGAAATATTTGTACTCCAATACTCTCCTACTGCAAAAAAGTTCTTTGCAAATTCTTCTCTCATATTTTCCAACCATTCTTTATAAAAACCTGCTCTAATATGTTTTACAGCATCCAATCTAAATCCATCTACGTTTGTGGTATTTACATACCAATCTCCCCACTTATTTAATTCTTGGATAACATCAACATTATTAAAATCTACATCTGCACCCATTAAATAATCAAAATTTCCATTTTCTTTGTCAACATCATTATCCCAGTGTTTTCCGTAGAATTTAAATACTCCTTTTCTCTTTGTTTTTTCATCCCAATCCACTCCATGAAAATGTGTCCAATTCCATTTAAAATCTGAATATTTATTATTTCTAGCATCAAAATTATATTTTGTCCATGCTTCAATTAAGACTGGAGTATTTAAATCTACATTCCTATTATCCGGTTGGTCTTCTATAGCCATAACTTCTTCCGTTCCATCTGCACCTAATTTATGATTTAAAACTATATCTGCATAAACCTCTAAGTTATTACCTTTTAAAACTTTTATTGCATTTATATATTCTTCCTTACTTCCATATTTGGTATTTACAGACCCTTTTTGATTAAATTCTCCTAGGTCATATAAATCGTATACTCCGTAACCTGTATCCTTATTACCTCCTTCTGCTTTATATGCAGGAGGTAACCATACTCCGGTAATTCCGATACTATCTAAATAGCTAGCTTGACTAGCTACCTTTTTCCATAAACCGCAATCTGCTGGTAAATACCATTCAAAATATTGCATTATTGTTTGATTTATTTTTTTATTCATTTCTTCATCTCCAATAATATTAACAAAGGAGCTAATAGATATCTATTAACTCCTTTCTAAAATATATATGTTATTTTTATATCTATTTATTTTTTGTTTCTTTTGTTTCTTCTGGATCTACTAATTCGATGCTAACAACTTTTCCGCCATCATTTGTTCTCATTAAAGTTACACCCTGTGTTGATCTTCCTAAAATGCTAACATCTTTAGCACTTATTCTAATTATTGTTCCTTTGTCTGTAATCATCATTATATCTTTTGAATCATCTGTAACTCTAATACCAACTAATCTTCCTGTTTTTTGAGTAACCTTATATGTAATTACTCCTCTTCCGCCTCTCTTTTGAACTCTATATTCATCAATGTCTGTTCTTTTTCCAAATCCATTTTCTGTTATTGCTAATAATGTTGCTTTTGCACCTTCTATAATAGATTCCATTCCTATAACTCTATCATCTTCATTAAGTTTAATTCCTATTACGCCCTGTGCTGTTCTACCCATTGGTCTTACATCTTGTTCACTAAATGTAATACATAATCCATCTGTCGTAACTAATACTACATTATCTTGTCCATCTGTTAATCTTACAGCTATTAATTCATCTTCATCTTTTAATGTTATAGCTTGAAGTCCAGTCTTTCTTGCAGAATTATATTCTGTTAATGCTGTTTTCTTAATAAATCCTTTTTGTGTTGCCATTAATAAATATTTTCCTTCTGCGAAATTAGAGATTGGAATAACTGCTGTAATTTTTTCTCCAGGATCTAAACTTAATAAGTTTACAATTGCTGTTCCTTTTGCGGTTCTTCCAGCTTCAGGAATTTCATATCCACGTAATCTATATAGTTTTCCTTTATTACTAAAGAATAATATAGTATCATGCGTAGAAGCTGTAAATATTTCTGTTACAAAATCATCTGCTCTTGTAGAAATACCTGTAATTCCTTTTCCTCCTCTATGTTGACTCTTATATGTATCTGCAGGCATTCTCTTAATATAACCAAAATGTGTTAATGCTACTATGATTTGTTCTTCTTTTATTAGGTCTTCTTCTTCAAAATCTCCTTCTGCTGGTTTTATCTTAGTTAATCTTTCATCACCAAATTTTGTCTTTACCTCAACTAAATCTTCTTTTATTATATCATATACAAGTTGTTCATTACTTAAGATTTCTCTTAGATGTGCAATTAATTCCATTAATTGTTTATATTCTTCTTCTATTTTTTCTCTTTGCAAACCAGATAGTGTTTTTAATCTCATATCTAGAATTGCTTGAGCTTGTATATCCGTTAAACCAAATCTTTTCATTAATCTTTCTTTTGCATCATCATATGAATTTCTAATAATATTAATTACTTCATCAATATTATCTATAGCTATTCTTAATCCTTCTAATATGTGTGCTCTAGCTAAGGCTTTGTCCAATTCGAATTTAGTTCTTCTTACAATTACTGTTTTTCTATGATCTATATAATAATCTAGACATTGTCTTAATGTAAGTATTTTTGGTTCTCCATCTACTAGTGCTAACATTATTGCTCCAAAAGTATCTTGCATTTGAGTATTTTTGTATAATTGATTTAAAACTACTTGTGCCCTAGCATCTCTCTTTAATTCAATTACTATTCTAACTTTATCATTTCTGTCTGATTCATCTCTTAATTCAGAAATTCCTTCTATTCTTTTTTCTCTTACTAGTTTAGAAATATTTTCTATTAATCTAGCCTTATTTACTTGATATGGCAATGATGTAACTATAATTCTTTGTTTGTTATTTGCCATTTCTTCGATCTCGGCTTCAGCTCTTACAATTATTTTTCCTTTTCCAGTTTTGTATGCTTCTCTAATTCCTTCTTTACCAAGAATCATTCCTCCTGTTGGAAAATCTGGTCCTTTTATAATTGTCATTAATTCATCATCTGTTGTATTTGGATCATCTATTATTTTTATAAGCCCATCACATACTTCTGTTAAATTGTGTGGTGGTATATTTGTTGCCATTCCAACTGCTATTCCTGATGAACCATTAATTAATAATTGTGGTATTTTTGCAGGTAAAACTGTTGGTTCTTGTAATCTATCATCATAGTTTGGCATAAAATCAACTGTATTTTTTTCAATATCTGTAAGCATATATTCTGCTATTTTTGACATTCTTGCTTCTGTGTACCTCATAGCAGCAGCTCCATCACCATCTATTGAACCAAAGTTTCCATGTCCATCTACTAACATATATCTTAATGAGAAGTCTTGTGCCATTCTTACTAAGGCATCATAAACAGATGCATCTCCATGTGGATGGTATCTTCCTAAAACAGAACCTACTGTATTTGCACACTTCCTGTAAGGCTTATCTGAAGTAATTCCATCTTCATGCATTGCATATAATATTCTTCTGTGAACTGGTTTTAAACCATCTCTTACATCTGGTAAAGCTCTTTGTACTATAACACTCATAGCATAACTTATGTATGCTGTCTTCATTTCGCTTTCAATATCTCTTTCAATTATTTTTCCATCATTGTTGTCCATTTCTTTACCTCTTTTCTTCTTTCTGCTACACAATGTATTATACTAAAACAGAAAAAAATATGCAAGAAAAATATGTTAAAATCTTACGGAAATCTTAAGAAAGGCATTATGTAATTAAATTTTATGCCTAATTATTATTTTATTTGAAATAAATTTTTTTTATTGTATTTATTGCCTCAATTAACTGATCAAAACTTATATTTTTTGCATATTCATAAGCCCTTTGATATTTTTTCCAAAGTTCTTTTAAATTTGTATCTCCTTGAATAGAATTTATAACATAATCAACAGTATATTTATCATTTAAAATATTATATGATTTTCTATATTTTGATGTTTCTTCTATTGCATTAACTAATGTTTTATTGGATATATTTTTCTTTTCTAAATGTATTAATATGTATATATCATAAAAATCTCTTATTCTTGTATTAAAAATGCTTCTTTTTATTATTGATTCGTATTTTTCTGCAATAATTGTTTCAATATTATATGTCCATACATTAATACTTCTTTTTTCTAATAATAAATTATATTTATATTTAATTTCACTATAAGTTATTTTGTCTCCTGTAGTAATGTCAATTTTCAAATCAACTGGCATTTTATCTAAAAATGCTTCTAAATGAACTCTAACCCCACCATATTCATCATCATCTCTAATATTATCTATTCTATTTATTTTAAATTTTATATTATCTTTAATATCTATTTTTGTTATTTGTTCTAACACTTTTTTTAGATTATTTTTATCTAACTTTAAATTTTTTATTGTAGTATCCATATCCATAGTTGATCTATTATCAATTCCTATGATTGATGAAATTAACATTCCTCCTTTCAATATAAAATTATTTTTATATTTTGAAAGAGAAATTCTTTCTAATAATCTCTCTAGCATATAAGTTTGCAATACTGCCTGAGGTAACACTTTTTCTTTTAAAGCAATGTTATTAATCCTAGCTTTTAGACTCATTGAATTTTTTATTACAATAACACCTCCAAATACATTTTTAATATTTTTTCTACTTTAAATTGTTTTGCATATTGTTCTAATCTTATTAAATTTTTATCTTTTCTTTTTACATATTCTTTTATAGCGGTATTAAATATTTGCAAATCAATTTTATTCCTATCTCGTAAAATATCTATAACAGTTCGCTCTCTATCATATATTTTTATACTTGTTTGATCTGGCATTTTTAATTTGATTATTCCTAATTCATATTTATTTTTTTTTAAATAATGTGGTAATATTATTTCATCCTTAACTCTAATATTATCTGTAAATGTCATATCATACTTTAGTGGAGTCCTATCAGTTAAATGATAAAAATATAATGCTGTATTATGTGAAAAAATTCCTGTTTTAAATCTTTGTTGAATTAAAAAGAATTCATTTATATTCTTTCCTTTTCTTATATATACACCTCTTTCTTTTCTTTCAAGATAACCAACCTCACATAATAATTTAATATATTGCTTATGAATATTTAATTTTTTTAAATCTCTTGATAAGATTATTCCATTATTATTTTTTATATATTCTTTTAAAATATCTATATTTTTCATTTTTGACCACCTTATACATATTATATTCCATATGTATAGTAAAGTCAATTTATTAATTACTATTTTCACGCCAATATATTTGCTGCTTCTAATTCCATTTCATTAAGATTAAAATTTTTATTATTATTTTTAATAAGATTATGTATATTTTCTACTTGTCTTGCTTCTTTTATTAAATTTTCTAATGGCATTATTTTTTCTAAGTAATTATTTATATTCTTCATTTCATTTTCCATTAAATTAAAATCTTGATTTTGATATGCCTCCTTCCAATTATTAATTGAATTTTCAAATTGTTTAATTTCATTTCCTTGATCCACTATCATTTCTTCTATATTGCTACTTATATTATCTAAAATTAAATTTTTACCCTTCTTAATTACATTTGTTATACTTGAACTTAATTTCCCATTTTCATTAATTTTATTTAAAGCACTATCCAATCCTTTAGAAACTGAATCAATTATTCCACCCGTTTCAACTGCTTTTTGCATTTGTTCTATATTTTCAAATTTTCCAGTAAATATTCCTAAGGCACTTTTCCCTAGATTTAACACCTCATCTATTGCTGTATTTAATCCTTCTTTAAATCCATTTTGTATTATAGAATCTTTAATATTAATTATTTCATCTTCTATAAAATCTGGTAATAAATATTTTATTCCAGCATCAAGACCAGTATTTATTATTCCACCTAGAGTAGTTTCTAAAAAATTTTTTTGTTCTTTTTCTATCTCTATATTTTTGTCTGTTAAATTATTTGTTAATTCCATTTCCATATTTTTTCCTTTCTATAAATTAATTATTTATTTATTTTTAATTAATTTATTTTTTTATTTAATTTATTTTTTATTTAATTATTTTTTATTTATTTAAATTTTCTATTATTTTTAATAAATCATTTTGTATTGCTTTTATTTTAATTATTTTCCCAGTATTAATAATTATCTCCATTTTATCTGTATAATTAATTTTCCCTAATACTTTATAATTTTTAAATATTTTATTTAATATTTCAAAAGATATAGAATTTAAATCATATTTATTAAAAATAATATTTATATTTTCTTTTTTTATTTCTTTTGTATATTTATTTATTAATTTATTTAATTTTTTTATTCCTAGTAAATTACATTCTGACAAAAATAAATTTGTAGATTTATTTAATAATTCTTTTGTTTTTAAAAAATTAATATTTGGATTATCTAAAATAATTATATTAAATTTATTTATTTCTTTTTTTAAATATTTATTTATTAAATAAATATTATTTATTTTTATTATTTTATTTTCTGGATTTTTATTAAATATTTTATAAATACTATAATCATAAAAATTAGAATCTATAATTAATACTTTTAAATTACTTTCTGATAAAATATTTGCTAATAAAATTGATATAATACTTTTTCCTGAACCATTATTTCCAAATATATTTATTATTTTATTAATTAATTATCTCTCCTTTTTCTATTATATTTTTTTCAAAATCAGATGCATCTATTTTTACTAAAATATGATCATTTCCGACAAACATTAAACATTCTCCCTTAGAAAAAGATTTAATTTCTATTTTTTCTTTTTCTGATAATTTTGAATATTTTTCTAATATATTTATATTTTCTTCTTCTAAACAGAAAAAACATTTTATATTAGAATTATTTAATATACTTTTTCCATATGTACCATTATCCAAACTAAATAAGTCTGAAACATCTTGAGTTATGGCTACTCCACTTCCGCTATATTTTCTTATTGTTTTAAATATTTTATAAATAAATGAGGCTACTTCTTTATTTGATGTTACTCCTATTAATCTCCAAATTTCATCCATATAAATTACTTTTCTTTTTTTTCTATTTATTTTTATTAAATCCCAAAATAAATCTATGAAAATATACATGCCATATTTTATATTTTCTTCTCCTAATTCATATATATCTGCAATTATTAATTTATTTTCTATTTTTATATTTGTATATTTATTAAAATAATTTAAACTTCCTTTTACAAATGGTAATAATTTTATATGAAATTTTTTTGTTCTTTTGTCTTTTCCTAATAATTCATAAAAATCTTCTAAAATTGGCATGTCCATACTTTCTTTAAAAACTAATTTTTTATTTTTTATTTTATACAAACTTTTATCATTAAAATTAATATTTTTATTGGAATATAATTCGATTAATTTTTCTTCTATTAACGATTTTTCTTCCTCATTCATTTCGCCAAAAATCAAATTAAAAAATCCTTTTAATTTATTTATTTTAATACCTAAATATCCTTTTTCATCTTTTTCTATACTTTCTTTTCTTATATCAAATACATTTATATATGTATTTGAGGTTGGACCTATTTTTAATAATGTTCCATTTAATGCTTTACAAACATTACCATATTCTCTATCCGGATCTATTACATATTGATTTATATCTTGTAATCCATATCTTAATATTAATAATTTTATATAAAATGATTTACCAGCACCCGAAGTTCCAAATACACACATATTTGGATTTTTATATTTTTTTGAATTATATCTATCTATAAATATCATTGAATTATTATGAATATTTCTACCGATATAAACTCCTTTTTCATCAAAGATAGAAGATGAAATAAATGGATAAGTACTAATTAGTCCATCTGTTAATATATTTCTTTTTGTAGCTAACTTTAAATCCTTATCGTTATACATTAATGGCAAACTTGATTTATATATTTGTTCCTGCCTAAAATTTGCTCTTCTCCCTTGCATTCCACTACCTTGAATAAGTCCTTCTATTTTATTTAAATTATATTCTAATTCTTTTATTGAATCTGCAAAAACATTTAGATAAATATATAAAAAATAAATATCTTGGTTGTTAATTTGCATTTCTTTTCTTATATATTTAGCATCATTGTATGTATACTTTGCTATATCTGCATCCTGTCTATTTTCGTTTATCTCTACTAAATCTGCAGAAACATTTACTATATTGTATGTTAAATCCTTAAGCATTTTATATTTATCTTGTTTTTCATAAAATATAGAAATATTCATATTAATATCTGTATCTATTAAATTCTTTAATAATAACTCTTCATTTTCTCTTAAATAATTCACAATCATTAGACCAGAATAATACATATTATCTATTTCTAAATATTTTGGATTTTCATTATTTATATATGCAGGACAAATATAATTTTCTTCTGTAAAATAAGTTTTTTCCTTGTTTTTTTCTAATAATTTATTTAATATATTTTTCATTAATCACCTCGTTTTCTTTTAAATTAATATTAGTATTTAAAAAAAAGTGTAATATTTTTAGGACTTCTTCTTTTTTGCATTCTCTTACTTGATTTCCACATTTATTTAAACATTCTTTTATTTTGAAATATTTTTCGTTTAATAAATAATAAATATTCTCTAAATTTTCTTGTCCTTCCTCTACATGCTCATCAACAATAATATAATAATTTTTCGTGGATGTTTGTTTTTCAGAATTAATTTTATTTAAAAAATCAATATAATTTTTAGAAATAATTGAAATTTGATTATCTTTGCTTTTTTGCACGTTGTTAACAATTTTTGAAATATCTTCTTTATTAGTATGAATTAAAATTTGAATATTAAAATTACAAGTTTTTAAAAATATTTTATAAGAATTTAAAATAGCTTCTTTTTCCAAAGATGTTTTTAAATTAAAATTTATTGGTTCGATTTTTAATATTTTAATATATGTATTTTTATTTTTTATTTTTATTATTCCGTTTTTATTTATATTTTCTATGCACAACCAATCTTGAGTTGATTTACTTTTTGTTTTTACATTCCTCACCTCTTATCTTTGTAATATGATACATTGGCTATTAACTTTTGTCAATTAAATTCGTAGTATAAAAATCGACATTATTTTTATATAATTCTCAAATTATTAATAAACTCCCAATTTTACAAAATAAAAAGGAATTTAAGAACTTGTCCTAAATCCCTTTTTCTAATATTAAACATCAAGATTTGTTACATATTTTGCATTTTCTTGTATGAATTTTCTTCTTGGCTCTACTTCATCACCCATTAATATTGTGAATATTCTATCTGCTTTTATTGCATCATCCATAGTAACTTTTATTAGAATTCTTGTTTCTGGGTTCATTGTTGTATCCCATAATTGTTCAGGATTCATCTCTCCTAAACCTTTATATCTTTGTATAGAAAGTTGTTCTCTTTGAATTCCTTTTTCTTCTAACTCTTTATATTTTTGCTCTAACTCTTCATCAGTATAACAATATATATCTTCCATTCCTTTTTTAGCTAATTTATATAGTGGTGGTTGAGCTAAATATACATTTCCGTTTTCTATTAATGGTCTCATATATCTAAAGAAGAATGTTAATAATAATGTTCTAATATGTGCACCATCAACATCAGCATCAGCCATTATTATAACTTTTCCATATCTTATTTTTGTAATATCAAAATCAGCTCCAATTCCGGCACCTATAGCTAAAATTACTGGTTGTAATTTGTCATTATTATAAATTTTATCTGCTCTAGATTTTTCTACATTAAGCATTTTTCCCCAAAGTGGTAAGATTGCTTGGAATTTTCTATCTCTTCCTTGTTTTGCACTACCACCAGCAGAATCTCCCTCAACAATATATACTTCGCAAAGGTCTGCTTGTTTTTCAGAACAATCTGCTAACTTTCCTGGTAATGTAGAAGTTTCTAATGCACTTTTTCTTCTTACTAATTCTCTAGCTTTTCTAGCAGCTTCCCTAGCTCTTGAAGCTCCAATACATTTTTCCAATATTGCTTTTGCTACTGTTGGATTTTCTTCTAGGAATGTTGATAAAGCTTCATTTACCATTGATTGAACTATACCTGTAACATTACTATTTCCTAATTTAGTTTTTGTTTGACCTTCAAATTGTGGCTCTTTTACTTTTACTGAAATAACTGCTGTTATTCCCTCTCTTATATCTTCACCTTGCAAATTAGCATCTTTATCTTTTAAAATATTATGTTTTCTTGCATAATCATTAAATACTTTTGTTAAAGCTCTTTTAAATCCCTCTAAATGAGTTCCACCTTCTACCGTATTTATATTATTTACGAAAGTAAGTATATTTTCAGAATATGTCGTTGTATATTGAATTGCAATTTCTACTGGTACTTCACCATCTGTTTTTTCTATATATATTGGTTTTTTATGAAGTACTTCTTTATTTTCATTTAAATATTCTACAAAAGAACTCAAACCACCTTCAAAACAGAAATCACCTTTTTTAATTGGATCTGTTCTTAAATCTTCTATTTTTATTCTTAGCCCTTTTGTTAAGAAAGCTATTTCTCTTAATCTTTCTTCTAATACATCAAAATCATAATTTGTTGTTTCAAAAATTGTACTATCTGCCAAAAATGTAACTTTTGTTCCTGTTTTATCTGAATCTTCTAATTTTTTTAATGGCTCTACAGTTTTTCCTCTTTCAAATTTCATTCTGTATCTTCCACCATCACGACAAATTTCAACTTCTGTCCATTCAGATAAGGCATTAACTACTGATGCACCTACGCCATGAAGACCTCCAGATACTTTATATCCGCTATCTCCACCAAATTTTCCACCAGCATGTAACATGGTATAAACAGTTTCTGCTGTAGATCTATGTGTTTTAGGATGTATTTCTACTGGAATACCTCTACCATCATCTTCAACAGAGATTATATTTCCTGGTTTTATTTGAACATGAATATTTCTACAATATCCAGCTAAAGCTTCATCAACACAGTTATCAACAATTTCATATACAAGATGATGCAATCCTCTTTGTGAAACGCTTCCTATGTACATACCAGGTCTTTTTCTTACAGCTTCTAATCCCTCTAAGACTTGTATTTGTTCTGCACCATATTTATGTTTATATTTTTCCATGTCCAATCCCTCCTAATAATGTACCTTTCTTCGTTTTTTTGTCCTCTGCCCTTTTTGCTATAGACATTGTGGATACATTTGTTTCATATCCTACTATTTTTCCATTTTCTTTTGTCATTATTAATGATCTTGCATCACCATTTGCTTGTGTAACAAGATTATCTGTTCTTTTTAAACTTTCTATTAGATTTTTATATTCTTCTGAATCACGCATTGATTCAACATTATATATTCCTATTATATCTTTTTCTTCTAAAACAATATTATTCCCTATGTGTACAAACATCTATTATCCCTCTTTTGTTAAATTTATTCCTGTTTTACTTGTCCATCTGTTACATTATATATATTATAACTATAATTTTCAAGTATTAATTTATGAGTGCCAGTTAATATTACTTGTGCATCCGTAATGTTTTCCACAAATTTTCTACGTCTTTTTTCATCCAATTCAGACATAAAATCATCTAATAATAAAATTGGATATTCACCAATTTCATCATATATTACATATAATTCTGATAATTTTAAAGATAAAATTGCTGTTCTAAATTGACCTTGTGAACCATATAAATTAATGCTTTTTCCATTAAGATAAACTTCTAAATCATCTCTATGTATTCCCTTAGTTGTATATCCTTTATAAATATCATTTTTTAAGTTATCTTTTAGCTTTTTTCTGTAATTTTCTTCGTTATCAAAATCACTAATATATTTTAAATTAATTATTTCTGAATTATCTGTTATATTTTTGTGGATATCTACAATTTTTTTAAGTATCTTATCCACAAATTCTCTTCTGTATTCATTTATAATTTTGGCATGTTTAATTAATTTTTCATCCCAAATTTCTATCATATTTTCTGGTTTATTTTCTAATTTTATTTGACGTAAATAATTGTTTCTTTGTTCAAGTGTTCTATTATATGCATTTAAATTAAAAACGTATTTTGGTCTTAATTGACTTATTAGCATATTTAAGAATTTTCTTCTTTTTTGTGGACCATCTTTTAGAATTTCCATATCATCTGGTGAAAATATAATAGAATTTATATTACCTAATAATTCACTTAATTTTTTTATTTTTACACCATTTACAGTTATATTTTTTTTATCAGATATTACATATTCTATTTTTCCATCTCTATCGCTTTTTTCATACTCTATATTTAGCTTTGCATAATTTGAATTTATTTTTATAAGTTCTTTATCTTTATTTGTTCTAAAAGATTTACCCATAGAGCATAAAAAAATAGCCTCTAATATATTTGTTTTTCCTTGTGCATTATCACCATAAATAATATTAATTCCTTTATTAAATTCTATTTCTTGGCTATCATAATTTCTAAAATTTTCTAATTTTAATTTTGTTATATTCATAAAGTTCTCCACCAAATTATCCACATTTCCGTAAGAACTTGTGGATATTTTTAAGTATATATTGCATTATACACATAATTAAAAAATAAAGCAAGTAATTTTTATTAAAAAAATTTTTACCATTAATAAAAAAACTGTGGAATAAAATCCACAGCTAAATATATTTATATTTTAATCTTTTAATCTTATAGGTAAGATCATATATACATAATCACCTTCATCAACAGGTCTAATTACACAAGGTGAAATACTAGAACCAAAATCAACATAAATTTCTTCATCATCAATTACTTTTAGAGCATCTAGGAAATATTTTGGATTAAATCCTGCCTCTAAATTTTTACCTTCTGTGGCAACATATATTTCTTCTTTTGCATCCCCTGTTTGGTTTGCACAAGAAATTGTTAATTTTCCTATATCAACTGTGACTCTTACTGGATATTTTTTCTCTTTTTCCACAGAAGATGAAGAAATTAAACTAATTCTTTCAAAACAACTTTGTAAAATATTTTTATTTACTCTTATTCTTGTATCCCATTCCTTTGGAATAACATTTGCATAATTTAAAAATTCTCCATCTAAAACTCTAGTTACAATTTTACAATTATCCATTTCGAATAATGCTTGATTTTTTGAAATTCCAATTTTTATTGGTTCAAAAGAATCTGATAATATTTTATTTACTTCATTTAAAGTCTTTCCTGGTATTACTGCACTAAAGTCATTTGCTTGAACATTTAAGAAACTACTCCTCCAAGCTAATCTAAAACCATCTACTGCTACTACATTTAATTTATTATTAACAACTTCGAATAAACATCCTGTAAATATTGGTCTATTTTCTTCGTTACTTACAGCAAAAATAGTTCTTCTAATCATGTTCTTTAAAACATTTTGTTCTATTTGTATAGAATTTTCTACATTTATTTTTGGTAATTCTGGGAATTCTGTTGGATCCATTGTAGCTAATTTATATAAAGAACCTTCACATTCTATTACTAATAAATTATTATCATCTAAGTATATGTTTATTTCTGTATCTGGTAATTTTCTGATAATTTCACTAAACATTATAGCATTTACTACTGTAGAACCTTGTTCTTTTACTTCACATTCCATTACATATTCAATACCTATTTCTAAATCATAAGTTGTTAATTTTATTTCATTATCATTTGTTTGAATTAGAATTCCTTCTAGTATAGGCATTGTAGTTTTTGATGCTACAGCTTTTACTACGGAATTAATAGCTTTAAGAATTTTATCCTTGTAACAAACTATCTTCATTTTTCTCTCTCCTTTATTATATATAATAATTATAGAAGTAATAGTATTAGGTGCTGTTAATTGTGTGGAAAATTTCTGGAAGTCCCTATTTCCGTAAAAAAACTATGTTTATATTTTCGTGGAAAAGTTGTATTTTAATCCACAAGGGTTTGAAAAAAATGTGGATTAATGAAATATTAACAGTTTATTTACACCTTATTAACATCCCCCATGTGTATATCTAATGTATTACTTCCGTAAGTAAAATTTAAAAACTTTTTTCAAAAATTTGTTTTGGCGAACCAAGGTTTTGAAAAATTTTTCTTTTGTTTGAAATTATCCTATTTTTTTTCTAAAATGATTTTTTTCACACTTTCCACAATTAGTTTTGTGTTTGTATTTTCTTTTATGTCTTTTTCAATTTTATTACATCCATGCATTACAGTTGTGTGATCTCTTTTTCCAAATTCTTCTCCTATTTTAGGAAATGAAAGTCCTGCAACTTCTCTACATAAATACATTGCTATTTGTCTTGGATAAGCAATGTCATTTGATCTTTTTGCACTTTTTAAATCTTTCTTATTAATATTAAAATATTTTGCAACAACATCTTGTATATAATCTGCTGAAATGACTTTTTCTTTTTGTGCAGAAATATCATTAATTGCTTTTTCTGCCATCTCTATTGTTATTGGACCATTTGCTAAAGTTGAAAAAGCTACTAACTTGTTGAAAACTCCCTCTAACTCTCTTATGTTAGACACAACTCTTGTAGCAATTGTGGATAATATTTGGTCATCAACAATTATATTATCTGTTTGAGCTTTCTTTCTTAATATTGCTAAACGAGTTTCATAATCTGGGTTTGAAATATCTGCAATTAATCCCCACTCAAATCTTGATTTTAATCTATCTTCTAATAAAGGTATATCTTTTGGTGGTCTATCACTAGAGATAACAATTTGTTTTCTATTATCATGCAATGTGTTAAATGTGTGGAAAAACTCTTCTTGAATTCTTTCTTTTCCAGCTATAAATTGAATATCATCTATTAATAGAACATCAATATTTCTATATTTATTTCTAAATTGTTCGTTTTTGTTATCCTTTATTGCATTAATTAATTGATTTGTAAATTTTTCTGAAGTTACATATAGTACATTTGAATTAGGATTATTTTTTATTACTTGATGTCCAATAGCGTGCATTAAATGTGTTTTTCCTAGACCTACATCTCCATATAAAAATAGTGGATTATAAGAAGTACCAGGAGCTTCTGCAACTGCTAAAGATGCAGCATGTGCAAACCTATTGTTATTTCCTACTACAAATGTATCAAATGTATATTTTGGATTTAAAGAAGCATTAGAAACTCCAATGTCATTGTCATTAAAGCGTTTATCTTCTGAATTCATTTCTTCATCAACCGCATTAGGATCTTTGTATTCTACAATGATTTTACAATCTTTATTAGTAATAAATTTAAATGTGTTTACAACTAAATCATAATATCTTGTTTCTACAGCATCCTTTTGAAAAGGTGAAGAAGCGATTAATGTTATTTTATCATCAGTAAAATCTTTTATCTCCAATGATTTTATCCATGTCTCGTAAGAAATATTTGTCATTTCATTTTTTAAAAGATCTTTTGCTTTAGTTAAAAGTTCATTTAGTTCATTTGACATTTCTTTCAATCCTTCCTAAAAAGTATAAGGGAATAAAGAATTACGAGATTTTTTTGTAGTTATCCACATCACTTTCCACAGTTGTTGATAACTTTGAAAAGTATGTAAAATTACTGTAATACAAGTGTTAAACTTTACAAAAAAAAATAAAAAACATGACTATTCCCTATTGTTTTTACATTATATATAATTAAGAGTACTTAGTCAATAATAATGGACAAAAAACTTTAATAAATCTGTGTATAATGTGGATAATTTTGTGGATAAGTGTATAAAAAATACAAAACATACATTTTGTTACAAAATATTACAAATTTTATAAAGCGTGTAATACCGTAATATTCCAATACAGAACAAATTTTTATTTTTTACGACAAATATTGACTTTTTTGGGTGTGAATAATTTATTTTAAATACCATGTTGATAAGTTATTTTTATATACATAATGTGGAAAAAGATTAAATAAATAATATATAAGAAAATGTTGACAAAAGCGTATTTCCTATAGTATAATTGATATGCTTTTTAGTTAAGAGAAAAAATTTATATATTTTTTAAAATATAAATAATAGGAGGTGCAGTGAAATGAAAATGACTTATCAACCAAAAACAAGACAAAGAAGTAAAGAACATGGTTTTATGAAAAGAATGAAAACTAGATCTGGAAGAGCTGTTTTAAAAGCTAGAAGAAATAAAGGTAGAAAAAAATTAACAGCTTAATTATATGACCACATTAAGTGGTCTTTTTGCAATCTATGAAAAATAAAGAGTGATAAAAATGTTATATACAGATACATTAAAAAAAAATTACGAATTTAAAAAAGTTTTAACAAAAGGCAAATATTATAATGGAAATTTTATAGATATTTATATAAAGAAAAATAATAGAAATTTCAATTATATAGGAATAGCAGTAAGCGTAAAAGTAGGAAAAGCTGTTAAAAGAAATAGAATAAAAAGATTAATACGAGAAAATTATAGATTACTAGAAAAAGAAATTTATTCTGGTTATGATATAGTTTTTTTATGGAAAAAAAATAAAAATATTTCTGAAGCAACTTTTTCTAATATAAAAGAAGATTTTATAAATATATTTAATAAAAGTAATTTATTAAAAAAAGATGAGGTTTAATGAAAAGAATATTAATTTTTTTTATAAATATATATCAAAAACATATATCTTCTCTTGTTTCAAAAGAAGGAATTCATTGTAAATTTTATCCTACTTGTTCTGAATATACTAAACAAGCTATAGAAAAATATGGTTCTATAAAAGGAATCTTCTTAGGGATAAAAAGAATATTAAGATGTAATCCTTTTTCAAAGGGTGGATATGATCCATTAAAATAAAGGAGATAAAAATATGTCATTTTTAGCAAGTATATTTGGTAC
>CALXMM010000025.1 GCA_944389475.1 uncultured Clostridia bacterium
CCACCATATGTTTCAATACCTAATGATAATGGTGTTACATCTAGTAATACTAAGTCTTTAACATCTCCAGAAAGTACACCACCTTGAATAGCTGCACCTATTGCAACACATTCATCTGGGTTAATTCCTTTATCTGGTTCTTTTCCTGTTATTTTCTTAACTGCTTCTTGAACAGCTGGAACTCTTGTAGAACCACCAACTAATAATACTTTGTGTAAATCATTTGCTGTAATTCCTGCATCTTTTAATGCTTGTTCTACTGGTCCTTTTGTAGCTTCTACTAAATCGCTTATTAATTCTTCAAATTTAGCTCTTGTTAATGTTACATCTAAGTGTTTTGGTCCTGTGCTATCTGCAGTAATGAATGGTAAGTTGATTTGTGTTTGTTGAACACCTGATAATTCTATTTTAGCTTTTTCAGCTGCTTCTTTTAATCTTTGCATTGCCATTCTATCTGTACTTAAATCTATTCCGTTAGATTTTTTGAATTCTGATACTAAGTAATCTATAATTCTTTGGTCAAAGTCATCTCCACCTAAATGTGTATTACCATTTGTAGATAAAACTTCGAATACTCCATCACCAATATCTAGTATAGAAACATCGAATGTTCCTCCACCTAAATCGTAAATCATTATTTTTTGGTCTTGGTCTTCTTTATCCATTCCATAAGCAAGTGCAGCTGCTGTTGGCTCATTTATAATTCTTAAAACATCAAGTCCTGCTATTTTTCCCGCATCTTTTGTTGCTTGTCTTTGGCTATCACTAAAGTATGCTGGAACTGTTATAACAGCTTGTGTAACTTTTTGTCCTAAATAGTTTTCTGCATCTGCTTTTAATTTTTGTAGAATCATTGCAGATATTTCCTGTGGAGAGAATTCATCTCCATCTATTTTAACTTTTTCTGCTGTTCCCATTTTTCTTTTGATTGATATAACTGTGTTTTCTGGGTTTGTAACAGCTTGACGTTTTGCTATTTGTCCTACTAATCTTTCTCCGTTTTTAGAGAATGCTACAACTGATGGTGTAGTTCTGTTACCTTCTGCATTAGGTATAACTACTGGCTCTCCCCCTTCCATAACTGCAACACATGAGTTTGTTGTTCCTAAGTCAATTCCTATAATCTTTCCCATTTTAAATTCCTCCTAAATATAATTTTTCTATATATAAATTTAATTGTTTTTATAATTTGCTTTGTACAGCTTTTAAGGTATACAACCTCTCTTCGTTCGGTTGCATAAGTTATCTGTAGCTCGCTTTGCTTCGCACAGCTAACTTAGTTTGCAACTACAACCATAGAATGGCGGATTACTTTGTTTCCTATCTTGTATCCTTTTCTATAGTCTTCTTTTATTTCTTTTTCTCCTAAGTTTTCATCTACTACAGAACTTACTGCTTCGTGTAACTCTGGATCAAAAGTTTTTCCTACTGCTTCTATTTCTTCTACTCCATTTACTTTTAGCAAATCTTGTAATTGTTTATATACTAGTTCTACTCCTTGTTTGTAATCTTTGTCCTTTGTTTCTGTTGCAACTGCTTTTTCTAGATTATCTAATACTGGTAAAATGCCTGTCATTATATCTCCTAGAATTGAGTTGTATAATTGGTCTTTTTCTTTTTTACTTCTTTTTTTGTAATTGTCAAATTCTGCTAATACTCTTTTATATCTATCCATTAATTCATCATATTCTTGTTGCTTTTTTACTAATTCTTCTTTTTTAACCATTTCATCTGATTTGATTACTTCTGGTTCCTTTTTTGTTTCCTTCTTTGGTTCTTTTTTTTCTGCCAATTTACATACCCTCTTTCTTATTATTATCTTCATTTAATTTTTTGCTTATGTATTTCATAACTGCTATTACTTTTGCATAGTCCATTCTTTTTGGTCCTATAATTCCAATTGTTCCTAAATCTTTATCTCCCATAGTATGTTTAAAAGTTATTATACTAAAATCTTTCAAATTACTATTTTCATCATCATCACCGATAAATACATTTATGTCTTCTGCATCACCGGAATTAAATATATCTAGCATTTCTTCTTTTGTGTCCAATAGATTAACAAAATTTTTAGCAACCTTCATGCTTTTAAATTCTGGTAAGTCAAATGAATTTTTTGCACCTTCCAAAATTATGCTGTTGTCTTCTTCATCAACTATTTTATTAATCTGCTCTATTATTGCTTTCATTATTCCAACACTATAATGAACTTCTGAAAAAATATATTCTGCCATTGGCTTATCTATTTTCGATAATGGTTTTCCCTTTAATCTTACATTAAACAAACTATTTAATGTATCTACTTGGCTATTTGTAATGTCTTCATCAAATTTTATAATTGTTTCCTTAACTAATCCTGTATCTGTTACTATTACTACCATTAACATTCTTTGACCAAGAGAAACAAATTTTATTTCCTCTATTATTTGCTTGTCTGCTTTTGGTCCAACAGCAACTGTTGTATAATGAGTTATTTCTGAAAGTGTTGTTGTTGCAGCTTTTGTTAAATCTTCAATTTCATTAACTTTTACTTCTAGTTTCTTTTGAATATATTTTATTTCTTCTAAGCTTAAGTTATCTTCTTTTAAAAGTTCATTAACGTAATACCTATATCCTTTTGCAGAAGGTACTCTTCCAGATGATGTATGTGGTTTATCCAAAAAACCAATGTTTTCTAGTTGTGCCATATCATTTCTAATTGTAGCACTACTATAGTCCAATCCATGTCCTTTAGATAAAGTTCCTGAACTAACTGGCTCTGCAGTATTTATATATTCTTCTACAATTGCTTGCAGAACTTTTTTCTTTCTATCATCCAATTTATCTTTTTTCAATTTTTTCACCTTCTTTAGCACTCTTAATATTCGATTGCTAAATTCTTTATATATATTATATTCATTTTTAGCAAATGTCAATACACTTTGCTAAAAAAAATTGTGAATTTTTTGTGAAATCATTAGCCATATCAATTTTTTGAATCCACTAAAAAAGCAAGATTTAATACTAAAAATCTTACTTTTTAAAAAAAATATAATTACCATTTATAAGTACTTAAAGATGGTAATTATATTAAATTCATTAAAATTTAAAAACTATACTAAAGTTTACACAAATTCTTCCCATACCAAATTTGCTAAATCCACTCCTTTACTAGTAAGTTTTATATTGTTTAAATCTATTTCTAGTAAATTTTCTTTTACCAATTTGTCTAATTCTTTCCTAAATAAATATAATGGATTTTCTCCAAATTTTTGTTTAAATTCTGATATATCTATTCCTTCTAAAGTTCTTAGTCCCAACATCATATATTCTTTTTTAGTATCTTCCAAACTTTGTTTTTCTTCTATATTTTTCTTAGAGGAATCTTTTAAATATTCTTCTAAGTTATCAGTATTAGAATATCTAATATTATTATAATATGAACTTGCAGCAACGCCAAATCCTAAATAACTGTGTTGTTTCCAGCAATTATAATTATGCTTAGATTTATAACCTTTTTTGGCAAAATTAGATATCTCATAATGCTCATATCCGTTTTGCTCCAAAACCTCTTTAACCTTCCAATACATTTGTCTTTCTAATTCTTCATCCGGTAAATCAAATTTTCCAAGCTTAACGAATACTTCTAGTTTGGTATTCTCTTCTAAGATTAATGAATAAACAGATACATGTTTTGGATTTAACTTTACGATTTCTTCCAGGCTATCTTCAACATCTTGCAAAGATTGTTCCGGAAGTCCTATCATTAAATCCACATTTATATTTCTAAAGCCAACTTTTTTTGCTGTTTTATATGTATTTAAGAAATCTTCATAATTATGAATTCTTCCTATTTCTTCTAATAATCTATCTTTAGTAGATTGTAAGCCAATACTTAATCTATTTATCCCCGCACTTTTAAATTCTTGCAATTTTTCTTCTGTAACAGTTCCAGGATTTACTTCTATTGTTATCTCTGCATTTTTCTTGACTTTATAATTTTCTCTAATGCAATTTAAAATTTCTGTTATATATTCTGAATTAATTATTGAAGGCGTTCCACCGCCAATATATATTGTATCTACATAATTTTTTATATTTTTACTTCTTTGCTCTATTTCTTGTTTCAATTTTTGCACATATTCTTTTTGTTTTTCTAATTTGTTTGGATATGATATAAAATCACAATAATAACATTTTCTCACACAAAAAGGTATATGTACATATATACCTATATTTTCCATTTTATAATTCCTTTGCTATTTCTATTAATTTATTCAATCTGTAATTTACTCCGGATTTTCCAACCGGCTTCTTTAGCATATTTCCCAATTCTGTTAAACTTGCATCTGGATTTTGAATTCTAAGATTTGCAATTTCTTTTAATTCTTCAGATAGATTGGTAAATTTCTTATGTTGTTTAATCTTCTTTATTGCCTCTATTTGCTTAGTCGCTGCATTTACAGTTTTACTTAAATTGGCTACTTCGCAATTTACCATTCTATTTACATTATTTCTTGCTTCTTTAATAACTCTTATCTCCTCAAATTTAAGCATTGCATCACTTGCACCAATACAAGCTAAAAAATTAGAAATATCTTCTCCCTCTTTAATATATAAAGAGATACTACCATTTCTATTTAAAATTTTTGGGATTATATTATACTTTAGTAATAATTCTTTTACAAGAATTAAATTATCTATATTACTAAAATTTATTTCTAGATGATATTTACTTTTTGGTTCACTCATAAATCCAGCTCCCATAAAAGCACCTCTTAGTATTGCTTTAAAATCTTTATCATCTAAATTATCTTTTTTATTAAATTTTATATAATTAGCCTCTAAATAGCAATCTTTTAAATCTTCATTCTTGTTAAATATAATTACATATAAATTACCTTGCATCTCGATTTTATATTTTATATTCATATTGTTTAATAATTTATTAAATCGATTAATATTGTATTCATTTTCTGTAGAAAATTTAATTTTTTTATCAACCTTTGTATTCTTAGTAATTAAATATCCTACTAATTCGTAATAAACAGCTTGTTTATCTTTTAAATTATTTATTTTACTTAATTCTTCTTTTATTTCTGCTGAAAAAGACATTCTATTCCTTCCTTATTACTATTATTCTATCATTATCTCCTAAATCTTTTTTTGATTCTATAAATTTATATCTCTTGTCTTCTTTTATAATGTCTATCAATTCTTGTTTTTGGTCATAACCTATTTCCAAAAATATCATTCCACCATGTGCTAAATATTCGTATCCTTCTTTTATAATTTTTCTATAAAAAAATAGTCCATCAATACCACCATCAAGCGCTATTTTTGGTTCTTTTTGAACCTCTTTTGATAATGTATCTATAATTTTTGTTTTTATATATGGTGGATTTGATACAATTATATCAAAATTTTTATTTATTATATCATTAAACAGATTAGATATAACAAATTTTATTTCTGTATCATTTCTTTTAGCATTTATTTTTGCAACTTCTAATGCAGACTTGCTTACATCTGATGCATAAACTTCTGCATTTGGTATGTATTTTTTTAAAGAAATTGCTATACACCCACTACCTGTACATAAATCTAAAATTTTGACTCTTTTATTTTCGTATGTATTTATAATTTCTTCCACTAAAATTTCGGTATCACTTCTTGGAATTAATACATTTTCATCAATATAAAAATTAAGTTTCATAAATTCTTGATTATTAATTATATATTGAATTGGAATATTCTCTTTTATTTTTTCTATTTTTTCCATTACATCTTTTTCTTGAGAATTATCTAATACATATTCTCCATGAGCCATAATAAATTCCTTTGGTTTATTTAAAACAGATGATACCAACATTCTTAATTTTAATGTTGGCTCATCTATATTATTTTCTTTTAGTTCATATATTCCTTTCTTAATTACTTCATTTATTGTCATAATTAATCCCTTCAAATATTTTATTTAAAATTTCATATTATATGTGAACAAATATAATATCTGTTCACATTAGGAAATTTAACAAAATAAAAAAACTTACCCCGCCTTAGCCGTTAGATGTTTAGAAATTTTAAGAGCCTACTCGCGTAGGTGGGTGTCTTGTTAAATGCTCCTGGGCTTCTTACTACTAAAACGTGTAAGCTTGCACGCCACACCTAAAGGCGGACTCCCTTTTAAAATTTGTTGGTTCTAAAATTCCAGTCTACTCGCACTATGCAGGGAAGTTTTTTGTTTGTCGTTTATTTAATTTATAAGTATCTTAACATATAATTTATTTTATTTCAATATTAAATTTGTGCAATTTCTGTGTTTTTTTAAATTTATCTTGTTAATGCTTAGTCGCATACTATTTATTTAAATTCATTTATATATTTTTAGTATTTGTAATTACTTTAATTTTATGCTAAAATTAAAGTAATTATGCGAAAATATTTATTTTTCAATGGTCCAGGCACGAAAAAATTTTTTTCACATATACTTTTCATAGAGTGTTATTTAGGGGAGGTATATGTATGTTCTCTACTATTTCGTTGGCTGGATTTATTTCGTTCTTAGGTTCAGCAGTTTTTGTCGTTGGATATATTCAAAGTTCTAGTTTATTTCCAGAACCTCTTTCACCTTCAGAAGAAACCTATTATTTAAATAAATATAAATCTGGTGATAAAGAAGCCAGAAACATCTTAATAGAAAAGAATCTGCGTTTAGTTGCTCATGTGGCAAAAAAATATTCTACCACAAATCTTGAACAGGATGACTTAATTTCTATAGGTACCATTGGTCTTATAAAAGGAATAAACAGTTTTAATCCAGATAAAGGAGTTAAACTTTCTACATATATTGCAAAATGTATAGATAATGAAATACTTATGTTTCTACGTTCTTCTAAGAAATTGCAATCAGAGGTAAAATTAAATGACCCAATTGGGAAAGACAAAGATGATAATGTGGTAACTTTACAAGAAGTCTTAGAAGCTGATATAAGAAGCATCGAAGATGAGGTTGATTTAGGTCTAAAAAAAGAGAAACTCTACACAAATATCGATAAAATATTAAAAGATCGTGAAAAAGAAATTATAGTAAGAAGATTTGGTTTGAATGGTCATAAACCTGAAACTCAAAACGAAATTGCAAAAGATTTAGGAATTTCTAGGTCATATGTATCAAGAATCGAAACTAAAGCTATTAAGAAATTAGAAACCAAATTAAAAAAGGACTAAATAGTCCTTTTTAGTAAATTATTTCTTTAATTCATTCTCAAAAACATCATAAAATTCTTTGTTAACTTTTTTTAAAGATATTGGTCTCATATTAGAATTTGTAAAGCAATGGCTTGTCTCACCTATGCCTAATAGTTTTCCATCTGCTTTGTTTTTTATTTCATATTTTATCTTCATTTTTATTCCATCAAATTCAGTGATTTCAACTTTTATAGATATTGTATCTCCAAATCTCGCTGGAGATTTATATTTATAATGTACCTCTAGAACTGGTATCATTATACCATTATCATCTATTTTTTTGTATGGCAAACCTATTTTGTCTAATAAATAAATTCTTGCCTCTTCCATATATCTAATATAATTAGAATGATGAACAACATTCATTCCATCTAATTCGTAATAATTTATTCCTCTTTCAAATTCCATTATTTTTCCTCCAACAAGTTCCAAAGCATTCCATCACTTACATCTTTTGGATTATGTCCCAATACCTCTAATAATTTATATGCAAATATCATTGCAGTTGCAGGTCCTCTACTTGTTATTAAATTACCATCTACTTCTACTAATTTTTCAGAATAATCTGCTTTTTTTAATAAATCTTCAAATCCTTTTCCAGGATAAGAAGTTATCAATTTTCCTTCTTCTATATTTGCTTTAGATAGTACTACAGCTGGAGATGCACATATTGCCCCAATATATTTTTTGCTATCTTTACTAAATTCTTGTAGTGTTTCTATTAATAATTTATTGTCTGCTAAATTATATGCTCCTGGCAATCCTCCTGGCAAAACAATCATGTCATAATCTTTTATATCCTCATCTATTACTTTATCTGCAAGAATCTCTACATCGTGAGAACTTTTAATTTCTCTACCATTAACACTTACTATATCACAATGTATATTGGCTCTTCTCATTACATCAACAACTGTAAGAGCTTCTACCTCTTCAGTTCCATCAGCAACCATTACAGCAACTTTTTTCATATAATTACCCTCTTTCTTAATTTTCTTCGTATTTAATATATCACATTTTTCAAGATTTTAACAATACTTTCTTTTGTGCAATTACTATATAATTTTCCATTTACTTCTACATTTGGAGCAAAAGAACATTTTTTAAAGCAATTTTTTGTCTCGAGTGTTATCCTACCATCAAGACTAGTATGTCCTTCTTTTACATTAAATTCCTTTTCTATTGCTTTTATTATATTGATTGAACCCTTTTTTAAACAATTTGGTCCTTTACATACTACCACAATATTTTTCCCCTGCTTTTCTAATTTTATGTTTTTCTTATATTTTAGCAATATCATTATTTCTTTCTCGGAAATTCCTAAATATTCTGCAATTTCCATAATATCGTTTTTAGAGATAAATCCATTTGTATTTTGAAGTTCATCTAAAATGAAATATAAACTTTCTTTTTCTTTTTTATATGATTCTATAATTTCTTTATTTGTCATATTTCCAACTTCCTTCCATATAAATATAACAGAGAGGTGCAAAAATGAAATTTCTTTTTGACTACATTAAAGGTATTTTTATTGGTGCAGGGGCTATAATTCCGGGAATAAGTAGTGGAGTTTTATGTGTTATTTTTGGAATTTATGAAACTCTTTTAAATAGTATATTAAATTTTTTTAAAGATTGGAAGAATAATTTAAAATTTCTTACCCCTCTTGTTTTAGGTGGACTTACTGGAATAATCATCTTTAGCAATATTATTCTCTTTTTTTTCGAAAGATATCCAGAAATTACATCCTTTACATTTATAGGTTTAATTTTAGGTTGTATTCCTTCAATCTTTAAAATTTGTAATTCCAAAGAAAAATTTAAATTAAGCTATTTATTGTTTTTTATACTTTCTTTTGTTGTTGCAATTTTATTAATACTATTAGAAAACAATCTCTCACATAATGTTGGCATATATTATGGAGATAATTTTAGTTTTGAGTTTCTATTACTAGCAGGATTTTTAATGAGTATCGGTGTTGTTGTTCCTGGTGTTAGCAGTACAATTATTTTAATGCTCCTTGGAGTCTACGAAACATACCTTTATGCGGTTTCCATTGTTAATTTTAGAATATTATTACCTATGGGAATTGGTTTAATTATTGGCGGATTTTTATGTATGAAATTAATACAATTCTTACTAAACAAATATCATTCTCAAACTTATTATACAATTTTAGGTTTTGTTATAGGTTCAATTTTTATACTTGTTCCTAGAATTGGATTTAATATGACTGGTATGCTTTCCATTTTATTTTGCTTAATTGGATTTATCATATCTTCACGATTTGCAAGCAAGTAAAACAAAAGAGATAAGAATGCTTAAATTCTTATCTCCCATATTAATTGAATAATTTTTATCTCTTGCTGGCTTTATATTTAATTAGTTCTTTTTTCTTCTTAAAATCCATCCTGGTTTTACTTCTGTTGGTATTTCCATTTTTATTGTTTGGTCTTTTACACCTGGATTTACAGTTTGAACTTCTTCATCTGTTTCAGTATTCCATAATTTATTAATAGTAAATTTTACAACATCTATTTCTCCAGGAATTATGATTTCCATTTCATCTCCTACTGATAATTTATTTTTTATTGCTACTGTTGTTTTTCCATCAACTGTTTCTACTACTTTTCCTCCAAATTCAAAATTTGGATTATATTGCTTTCCTTCATATTCTTGGAAATCTTTATTATTTCTGTCATTAAAATAGAATGTTGTTAATCCTCTTGTTTTTGTCTTTTCTAACTCTTTCATATATTTTTCTGGATTATAGTTTTCCGGGTCTTTTATATAATCATCTATTGCATTTCTATATGTATTTACCACAGTTGCTATATAATATTCTGTTTTTAATCTTCCTTCTATTTTTAAACTATCAAGACCCATTTGAACAATTTCTGGAATCTCATGTATTAAACACAAGTCCTTAGATGAAAAGATATATGTTCCTTTATCATCTGTTTCAATTGGCATTAAATTTCCTGGATTATTGGCTTCTTCTGCATATAAATTATATGCCCATCTACAACTTTGTGCACAATCACCCAAATTTGCACTTCTACATGCTAAGAAATCACTTAAATAACATCTTCCAGAATATGCATAACAAATAGCTCCATGAATAAACATTTCAATTTCTAAATCACTTGGCTTGTTTTGAATGATATATTTTATTTGCTCTTTATTTAACTCTCTTGCTAATATAATTCTTTTTGCACCATTTTTATGCCAAAACTTTGCTGCTTCTAGGCTTACAACATTTGCTTGTGTACTAATGTGTATATCTACATTTGGCGCATATTTTTTCACTGTTTCTACAACTCCACCATCTGCAACAATTATTCCATCTGCTTTCATTTCTTGTAACATTTTTGCTTGCTTTTTTATTTCTTCGTAATTTGAATCCCATGCATAAATGTTAAGCGCGACATGAACTCTTTTTCCTATACTATGAGCATATTCAATTGTTTTAGCTAATGCTTCATCATCCATTTCTGCTCTTGTTCTTAAAGATAATGCAGATGTACCACAATATACAGCATCTGCTCCATATCTAAATGCTGTTTTTGCTTTTTCATAAGAACCTGCTGGTGCTAATAACTCTGGTTTCTTCATTTTTTATTCCTCCTAATTTTGATTTGATAATTTGTTTTACACTACTATTTTTTAGTGCTATTTTATCTTATTTTCTTTTCATTTTATTTAATATTTCTTTTTCTTCATCACTTACTCTATATGATTCTCTGGCTTTTTGCAAGGCTTTATTATATGTAAAATTATTTAATTTACAATTTTTTAAATATTTCATTGTTTCTTTTGGAAATTTTATATACATTTCTGCAACTAGCCATGCTATGGCCATTTCAACATAGTATTCTTCGTTTTTTATATTGTCAATTATTTTATATATTTCTTTTATATAATTTTCTTTCACATAATGTCCTAATAGCATTACCATTGCAAATCTTATTTCATATTCTTTCTTAGATTTTGAAAATTTACTAATAATCTCCCAAAAAAACTCTGGATTTTTGTCTGCATCTTTTAGGCTAGAACAAAATGTATCACATACAGCCCAAGAATTTATTTTTGGTACAAAATTTATTATATATTCTTTTTTCTTTTCTAAATCTATTTTTAGACCTGCAATTACAAATCCTTCTAACATTAATTCTTCCATATATTCTTCTTTTGGACACTTTAAAAATTCTTCTGGATTATCCTTTAGTATTTCTTTTGCTAATTTTCTTACTTTTGGAATCCTAACTCCCATTATTTTTCTATCTACTCCTGGGCATAATCCAGATTGAAATTTCTTATATTTTTCATCACTAAAATCAATCAATTTTTTTCGTATTTCTTCGCAGTTCATTTATTTCCTCACATAATTTTTAATTATTCCAATTCGAAAAAGTCTTTTAAAATTCCTTTATTAACATTATTTGAAAAGACTTCTCTTATGATTAAGAATATTATTGGTCCTAACAATAAACCAATTACTCCAAATAATTTAAATCCTGTATACATTCCTAGTAAAGTAAATATTGGATGCATTCCCATTTGTTTGCTAACAAATTTAGGCTCTATAAATTGTTTTATAACTGTCCATGCTAACCACAAAATAAATATTGCTATTCCAGCTGTTGCATTTCCCTGTATTAATAAAACAACAGCCCATGGAATCATTACAAAACCTGCACCAAATAATGGTAGTAAATCTACAAAACCAGTTAAAATTGATAATATTGCAACATATTTGATATCTAATCCAAATAAATTAAATATTATTAAACCTATTGTTACAAATATAAAGCATAAAAATGAAAGTTTTGCTTCTGCTTTTATGTAATTCCAAATAATACTAAATGACTTTGATGCTATTTCTTTTATTTTTTCTAACCATTTTTTTGGCATTTGATTTCTAATAAGATTTTTTACATAATCTCTATCAAAGCACATGAATATTATTGCTAAAATCGTTATTATCGTAGATGTAACAACGCTTGGAACCTGTCCAGCAAAATTAATTATTCCTGTTGCGAAACTATATACTATATTTTTTACAACTTCTATTATACTGCTTAAAGAATCTTTTACTGCTGATAACCAATCTTGAGGTATATTCATCATTCCATTTGAAACATTACTTATAATTCCTAATCCCCAATTATATACATCATCCATTGATGAATTTAAATTCGTTAATAATACTTTTGATTCTGATATTATTGCAGAAATTAGAACAGCAAGTAAAGAACCTATTATAATTACAACTAAAACAAGAGAAATAGCTGCTGATGCTTTTCTTTTTAATTTACATCTGTTCATAAAAAATTTAATAAGTGGCTCTATCATAGTGGCTATTAGAAATGCAATTATAAATGGAACATAAAATATTGCAAGTTTATATGCCAGAAATAATAAAACTAATGTAAATATTAATACCACTGTTTTAAATAATATTTTGGAATAATATTTTCTCTTTTCTTCATTCATATTACTTTATCCCTCCTCTTCTAGAGCTTTATTTAAAATATATTTTAATCTTTTTTCTTGTTTAGTTAAATATAAATATCCGATTAACCCCTCAAAAGCTGTGGCATATGCATATTCTGCAGGAGTTGCATTTTTTGCTATATGATGATTATGAGTATTTCTTGCTCTTCTTACAATATTTTTTTCCTCTTCTGTTAACTCATCCTCTATACTTTTTAGAATTTTAGCTTGTCCTGCCGCTTTTACAAATTTAATTGCCTTCATATGTAATTCATGAACTTTTGCATTAGAATTATTAACTAAATTTGTTCTTATAAATAATTCATACACGCTATCTCCAACATATGCCCAAACTAATGGATTTAACAAATTAACTTCTTCTGGAGTTCTCTTGGGCTCTGCTACATTTTCCATTTAAATTCCTGCCTTTTTTACTATTTAGGTTTTTATTTAAGGAATGCCTATAAACCTTTATCTACCTTTTCCAATGTTATTCTTCCTAATTTTCCACTTCTAAAATCTTCTAATATAATATTTGCAGTTTTAGTGTCATCTACATTTCCGCCTGAAACAACTGCTCCTCTTGTTTTTCCAATTTTTAGCATAATATCATAAATTATTTCATTTTCTGGTCTTTCATCATTTTTTAGAGAATTTAAAATTTCTTCTTTGTTCAAATTATATCTTGCAACTAATTTATCTATTTCGTTTTCTATCATATATTTTAAGAAATAAAAAGCTACATCTGTTTTTTCTAACACATCATCTTTTATGCTACCTGTAAATGCTAAATTTAGTGCAACTTCTTCACTTTCGAACTTAGGCCATAAAACTCCGGGGGTATCCAATAATTCTATATTATTATTAATTTTTATCCATTGCTTTTTCTTTGTAACACCTGGTTTATTACCTACTTCCAAAGAGTTCTTATTTGCTAACCTATTTATAAAAGATGACTTTCCTACATTTGGTATTCCTAATATCATCATTCTGATTTTTCTTCCAGTTCTACCTTTTTCTTCTCTTTTATCTAGCTCATCTCTCATAATTAATTCTACTTGTTTTAATACTTCTTTCATACCTTTACCTGTATTTGCATCTGTTATTACTGCTGGAATTTTTTGAGATTTAAAATGTTCTACCCATTTTATTGTTTCTTTTTCATCTGCTAAATCGCTTTTGTTTAAAATAACAATTTTTTTCTTGCCTGCTACAATTGTGTTTATATCTGGGTTTCTGCTAGAAATAGGAATTCTACTGTCTAACAATTCTATAACTACATCTATTAATTTTAAATCTTCCTGTATCTGCCTTTTTGTTTTTGCCATATGACCTGGGTACCAGTTAATGTTCATACTATTGCTCATTATTTTCACTCTCCTGCTTTTGCTTGGTAATAGCTGGTCTTTCAACATCTTTACCTTAAAAAATTCCTTTATATTATAACATCTATTTTATAAAAATTCAAACTTGCAGTAATGAGGAATAAAAATTTTTCGCAATAAAAAAGCAGAAAAGTAGAAGGAAATACCATCATTTGATACAATAAAGAAAAAAGATTGTAACAAAGGAATATTTTCCAGACTTAAGCAAAAAATTGAATGAATTAACAGATACAAGACATCAGAGTTATGTTGAATATCAAATGTCAGTAATAACCATAACAAGATCGGTAGGGCTATTGTGTGGAATAAAGAGTATGAGAGAAACAACAGAAAAATTAGATACAGAGGAAACGATAAAGAATATAGGAAATATATTAGGAATAGAATTAGAAGAAATACCGCATTATGATCCACTTTTGATGTTAAAGTGTTTAGCTGTATCTAAATATCCATGATGTTCATTTATACAATATTCAACAACTTTGAGTTTAAATTCATGTGAATATTTGCTCAGAACAAATGTGAACTTCGTTCACACTGGCACTAATTAATTTTAGTGCCTTTTTTAAAGATGTTGTTTTTAAGTTTCC
>CALXMM010000026.1 GCA_944389475.1 uncultured Clostridia bacterium
TAATTGAAATTAATTTTTAAGACAATATAAAATAGAGGGGGAAAATTTAAAATGAACAAACTAAAAACAGGAATTTTCTTAATAATAATAGGAAATGTATTATATTTATCATATATATTTTTTACTGGTAATGAAACTAGTTCGTTTGGAGAATTTACTAAAGGATTACTATTAGGGTTATCAGTAGGTGCAAATTTAGTAGGAATAATATTATCCATTATTTATGCAGCAAAAGAGAAAAATGAAAAAAAATAAATTTTTAATAAGATTTGGAGGTGTGAAGATGTATAAAACAGTTGTTATAGAGTATTCGCCAAAAGCAGATGATATGGCACAAAAAGTAGAAGAAAAAGCAAATGAAATGTTACAAGATGGTTATGAACTAATTACAATGTCGATTACAGGAACAGCAAAAGCAATTTTAGTATTTAAAAATTAAGTTAAAAATCAGGAGTTTCTATGAATAGTATTATAGTATATGGATCTAATTATGGAACGACAAAACAATATGCAAATGAACTTTCAAGAAGAACAAATATGAAAGTAATTTCTTTTAAAAAGGTTAATCAGCAAATAAATGATTATGATAATATTATTTATTTAGGTGCCTTGTATGCTGGTGGAGTATTAGGAATGTCAAAAACGCTAAAAAAATTAAATAATATATCAAACAAAAAGATTATTATTGTAACAGTAGGTCTTTCGGATCCAACAGATGAAGTAAATAAAAATAATATAAGAAATAATATAAAAAATCAGATGCCAAAAAAATTTTTTGAAAAAGCAAAAATATTTCATTTAAGAGGTGGAATAGATTATTCAAAATTAAACATTGCTCATAAAACTATGATGAAATTGCTATATAATGCAGTTAAGAATTTACCAAAAGAAAAGCTAACAGCTGAAGATAGAGCAATGATAGAAACTTATAATAAAAAGGTTAATTTTATTGATTTTTCGAGTTTAGACGAAATAATTAACGAAGCACAAAAATAAAGACAAATTACATGTATACTTTTAGATGTAAATAATTAAGTTTACATCTAATTTTTTTGGTTGTAAAATTATTTACAAAGAATTTAAGTTAGAACATCAAATTACAGAGGTCATAGAATCTATCAAATTGACAGTTCGACTTTTATTCCTATTATTAATTTAGTTTTAGATAGTGAGGGCGATTTCGACTCTATATAACAAGCATGATGAAATAATAGTAGAGGTAAAAGACTTAAATTCAAAAAGAAAGTAGGTGAAATAATTTTGAAAACAGTATTAAGTGTAGATGTTGCTAAAAATAAAAGTATGATAATGCTTATCAATAGTGAAGGAGAGATACTTATCGATACAAAAGAAATAAAGCATAATTTAGTGAATTTTGAAAAAGTAAAAGAAGAAATAACAGAAATTAATCCAGAAAATCTAACAGTGTTTATGGAATCAACAGGTACATATCATTTACCAGTAGAAAGATACTTTAAAGAAAATGGATTTAACACTTTAGTTATTAACAGTCTAACAACTAAAAATAATTATGATACTATTAGAAAAACTAAAACAGATAAAAAGGACTGTTACAGATTAGCAAAGTTATTTTTTGTAAATGAAGTAGAATATCACGAATTATCTAAAAAAGATTTATATGCTAATTTGAAAGCAATGACAAGACAATACTTTTATTTAACTCAAATAAATATAAGTTATAAAAATAGATATAAAAGATTAATAAATATATGTTTTCCAGAGTTAGAAAAAATATTTAAGAGTAGCAGAATCTATGAAGAAACAGCATTAAATTTTGTAAAAGCATTTCCACATGCTTATATAATTAAAGAAAAAAGAATAGATGCTTTATATAATAATTTATATAAAACAAATTCAAGGCACGATTACTATTATAAAAGGTTAGCCCATGAAATAAAAGAAATTGCTAGTAATTCATATCCAGGAATTGATAAAGACCATTCTGATGTTCAAAACTTATCAAATATAGCTGAAATGTTGCAAAATAACATAAAAAATATTAATGAATTAAAAGAAAGAATGATAGAAACAGCAAAGCAATCACCATATTTTAAAATTATTAATTCATTTTATGGAATTGGAGAAGTATTAACAGCAGAATTATTAGGAGAATTAGGAGACATTACAAGATTTGATAATCATAAACAACTAATAGCATTTTGTGGGTTAGATCCAACAATAGTTCAATCAGGGAAAAGCCTAACTGCTTGTTCAACTAAAATTCTAAGAATGTTATATTCTATGTGCAAAAATAATAAACAATTCTTAGAAGAATAAATATAATTAAATTTTAGCATAAAAAAAGTGAAAAAGATACATTTTTTTAAAAAATATATCGTTTTCGTTTGTTTGCCATACAAGAAAATAATATAATAAATTTATAAAAAAGTACTTGACAAAAATTAGATAGTGATTGTAGTTTAATAGAGTAACATTAATACGGAGGGGCTAAAGATATGTTAATATTATATACTCTTATAGGGATAGTTATATATATTTGTTTTGTTCTTATATTTGCAAAGTTAAATTTTAAAGAAAATTTAAAAAAATATATGCTACTTGTATTATCAGTAATATATAATGTCTTTATTGGATATATTGACACTTATGTAATATTATTACTTTATGGATATTTTGCAAATATGCCCAAAGGAAGTGGTTATGAAGTCCCCGAATCAGAGGCAGGATTTAATGCAATTCTTGGCTTAGTAACACTTACAATATATTTGCTTTTATTAATACCAATAAATATTTATATGAAGAAAAAAGGGAAAATTAATAAAAAGACATATATAATAGCAAATATAATTGCAACGATATTAGGAATTATAATCTTTTGGGTATTTTTAGATAAAAATAAGAGATTATTTTAAATGCAAATTACAAGTTAGCACTTATGTAAAAATTTATAAAGGTGATGTATTTTATGAAAAAGAAAATAGTATTATCAGTATTATTTATAGTTAGTTTAATACCTATGTTATTTAATCAATATGGAGGAGCTAAAGGCGTTCAAGAAATATCTGGTATAATTAATTTGTTAAATCCAATAGGGTTAATATCTTTTATTATATTTTTTATAGGAGTATGGGTTCAATTAAAAAATAAAAAAATAAATAAAATTTTGAGTATTCTAGGTGTTCTAGGAATTGTATTATCAGAAATTTATAAATTTTTAACTTGGTATATACCTAATTATGAAAATTCAATAAATTTGCAACATAGTTTAAATAATGTATTTCCAGCATTTTATGTCGGATTAATAATTTCTTTGTGTATGGTAATTGCATATTTTATTATTGATAAAAAGATAAAAGACTAACAAATTACAGGTATACTGTTAGATGTAATTTATATAGGAAGATATAATGTTATGAAAAATAAAAAAGTTATTATTTTAATTTTATTAGTAATAATAATTATAATTTCAATAATAGTTATAAATACTATTTTAAAAAATTATAATGAAAAGAACAAATTAGAAATAAATAATAGTACAAATATATTTAGCGCAGAAAATAAAAGAGAATCAAATGAAACATCTATTTATTCAAATGCAAATAATACAGATACTCAACAAGAATATGATAATGCTGAAAATGTAAATTTTATTAAAGGTCAAATAACAAAAATGGAAAATGATAATATTTATTTTTTAGATAAAGACAGAAAAAATTATATATTATATAATGCTAGTCAAAAGCAATATATAAATGGTAGAACTGCTGAAAATTTAACGTTAAATGATATAAAAGTAGGAGATTATATTAAAAAAGAATCAGATGATAAATATATGATTTTCAAAAATATATTAGGCGAAGAGCTAAAAAAAGAACTATTAGTTAGTTTGTCATTATCAGATAATGTAAATATAATGAGAACTAGTGTTGATGAAATAAAAGATGTAAAACAATTAGGAAACAATGAGGCTATTGCTACATTTACTATTTCAGATTTAGTATCTTCTGAATATTATCCTAATGTTAATGATGAAGATCATATATTTGATGTGAAATTAAAGGTAAACAATAATACTAAGTATAATACAAATTTTTATGGAGTAACTACATATAATGCTGAAACATTAGAAAACTCTAAATACTTGATGTATTATATAAGGATAAATCCTAGTACATTAAATAAAAAATATCCAGAAATTACAGAATTTGACTCATATAGTAATTAAGCAAGTTTCAGTAGAATTTATTTATTGAATAAATAAATTTAATTTCATTGAGGATAAACGATTGAATAATAAAAAAATTAGTTTCGTTGTCAAAATATTGATTTTTTTATTTAGTAATGATATATAGTAGGCAATATTTGAAGCTGAATAAACTTCTTTAAAATTGCATAAGGTTCCTGATAAATTTTTATATAAGGGGGAAAGTTATGAAAGATAACAAGAAATTAATAATTGCATTGACACTAGTTATTGTTGTATTAGTTGCTATTATAGTATATTTACTTTTAAATAATGCAGAAAATAAAAATGTTAATACAACTTCTGGTGGAGAAGAAGTTGTGGCAATTAATGCTATAAATGATGAAAATGCAATAAATGAATTATATAAATTAAATGACAAATATGCTAATTTAACATCAGAACAAATTAATGAAATGATAGAAAAAAGAAGTATAGATAAAGTATCTATGGTAATAAAAGATGGAACTTTAACGAAAGAAGGAGCTGCAGTTGTAATTACAGATAAAAACGATTATCCTTTTAGTTATGGTGAAGACTTTAATATACAGAAATTAAAAGATGGAAAATGGGAAGATTTAAAATCAATAGGAAACAGTTATATAAATGATATAGCCCATGTAATTAAAGAAGATGGAACAACAGAAGTTAAATTGAATTGGAAGGATAGATATGGAGATTTAGAGACAGGTAATTATAAATTAATTATGCCAGTTAATCAAGAAGAATCAATTAGTACGGAATTTGAAATAAAATAGAGAACAGGAGTAGCTATGTAATAACTACTCCTTTGTTTTAAACTTATTGTTTACTAAATTCATAATTTCTTTAATGAGTAAGAATTCTTCGAGGATCTTACTCATTTTTTAGTGTTCATTTAACATATAGACATATTTTTACATTTAAACAAAAAGTAATTCGTATTCTAGAGAATATACTGTTAAATTTTGTATCTTTATGGTATATTTATAATAAATTTATGAAAAGTAAAAAATATTATTAGTAAAAGTTAATGTTTAAATAAAATTATAATTTAACAGTTAAAAAATTTATTAATAAATATTATAACATACAAGGAGTAGTAATATGAAAATAGAAACAAAGCTAACTATTAAAAATATGAAGAAAAACATAAAAAGAACGATTTATACAACAATATCAATAGCATTGTGTGTATTTCTTATATTTACTACATTAATTTTGATTTCTAGTATTAGAAATGGAATAAATGAAGGTACTAACATAAAGTATAACGATTATGATTTTATTATAAGAGGGGTAAGTAAAGGTGAGTTTAATCAAATAAAAGATAAAGCATATATTGATAAAATCTATATACAAGAAAGTGAAAATGATTCTTTAAAAGAATTAGATGAAACAAGTGATTTTAATAATTCTGATACTCTAAATGTATTTATAAAATATAAATATGTTAAAGAAACATATAAATATTCAAGTAATATTGTGCAAACATTACAATATTCGTTATCTGAAGCAGAAGAAAAGTGTGAGTTTAATGATAAATTACTTACAGTATATGGGTTAATGGGAGCAACATTGGACTACACAACTTCTTCACAATTAACATATAAAAGTACAATAAATTTTTCATATGTAATAGATTTAATGATAGTTCTTATATTAGTAGTGTTCTCGATATTTTTTATAATAATACTATATAATTCTTTTTTAGTAACTATAAACGAAAGGAAAAGAGATTATGCAATATTAAATAGTATTGGAGGAACAGAAGGACAAGTATTAAGAATGATATTCTTAGAAGCTACTATTATGGGAGCATTTGGAATTATTATAGGTGGAGTACTTTCAGTTATAGGAGCAAAAGCTATTTTGGATATGGTAAATAACATATTAGCACCTACTTCTTTCAATTTTAGTCTAGTAATTGATATTAAATATGTGATTGTAGCTTTAATTATTATTTTATTAAATACGTACATATCTGCAATTATTCCAAGTGTAAAAGCAAGTAGTACATCAGTTATTGACAGCATAAGAAATAATAAACAAATAAAATATAAAAAGAAGAGCCTTATTTTAGGAAAAATACATCCAATAGAAGGAAGAATAGCAATAATAAATTTAAAAAGAAATAAAAATAAATATAGATTTATAACCACTTTATTAGTGATATGTATGATTTCATTTATTGCTGTAAGTACATATATTAATTACGAAAAAGAATCTGCTGACCTAGTAACTGATTATGATGTAGATGCCGACATAGAATTTGAAGAAAATGGTATTAATTATAAAGAAATACTTGATAACTATACTATTTCTACAGGAGATAAAATAGAATATTTTGAATATAAAAGAAATAATACTTTGTTTGCTATAGTTGAGCCATCAAGTGCAATTACATTAGATAAAGATATTTATAAATATGAAGGTAATAAAAAATTAATATCTTTCCAGTTAGTCGGTTTAGATGATAATAAATATAAAGAATATATTAATAAAATTAAAGCCAATTATGGCGATTGCATTATTTATAATAATATTGTAGAAACAGAACCTGCAGGAGAAGATGAGGTTACACATTCATATCACTCTATGTTTAATACTAATGAAATAAAATTATCCATAATAAATGAAAGAAATGCAGATGGGCAAAGTTCAAATTATGAAGTTATTGATGAAGAAAACTTAAATGGAAATTTTGTATTGACTGATGAAGTTATAGATGGTTTTAAGGAGATAAAAAATCAAGCTATATGTACCATTTTTGTAAATATGGATACATATAATAAAATTGATGCCAATATACAAAGTACTATTCCTAAAAATGCAGATGTAGAAACAAATGGAATTGGAGTTATTCATAACAATCCTGTTTTTGTTAAAGTAAGATGTGGAAACATAATTGAATTTTCAAATTATATAAAAGATTTAGCAGAAAAAGATGATTATAAAAATATTACTCCAAGATTTTATTCATTAGAATATCAAGAAAAAATGATTTATATAGATATTTTGCAGTTAATTTTAAGAACAGTAATGATAACTGTTGTAGTAATAGGAATAATAAGTGCTATAAATATAATAAATGCAAGTTTATTCGAACGAAGAGAAGAATTTAGAATATTATCAAGAATTGGAGCTACCAATGGAAATATAAATAAAATATTAATATACGAATGTTTATATATGTTTATAAAAGCATTAGTAATATCAGTAATTATATCGATACCAATAATATATGCAATTATAAAACATATGGAAAAAGTTATAATTGTAAAAAAATTATTAATACCATTTGGAAATATTGGAATATTTGTAGCATTATTGTTTATAATTTCTTTAGCTATAACATTGTATTCTAGTAGATTTGTAAAAAATAAATAAATTTATTAATGTAAAATAATAATAGGAGATTAAAAAATGAATATTTTAAAGGTAGATAAAGTAACTAAAATATATGGAAAAGGTGAAGCAAAGGTAGTAGCATTAAATAATGTTTCTTTTAATGTAGAAGAGGGGGAGTTTATTGCTATAATAGGTCCTTCTGGAAGTGGAAAGTCTACACTTTTACATACAATCGCAGGGCTAGAACCACCAACAGATGGTAATATATATTTCTATGGAAAAAATCTTTATGAAATGAATAAAAAACAATTAACAATACTAAGAAGAGAACAGATAGGAATTATATACCAATTCTATAATTTAATACCTACTTTAAATGTGGAAGAAAATATATTATTACCAATCGAACTAGACAGAAAAAAGGTAGATAAAGAAAAATTGGATAGGATAACTAAATTCTTAAATATAGATAATAGAAGAAAACATTTACCAAATGAACTATCAGGAGGTCAACAGCAAAAAGTAGCAATAGGTAGAGCCTTAATGATAAAACCAAAAATAATTTTGGCAGATGAACCAACTGGAAATTTGGATACTAAATCAAGCGATGAAATAATACAATTATTAAAGAAAGCCAATAAAGAATATAAACAAACAATAATTATGATTACACACAATTTGGAAATAGCAAAATTAGCAGATAGAATTATACAATTAGAAGATGGAAAAATTGTTTAAAATATTATTTTTTTATAATATATATTCATATGTAATAACAGGAAAATATAAAATAGTTGAATTAAAGTTAATATTAAAACAATTTCTTATAGATGTACAAAAAAATGAGTAAGAATTCTTCGAAAATCTTACTCATTTTTTCTAATAAATTTTAAAGTTAGTCTAATTATTTATTTTATATTCTTCTATGTTTGGCTCTATAAAGTCATCTTCTTTAACAGTATTAAATTCATATAAAAATTCTTTTGGTGTTTCGTATGTTTTTGTACCATCTAAGGTATCCATTTCATATGATACTGCACTAAGTGGCATACCTATTTCTTTATCTATATATACACCAGCTGGATAAAAGTTATTATATCCATTAAAATTTGATATAAAGTAACAACTCTTTCCATTTATTTTTGTAGATGTTATTGAAGATATTATAGAATTCTTAAATAGTTCCCAAATATTTTCTGTCTGTAGTACATCTTGAAGTTCTACCATAATTCCAATATTTTGATTTAAATAAGCCGTTTGACCTTGATTATTTTTTACATATATATTGGCTAAATACCTACTACCATAATTATCTTCAGAAATTTTTTCTTTTGTATATATAGTAATAGTTTCGAAATTTTCATTATTTATATTACTAAGTATTAGTTTGATTTTATCTCCCATTTGGTATTTTTCAGTTTTTTGATACTGTCCATAATTATAACCATATTCTATAGAATGATAATTATCTGAATTTATTATATTTTCAGCCTTACTAGATAAATTTGATATAATTACCATTTTTCTTGCTGTAAAAGTTATAAACAAAATTAATATTATTACTATTATTAATTTCAAAAGAAATAATCTTTTATTATATTTTTTAAAGAAATTAATTTCTTTATTTGTTGATTTTTCTGTATTATCTTTTAATTTTAAGTTCATTTTATTATAGATTTCATTACAATTATTACAATGTGCCAAATGATTCTTTATAAAATCAGATGTTTCTTCGCTTGTTAAATTATCAATGTAATTTGGTAATAAATCTTGAACGATTTTACAATCATTTTTTCCCTTCATCTTCTTTTTCCTCCTTTAATTTTTCTTTTCCTCTGTAAAAAGTTATCCTTGCCCAATTTTCTGTTTTTCCTAAAATACAACCTATTTCTTTAAAAGTTAAATCGCCAACTATCCTTAAATAAATTACTGTTCTTATTTGCTCGTTAAGATTATTTATTTTTTTATACAAATTTTTTTTGCTTTCTTCTAAAATTATATTATCTTCCATATCGTTAATCATTTGTATTGAAAAATACTCATCTTCACTAATATTTTTAATTTTTTTATTCTTTTTTAGTTCATCATACCAGAGATTTTTAGCGATTTGGCATAACCATACAGATATTTTACAATCATTTTTAAAAGTATTAATTTTTTGTATTGCTTTATAAAAGGTTTCTTGAGTTAATTCTTCAGCAATATCTTCATTATGTGTTAAGCATATTAAATATTTGTATATTGTTTGAAAGTAATCCTTGTATATTGATTCAATATTGTGCACAATTTTATCCTCCTCACTTATTAGACGATTTAAAACCTAATTTGTTACAAAAAAATTTAAAAAATTTTATCATTATTTGTTAGACAGTAAAATAATGATAAATAAATTTTGCCAGAATATTGATTTTTTTATTTTGTAATGATATATAGAAGATAATATTTGAAACTACATAAATAATTTTAAAAAATTACATAGGTTTATAAAAAATATTATACAAGGGGGATAAAGTTATGAAGGAAAACAAGAATACTGTTATTGTATTAGTAGTAATCATTATTGTATTAGTAGCGGTTATAGCATATTTACTTTTAAATAATACAGATAAAAATACTAATACAACAGCAAGCCAAAATGGACTTAATGAAGGATATGTAGTTATGAATGCTACAACTAATTCAACAAGAGTGCCACTTTATACTGACAAATATGCTAATTTAACATCAGAGCAAATTAATGAAATGAAAGAGAATAGAAGTATGGATAAAGTTTCAATAGCAATAAAGGAGGGAACTTTAACTAAGGAAAAAGCTACTATTGTAATTACAGATGAAAATGATTATCCCTATACTTATGGAGATGATTATAATATACAGAAGTTAGAAAATGGAGAATGGAAAGATGTTCAAACAATCGGTCCTATTCTTTCAACCGATTTGGCAAATTTAATAAAAGAAGATAGAACAACAGAAATGAATTTGAATTGGAAGTCAAGATATGGAGAACTAGAAACAGGACATTATAAACTAATCTTAGAAGTAACTCAAAATGATTCTTCTAAAGCAACAGTTTCTACTGAATTTGATATAGAGTAAAGAAAAAAGGAATATGAATATGAAAAAAAGAACTAGAATAATAATTTATATCATATTAATAATAGAAATTATTGCTATTGGACTATGTATATATAAATTTGTAAAAGAACCAAAATCAACTGTTATATATGATAATAATATAAATAATGAATTACAAGAAAATAATACTGTTAATTTAAACAATTTAAATAATGTCCTTGAAAATAATACTGCAGAAGATATTGTTGTAACAAATGGAGTATATGATATTACTTCTAAATTTTTGAATGGTGAAGATATTTATTTACATGGGATAATTACCAAAATAGAAAATAATAAACTTTATTTTAAAGATAAGGACAATAAAGAATATTCTTTGGAAAATAATGAAAATATAAAATATATTGATGGAAGAACTGCCTATAATTATTCTTTTAATGAAATAAAGAACAATTATTATATAGAGGTGGATAGTTTTAGCAAATATTGTTATGTATATAAAAATATTACCGGAGAAGAATTGAAAAAAGAATTATTAATTAATTTGGCATTGCCAGAAGAAGTTAATATGACAAGAACTAGTGTAAATGATTTAACAGAAGTAGAACAATTAGGAAATGATGAAGCTATACTGACATTTAATATTTCTGATTTAGTATCTTCTAATTATTTTCCAGATGTTAATGATGAAGAGCATAAATTTGATATTAAATTAAAGGTAACAAAAGATACAAAATATAATTCAAAATTTCCAATTGGAAATCCATATAATATAAACACACTGGAAGAAGCTAAAAATGAAGCTATGTTTTATATAGAAATTAATTCCAATACATTGGATAAAAAATATCCTGAAATTTCTGAATTTGATGCATATAGCAATTAAAAAGTTTTTATTAAGTTAAGATTTTATATTTTAGTAAAAAACAAATGAGAAAGTTAAAAAACTTTCTCATTTGCTTTTTTACTTTTTTAATTCAAACCATATTTTATATAGCTTGAAATTGAATCTGGCAAATCGCTGTTATGCAGTAGATTAATTCTATGACAAACGGGACATGTATATGTACACGAAGGATCCGCGTTATGTTTCGTAGAATCTGCTAACGTAATATCGAATTTTGTCAGTTCGATAAGTGAAAGACATCTTGGACAACGTACCTGCATTGTTGGTACGTTATCTCCTCTTTTTATGACACTAGCCATAAAATTCTCCTTAGATTTTAGGATCATGCTCCAATTGGAGTATAATATATTAATAAATATTTGTATGAGCAATGCTCTATACAGTGTCTATTATATAATATTATGTTGACCCTGTCAATTAAAACACTTACAGTATAAAGAAATAACATATAGGTTTACAATAGATATGTCACAGTAAAAATAAAAAAAGGAAATACCAATATGATATAATGTTTTTAACGACA
>CALXMM010000027.1 GCA_944389475.1 uncultured Clostridia bacterium
CTTTTTCAAAGGGTGGATATGATCCATTAAAATAAAGGAGATAAAAATATGTCATTTTTAGCAAGTATATTTGGTACAATATTAAATTTTATTTATAATATTGTAAATAATTACGGTTTGGCAATAATATTATTTTCTGTTTTATTAAAAATAGTATTATTACCACTATCTATTAAGCAACAAAGGACTATGCAAAAGACTTCAAAAATTCAAGAACAAATGCAATCATTACAATTTAAATATAAGAATGATCCAGAAAAATTAAATCAAGAAGTTATGAAGTTATACAAAACAGAAAACATGAGTCCTTTTAGTGGATGTTTAAGTGCAATAATTCAAATAGTTATATTATTAGCAGTTTTTTATATGGTAAGAAGTCCATTAACTTTTGTAAAAAAAGTTTCTGAACAAGACATAAATAATTATAAAAATGAACTTCAAACAGCAAACTTAGAAGTAAATCAAGCATATCCTGAAATTTCAATAATTCAATATAAAGGTAATGATGATGATAAAGTATATTTAAATATGAATTTCTTAGGATTAGATTTAAATAAAGTACCAATGCAAAATCTTTCAGATCCTAAGGTATATATAATTCCGGTCTTATATATTATATCAACATTTATTAGTACTAAAATTGCTACAAATGCAACTAAAAAGAATAAAGATAAGAAATTATTAAATGACCACATAGAAGAATATAAAGGTGAAAGCAAAGAAGTAAAGAAAGAAACTCAAGAAGTGGATATGTTAGAACAAACTAATAAAAGTATGTCTTTATTAATGCCTATAATGTCTATTTCAATTTCTTTAGTAGCTCCATTAGGACTAGCTTTATATTGGTTAACTAGCAATGTGCTAATGATATTAGAAAGATTCTTTATAACTAAATATCTTGAAGTTAAGGAGGAGAAAGAAAATGCCAAATAGTATATTTGCAGAAGGAAGAACTACTAATGAAGCTATTGAAAATGGATTAAAACAACTTAATGCTAAAAGGGAAGATGTTATTATTAATGTAATTGGTAACGAGGAAAAAAGAAGTTTCTTTAGTATTTTAGAACCTACTAAAATTAAAGTAGAATTAACTTTAAAAGAACCTGTAAAAAATAAGAAACCAAATATTTCTGATGAAGAATTAAATGATGTTCTTGAAACAATGAAAAAATTTTCAAATGAATTTTTTAATTTATTAAATATAAACAATTTAAAAGTTAATGTAGAAGAAAAAGATAAAAGAATATATATTTCTGTAAATGGTGATGATTTGAATTACTTAATTGGATATAGAGGTGAAACTTTAAATTATTTACAATTAATTTTTTCTAATGTTGCCAATAAAGAAATAAAGCATAAATGTAGGGTTGTTTTAGATATTGAAAATTATAGAGAAAAAAGAAAAGTGGTATTAGAAGAATTAGCAGAAAAGATATCAAAAACTGTTATAAGAAATAAAAAGAAAATAGAATTAGAGCCAATGACTGCTTACGAAAGAAAAATTATACATACAAAATTACAAAATAATTCAAAAGTAAAAACATATAGTATAGGGGAAGAGCCTAATCGTAGAGTAGTTATAGATTTAAAATAGTAAAAAAATAATTTAATAGAGATAAAACAGAAGCCAAAGTTCTGGATAATAAATAAGAAAATAAATAGGAATTTTAATTCCTAAATCTTAAATATTTCCAAGCTTTGGCTTTTAAAATAAATAAAATAAAAAATAAAAGATAAATAATAAATAATAATTAATAATTAAATAAAAATAAGTAATTAAATAAAAAAATAAAATAAAAAAATAAAATAAAAAAATAAAATAAAAAAATAAATAAAAAAATAAATAAAAAATAAATAAAAAAAATAAAAAAATAAAAAAATAAAAAAATAAAAAAATAAAAAAAATAAATAATAAAAAATAAAATAAAAATAATTAAATAAAAAAATAATAACTAAAATAAATAAAAATATTAAAAGAAAAGAGGTAAAAAAAGATGAGTACTATTGCGGCAATATCTACGGCTCCAGGCATTGGAGGAATAGGAATTATTAGATTAAGTGGAGAAAATACATTTAATATAATCGAAAAAATATTTATTCCAAAAAATAAAAATAAAGAAATAAAAGGTTATACTTTTAAATATGGACATATTATTAATCCAAAAACAAAAGAAATAATAGATGAGGTACTTGTATCTTATTTTATTAAACCAAAAAGTTATACTACAGAAAATATGTGTGAAATAAATTCTCATGGTGGAAATATTGTTATGGAAAATATTTTAGAGCTATGTTTGGAAAATGGAGCCGAATTAGCTGAGCCTGGAGAATTTACAAAAAGAGCTTTTTTAAATGGAAGAATAGATTTGTCTCAAGCTGAATCAATAATTGATATAATTAATAGTAAAACTCAAAAAGAATCAAAAGCATCTGTAAAACAATTAGAAGGTTTTTTGTCAAATAAAATAAAAAGCATAAAAGATAAAATTATGGATGTTATGGTCGATATAGAGGCAGATATAGATTATCCAGAATATAATCTTGAGGGTGTAACAGAGAAAAAAGCTGAAAATATGTTAATAGATGTAAAAAAAGATTTAACAGAATTAAAAAACACTTTTGACAATGGAAAGATTATAAAGGATGGCATTAAAATCGCCATAATTGGAAAACCAAATGCAGGTAAATCATCTTTATTAAATGCTTTATTAAGAGAAGACAGAGCGATTGTCAGCCAATATAAGGGTACTACAAGAGATAGTATCGAAGAATTAATGAATATTGATGGTATTCCAATTAAATTAATTGATACAGCAGGAATAAGAAATGCTGCAGATGAGGTAGAAAAAATAGGTATAAAAAGAGCTAAAGAAATAGCAAATGATGCTGACTTATTAATTGCCATTTTTGATATAAGTGATAAAATAGATGATGAAGATTTAGAGATAATTAATCTAATAAAAGATAGGAAAGCTTTAATTGTTTTAAATAAAATAGACCTTGTAAATGAAGACTTCAAGATTGATGATAGATTGCTATCTTTAAACAAAAGAATTATTAAAATATCTGCCTTAAATAAAGATGGAATAGAGCAGATTAATAAAACAATATCTGAGATATTTAAAATAAACGAAATTAATGTAGACAATGAAGTTATAGTAACTAACACAAGACATAAAAATTTAATCAATAAGTCAATAGAATCTACTAACAATGCATTAAAAAGTTTGCAAAATAATATGCCTATGGACATAGTTGCGATTGACATAAAATCTATTTTGGAAAATTTGGGAGAGATTACTGGAGAGAATGTTTCTGAAAATATTATCAATGAAATTTTTTCCAAATTTTGCCTGGGAAAATGAAAAACGTAAACCACGAAAATTCAACTGCGGAACAAAAACCGAACAAAAACCTATAAGTTAAGATGGCTGTAAGCGAACAGGCGACGTTCCAGATTGACTGTAAGTCAAAACAGCTTGCGAAATAATATTATTTTTGCGTGCAAATCCGCAGAAAGATAAAATCATTTTTTTAATAAAATATAGTGTAAAACGGTTTTTTTTGTTCCACAAAAAACGATAAATTGGTTTGCATAATATCTAAATCAATAAATTAATGGAGGTAAAAAATGAAATATAATGCAGGAAATTATGATGTGGCAGTTATAGGTGCTGGACATGCAGGATGTGAAGCAGCACTTGCAGCAGCAAGAATGGGAATGAAAACAGTTATCTTTTCTATTAGCTTAGAAGCAGTTGCTAATATGCCTTGTAATCCACATATTGGAGGTAGCTCCAAGGGACATTTGGTAAGAGAAATAGATGCTTTAGGTGGAGAGATGGCTAAAAATATTGATAAAACTTTAATTCAAATAAAAATGTTAAATACATCTAAAGGACCAGCTGTACATTCTTTAAGAGCTCAAGCAGATAGAAAAAGATATCAAATGGAAATGAAACATACTATAGAAAAACAGGAAAATTTAAATATAAAACAAGCTGAGATAACAAAAATAAATATTAAGGATGATAAAGTTGAAAGTATTGAGACCAGTGTAGGAGCAGTTTATCATGTTAAGGCTGTAATTCTTGCTACAGGTACATATTTAAAAGGAAAGATATTCATGGGTGAGTTCTCTAAAGAGAGTGGACCAGATGGAGTATTTGCTGCAAATGAATTATCTGATTGTTTAAAGAATTTAGGAATTAAGATTGTTAGATTTAAAACAGGAACTCCAGCAAGAATAAATAAAAAGACAATTGACTTTTCTAAAATGGAAATTCAAGAAGGGGATAAGGATATTATTCCATTTTCGTTTACAGATAAGGCTCCTAATATAGAACAAGTTCCTTGTTATCTAACATATACAAATGAAAAAACTCATGAAATAATAAGAAAGAATTTAAATAGATCACCATTGTTCTCTGGAGAAATTTCTGGAACAGGTCCTAGATATTGTCCATCAATAGAGGATAAGGTTGTAAGATTTGCAGATAAAAAAAGACATCAAATCTTTGTTGAGCCTGTAGGATTGGATACTGATGAAATGTATATACAAGGAATGAGTTCATCTTTACCAGAAGATGTGCAAATAGAGATGTATAGAACGATTCCTGGACTTGAACATTGTGAGTTTACTAGGTCTGCATATGCAATTGAATATGATTGTATTGATCCATTGGAATTACAATTGAGTTTGGAACATAAAAAATATAAAGGACTATTTTTTGCAGGCCAAATAAATGGTACATCTGGATACGAAGAAGCTGCATCTCAGGGACTTATAGCAGGTATAAATGCTGCTAGAGAAATTCAGAAAAAAGAACCTGTTATATTACACAGATATGATGGATATATAGGTGTTTTAATAGATGATATTGTTACTAAAGGAACCAATGAGCCTTACAGAATGATGACTTCTAGAGCTGAATACAGATTATTATTAAGACAGGATAATGCTGATTTGCGATTAACAGATATAGGACATGAAGTTGGACTTATTTCTGAAGAGAGATATAAAAAGTTTCTTGAGAAAAAGAAAAATATTGAAGAAGAAAAGGAAAGAATAAAAAATAAAGTAATAAAACCTACTGCTGAAGTTAATGAATTCCTTGAAAGACATAATTCATCAAAGATAAGTAATGGAGTAAAATTAGCAGAATTATTAAGAAGGACAGAATTAACATATGAAGATTTAAAAGAAATTGATGATGATAGACCAGATTTAAATGAGCAAGTAAAAGAAGAAGTTGAAATTCAAATAAAATATGAGGGATATATTAAGTTACAAAATCAACAGGTTGAAAAAGCTAAAAAGCTTGAAAACAAGCTATTACCAGAAGATATCAATTATGAAGCAATAGGTGGAATTAGGATAGAAGCTAGACAAAAATTATCAAAATTAAGACCAAGATCAGTAGGACAAGCTTCTAGAATTTCCGGTGTTTCACCAGCGGATATTTCAGTAATTTTAATATATTTGGAGCAATTAAAAAGAAATAAAAAAGGAGAATAAATATGCAAATAGATGAGTTTTCTTACAAAATGAAAGAAAATATGGCGAAAATAAATATTCAAATATCGGATAAACAAATAGATGAATTTTTTAAATATATGAATTTATTAATAGAATGGAATGAAAAAATCAACTTGACTTCAATAATAGAACCGGATGAAATTATAATTAAGCATTTTGTTGATTGCGGAACAATATTAAAGTATTTAAATAATAACGAAAATGTCATAGATATAGGTACTGGAGCTGGTTTTCCCGGCATTCCAATAAAAATATTAAATGAAAGTTTAAATATTACATTAATAGATTCTTTAAATAAAAGAATAAACTTTTTAAAAGAAGTTTCTAATCTTTTAAAATTAGAAAATATTAAAATTATACATGGAAGAGCAGAAGATTTAGCTCAGCAAGTAGAGTTTAGACAAAAATACGATAAATCTGTGAGCAGAGCTGTTGCGAATTTATCTACATTATCTGAATATGATTTACCTTTTGTTAAAATTGGTGGAAAAATGATTGCAATGAAAGGTTTGGAGATAGATGAAGAGTTAGAAAATGCTAAAAAAGCAATAAATGTTTTAGGTGGAAAGGTAGAAAAAGTTGAAAAATTTAATTTAATAGATACAGATAATAAAAGAAGTATAATTATTATAAATAAGGTAAAGCCTACTCCTAAGCAGTTTCCAAGAAAAGCGGGAAAACCTTCTAAAGAGCCTATAAAATAACTAAAAAAATTATAAAAATATTAACAAATTTCATTGACATATTAACCATATTTTTATATGATTAATATGTTAATTTTTTTATTCTAATATTTGAATACACAATTTTAAAGAAACAGCTCAAAAGCTTGATATTTAGCTATTTATAACGAATGTCGTAATTAAAATTAATATTCATAATATTAAGCGAGGGGGGAATAATTTTGGGAAAAATATTATCAGTAGCAAATCAAAAAGGTGGAGTTGGAAAAACTACTACAACAGTTAATTTAAGTGCATGTTTAGCCAATAGAGGGAAGAAAGTATTATTAATTGATGCAGATCCTCAAGGTAATGCCACAAGTGCATTAGGTGTTGATAAGGATTGTGAATTATCAACTTATGATATATTGGTAAATGAAGTAGATTTTAATGATGTTATTCAATCAACAAATACAAAAAAATTAGATATTTGCCCTTCAAATATTAATTTAGCAGGTGCTGAAGTACAGCTTGTATCAATGGTTTCAAGGGAACAAAGGTTAAAAGAGCAACTGGAAAAAATTAGGAAAAACTACGACTATATTTTTATAGATTGCCCACCTTCTTTAGGATTAATTACATTAAATGCTTTTACTGCATCAGATAGTGTTTTAATTCCTGTACAATGCGAATACTTTGCGCTAGAAGGTTTAGGACAATTAATGAATACAATAAATATAGTAAAGAAGCATTTAAATAAAGAAATATATATTGAAGGAGCTGTTCTTACAATGTATGATTTAAGAACAAATTTAGCAAATCAAGTTGTAAGAGAAGTTAAGAAATATTTTGAGAATAAAGTGTTTAAAACAGTAATACCAAGAAATGTTAAGCTTAGTGAAGCTCCAAGCTATGGTATGCCAATTATAACATATGATCCTAGATCTAAAGGAGCTAAGGCTTATGACAAGCTAGCAAAAGAGTTTATAAAAAGAAACACGGAAGAAAAGTAAAAATATTATTTAGAAAGGATGATGATATAAATGGCTAAAAAGACAGGACTAGGTAGAGGATTAGATGCTTTATTTGCAAGCACTATAGAAGAAGAAAAAAAGGAAGAAGAAATAAAATCAGGCGAAAAAATACATACATTAAAATTAATAGATATAGAGCCTAATAGAAATCAACCTAGAAAAAATTTTGATGAAGAAGGTCTAGAAGAGTTAGCTAATTCTATAAAAGAATATGGTTTATTACAACCAATTATTGTAACAAAAAAAGATGGTTATTATGAAATTGTAGCAGGAGAAAGAAGATGGAGAGCTTGTAAAAAGGCTGGACTAACTGAAATTCCTGTTGTTATAAGGGATAATGATGAGAGAAGAAATAAGGAAATAGCCTTAATTGAAAACCTACAAAGAGAGGACTTAAACCCTATTGAAAAAGCTATGGGTATAAAGAGCTTAATGGATGAATATGGGCTAAAACAACAAGAAGTAGCAGATATTCTTGGAAAAGCTAGAAGTAGTATAGCTAACAGTGTTAGAATATTAAATTTAGATGAAAGAGTTATTAAATTAGCACAAGAAGGCAAATTATCAGAAGGACATTGCAAGGCTATATTAGCAGTTCCGGATAAGGACAAGCAATATGCTATGGCTCAGTATATTATTGAATCTGGAGATAGTGTTAATGAAGCAGAAAAGAAGATGGCTAGAAATAAGACAAAGACTAACAGAGATAGAAAATATGAACCAATATATAGGGATATAGAGAGTTCTTTTAGAGATTTCTTTGGTACAAAAGTAAAACTTGATGTAGGAAAGAGAAAAGGTAAAATAATAATAGAATATAATAATAATGATGATTTAGAGAGAATTTTAGATTTAATTAAGAAATAGAAAGAGGAAGAATATGGAAAGCTTTGTAGAGATGTTGAATAATAGTTATGTTATTTTAGGAATAATCATAGTAAACATAATATTAATCATATTATATGTTTCAAGTAATTTAAAACTAAGAAAATTAAATAAAGAATACCGAAACTTCATGAAAAAAGTAGGAAAAGGTGATGATTTAGAAGAGAACCTTAAAGTTTACATAAACAAAGTAGAAAAGGTTGAAAAAGAAAATAAAGAAATTGAAGACTATTGTGATTCTTTAAATAAGGAAATTGCAAAAACAATTAAAAAAGTAGGTATAGTAAGATATAATGCTTTTAAGGATACTGGTAGTGATTTAAGTTTTGCTCTAGCTTTATTAAATGAAAGCAATGATGGAGTAGTCTTAAATGGAATATATTCAAGGGAAATGTCAAATATTTATGCTAAACCAATAAAAGATGGAAAATCAAAATATACAATATCCGAACAAGAACAAGAAGCTATTGACAAAGCTATTGAATCAAATGGATATATTGTTAAATGGAAATAGATATAGTAAGGTTACTAAATTGAATTTTAGTAACCTTTTTTATGCAATTAATAAAATTATACTAATAATAGGAAAAAATTGCTTAGAATTTAAAATGAGGCCAATAAAGACAAGTATAACTTTATATTAAATATAGCTAAATACTGCATAAATTTAATAAAAAAAGGGAAAATTTATATTGACAAGAAAATAAGATTATGCTAATATATATATTGTCGATTGCGACACGGAGAGGTGGTCGAGTTGGTTTATGGCACCAGTCTTGAAAATTGGCGTAGGTTTATAGCCTACCGTGGGTTCGAATCCCACCCTCTCCGCCATTTTTTTATACGCTAACGATTTGGAGAATTACCCAAGTGGTTGAAGGGGACGGTTTGCTAAACCGTTAGGGTTTCGTAAGGGGCCGCGAGGGTTCAAAT
>CALXMM010000028.1 GCA_944389475.1 uncultured Clostridia bacterium
TGGTATGCCTTTATTTTTTGTTCTGGTATAGTCAAAATCTTCGATTTTTCCTATACTACAAAAAATAGCAGAATAATCTGCTATTTTTTGCTGTTAATTCTATATTGAATTTTATTTGAAATCATATAAGCTAATATAACAGAAAAAGAATCTTTTAATAAAAATGGTAAAGAGACTAATAAAAATGCTTGTAGCAAATTTAATCCTGTTAAAAAGCTATATTGTAAAACACCAAGCAAATGGCAAATCATAATTCCAATTGCACTAAGTCCAATCTTTAGAACAATATATTTAGAATTTTTAGCCTTATTGCAAAACCAAACTAAAAACACAAATCCTATTAAAAAACCTCCAGTAATACCAAAAACTGCTGAAGTACCAAAATTACTACCTGTAAAAACAGGAACTCCAACCACACCAAATAACAAATATGTTATTACTGCTCCTATTCCACATTTTTTTGAAAGTGTATATCCAAAAAAAGCTAATGCAAATGTTTGTAATGTCATTGGAACTCCTCCTGGTAAAGGTATTGATATTTGTGCTGAAACTGCTAATAAAAAAGCAGATATTAAACAAATTATAATAGCTCTAACATTTTCTCTATACTTACTGGTTATTTTAATGATATTTTCTAACATATTACATATCCTCCTTTAGGAAAATTATAGTAATAACAATTTTTCTATTCAACATACTAACCAGTCAGTTTTTATATTAATTTTTTGCTTTATATTTTAAAATTGCTCTTGTAATTTCCCTATCTCCTTCTTTTATTAAAAATTCCATTTCATTTTCTCTATCTTTTTTATAAATTCTTAAAATTTGTCCTTCAACTGATTCATTAATATAATGTATCTCAAAATCAGTTATTTGGTTTTTATCTAAGAAATCACAAGTTAGAACAATTCAAATTTACCTAGAATCTTTCTTTACCATTAACCCTATCTTTTCTCTCTGGATCTGTTTTCATCAGTCCTTACCGTCCTTTTCCTCAGTATGGTTAGGATTACTTAATAATGTATCTTGTAGTGACTCTTTCAATTTATCACAACAAGGTTTAAATGTTAAAAATGTTATACCTTTTGTAAGTGCTGTACTCATTATTTTTTTACTTATTCCATTTGCAAGTCCTTTAGCTATTGCTCTTAAAGCTGTATTGGCACCTGCTACTCCATACATTACACCTAAACAAATTATTAAAATATTCATTTACGTTCATATTTTATAACATTATCTACTATTTTATCTATTTCTTTTACATTAATATTTGCTTTTGCTGGTGATTCATTAACTGCTTTATTTACAATTTCTTCTGTATAATTTTTCATTAATTCTTTTCTTAAAAATTTTTCCCTACTTATTCTTATTCCAGGAACTCTTAAACATAATACAATTATGTCATTAATATCAACAGTTCCATCACCATTTGCATCTAATAATTTACAATAAATTATCTGCTCTAGTTATTTATTATATTGGTAATATTACCTATCAGATACAATGGAATATTTACCAACCAATCTTCTTTTTTATAATTTGTCATTGATGTTCTTACATTAATTTTTGTATCATATTTTTGTACAAAAGATTTCAAACTTTTTGATTGTAAATTTTCTCCAGACTTTACTTCTATAGGTATATTATTTCCTGCTATTTGTACAATATAACCAACTTCTGCAATTCCCCTTTCTGCAGACCAGTAAAAAACTGGTAAATTTGTATTAGATTTTAATTCTGTTAAAACATATTGCTCAGCTAAAGAACCTTTAAACTCTACAAAAATATTATTTCCATCTAAAATTGTTTTAACATCCATTTTAGCCATAGCACATAATAGCCCAACATCAAGTAAATATAATTTAAATGCACTAAAGTCTTGATATGCAGATAAAGGGATTTTGCAATCTTTTACTCTATTTACTTGATAAACCAAACCACAATCAATAAGCCAAGATAATGCTATTTCATATTCTCTTGCTCTAGCTCCTTCTTTTACTAAACCATAAATAAACTTTTTATTTTCTTTCGCTAGTTGAGTTGGAATATTATTCCATAATTGTCTAATTCTTGGTACTATATTATTTGGTACATGTTTAGAAAAATCTTGTTCATATGCATTCAATAAAAATTCTTGAACTTTTCTTACTTCATTAAAATCTTTTGTGTTTACATATGTTTCTACAGCCTCTGGCATTCCACCTATAAATATAAATTCCTTTAAATAAGATTTAAGTTTATCTGAAAAAACTGTTATTAAATCTAAATCATTTTTATAAATTAAGTCTACAAGTTCATCTTCACCTAATGCTTTTAAAAATTCAAAAAAATTTAATGGATACAAATCAAGAAAATCTACTTTTCCTACTGGAAATGAAGTTCCTTCATGCATTGCAACTCCAAGTAAAGAGCCTGCAGCAATTATATGATATTCATTTGCATTTTCATAAAAATATTTTAAAGAGGTCAAAGCTGATGGTGTTTCTTGTATTTCATCAAAAATAATTAATGTGTTTTCTGGCTCTATATTTACTCCTGATTCTATTTTTAAACCTTGTATTATTCTTTCTAAGTCAAATCCCACAGAAAAAAGCTGTTCCATTCTTGTATTATTATCAAAATTTATATATGCACATTTCTCATATTCATTTTTTCCGAATTCTTGCATAAGCCATGTTTTTCCAACCTGTCTAGCACCCCTAATTATTAAAGGCTTTCTATTTTTGGAAACCTTCCATTTTTTTAAATCTTCAAATTTGTATCTATACACGTACACCACCTCTTTATTCCATTTTAAATCAAGATATCACAAAAGTCAAACGACTTTTGTGATATCTCACACATTTTTCAAACGACTTTGTTTTATTTCAAATATTTTTTAAAAAATTCTTTTATTTTATCAAAAGGAATTATATCTTTTCTATCATATAAATCTGTATGAACTGCTCCAGGTATAATCATTAATTCTTTATTATCTGTATATTTGCTGTTTTCTGTCATATATTTATATGCATCTTTACTCATATAGCAAGAATGAGCTTTTTCTCCATGTATCATTAAAACAGCACTTCTTATTTCATTTGTATAATGTAAAATTGGTTGATTCATAAAAGACATCGTTCCTATTACATTCCATCCATCATTAGAATTTAATGATCTCTTATGATATCCACGTTTTGTTTTGTAATAATCATAATAATCTTTAACATAGAATGGTGCATCATCTGGAAGTGGGTCCACAACTCCTCCTGCTCTCTTATATGTTCCAGATTTATAATCTTCTGTCCTTTGAGTGTTAAGAGCAACACGAGAGTTATGTCTGTCTTCTTCATTATCTTGTGCATCAAAATATCCATTTGCATTAATTCTGCTCATATCATACATTGTAGAAGAAACAGTTGCTTTAATTCTTGTATCGATTGCTGCTGTGTTTAAAGCTAATCCTCCCCATCCACAAATTCCTATAATTCCAATTTTTTCTGAGTCGACATTATCTTGAACAGATAAGAAATCTACAGCTGCTTGAAAATCTTCTGTATTAATATCTGGTGATGCCATATTTCTAATTACACCACCACTTTCTCCTGTAAATGATGGGTCAAATGCAATTGTTAAGAAACCTCTTTCTGCCATTTCTTGTGCGTATAATCCTGATGCTTGCTCTTTTACAGCTCCAAAAGGTCCACATACAGCAATGGCTGGAAGTTTTCCTTGTGCATCTTTTGGCTCGTATAAATCAGCTGCCAAAGTTATTCCATAACGGTTATGAAATGTTACCTTTCTATGATTTACTTTGTCACTCTTTGGGAATGTTTTATCCCATTCTTCTGTTAAATTTAATTTTTCTTCCATAATATTATTCCTACCTTTCTTATTAATTCTTTCTAATAATTACTTTCCCATTTACTTCCATTATTGAATCTTCATTTATTATTTCTCCAACAGAGTCTACTGTTATTGTTCCTGATTTTGGATTTTTGATAGATACAACATTTCCTATTATGTCTGCTTCTACTTCTGAATACTCAAATGCCAAATCTGTATCTTCCATTGTACAGTTTATTAGTTTTAAGTTTTTGCAATAACATAGTGGTTGTGTTCCAATTATTTTACAATTTATAAGTGTTAGTCCTTCAGAGAACCAGGCTAAGTATTCTCCTTTTATTACTGAATCTTTTACTGTTACATTTTTACTATGCCAAAAAGCATCTTTTGTGTCTAATTTACTATTTTCTATTTCTAAGTTTTCTACATATTGGAATGAATATTTCCCTTGAAATTCTACATTTTTTAATTTGATATTTTTGCTATCTAAAAATATGTATTCTGAGCTTATTTTTGTGTCTTCCATATCCACACCATTGCATTTCCAACCAAATTCTGGAGATACTATAGTTGTATTTTTTATTACCGTATTATTACATTCTCTTAATAATTTTACTCCTTCTAAATCGCAGTTTTCTATTGTTCCATTATCTGCATACCATATTGGTGCTCTTGTTTTATCATCAAAACTTGAATTTATTAGTTCATATGTTTTTGCATGCCATAAAGGATATCTTAAAGAAAATTTGCAATCAATTACTTTTATATTCCTTGTTTCTTTTAAAACAGATTCTCCATCTGCTGGTCCTGCAAAAGTACAATTTCTTACTTCTGTATCTTTTAAATTGTATAATGCTCTTTCTTCATCAAATGTTTTATTTTCTATTAAATTTTTTGTTTCCATATTAACTCTTCCTTTCTAATATATTAATACCAATCGTGCTTTTCATCACGGTTTAAGCTTTCCATTTTCTGCATTTCTTCATCTGTTAATTCAAATCCATATATATCTGTATTTTCTTTTATATGTTCTGGATTACTAGAACCTGGTATAACAACTACTCCTCTTTGCAAATTCCACCTTAAAATAACTTGAGCAGCTGTTACATTATGAGCATTTGCTATTTCTAATATGGTTTGGTCATTTAATAATTCTCTTGTATGTCCCCTGCCTCCAAATGGATACCAACCTTGAACAACAATTCCTTTGCTTTGTATGAAAGGTACTACATCTAGTTCTTGATAATATGGATGTATCTCGTTTTGCACAAGTGCTGGCATAATTTCTACTTGTGGTAAAAATTCATTTAATTCTTCTATATACCAATTTGAAAGACCTATAGAATGTATTTTTCCTTGTTTAACATATTCTTCCATCATTTTATATGCTTCTACATCTCCATCTCCTGGATGATGCAATAACATCATATCTATATATCCAATGTTTAATTTCTCTAAAGCCATATCTATAGCTTCTTTTGGATTATTAAATTGAGTTGGATATATTTTTGTTATTACAAAGATTTCTTCTCTAGGTACTCCGGAATCTCTAATTGCTCTTCCTATTTCTTCCTCATTATGATACATATATGCAGTATCAATTAATCTTACTCCAGAATCTAAAGCACTTCTTATTGAATTATAACACTCATCTCCAAGTAAACTATATGTTCCAATTCCATTTAATGGCATTTTATATCCACTATTTAATGTAACAGTTTTTTGTTTCAAAATCAAATCTACGAACTTCCTCATTTGATAAATTTTCCATTGAATTTGTACTTATATTTGCTGGCATATTTTCTTCCTTTCCACTGCTAATTTTAGTTATTAACCTGTATGACAGATAACAGACTATGATTAAAATTATTACTAGCACAATTATTAATATCTTTTTTCTCATTTAATACCTCCAATAGCTTTTATTTAAATCATTACTGCAATTATTCTGCTAATTCAAATCTAATATTAACATTTCCTCTGCCCAATTCATTTATAAAATCATTTACATTATCAACTTTTCCTAAGTTTGTATAACTATAAGGAGTACTAAAAGTCTTGTAAAATACTACTAAGCAATTATTTCCATATAATTTTATATCTCCAGCATTTATTGTTCTTGGTGAAGTAGTATTTGTAGGTAAATTTGAATCTAAATAATTATATTTTTCATTAGAGTTCATTTCACTCATATTTAATGTCATTGGAAACATCTCTATTAATTTCCTTGTAGTTTCATTATTTTCTAAAGTAGCACTAAATGTTTTGTTATTTACTATTAAATTAACTCTTATTTCTTCATTATTCATATTATCACTCCCATTATTTGTTTCTTCAGTCTGTGTATTTGTTTGTATCTCATCTGCTGAATTTTCTACATCATCCGAAGTTTGAATATTATTTTGAACTTCATTATCTATTGTATTAAAATCTTCTATATTAGTTGTATCAATAACATTTTCACTTGCTATCTCATTTACTTTTGTTTCTTGATTTTTAGTTATAAAAACCGCAATCGCAATAACTAGTATAACAATTAGGACTAAGATTAATACCAATTTTTTATTTTTCATTAGTATCACCTCTTTTCATTTGATAAATAAAATAATCAATACAATCTATTTGCTTTTCACATTTATGCACATCATTTAACACATTATTTCTGTGTTTTTCCATAATAAAATTGATTTTATCTATTTTTCCTTCTTTATATAATTTCATAATTTCTTGAATTTGAGTTTCACTACAACCTGCATCTTTTAGGTTTTGAATAATATCTTTTTCCGATTTATATACATTCATCTAAAACCCTCTTTATTAAGTTCAATTCAATTTTAATTGTTCTTATTAATAATGTCCAATACTTATATTGTATAATTTATTATGCTTGACAGGTATAATAAATCAATGATATTCTTATTTACAATAAACTTAACACCCGATTCAAATTATAAAACCAAATTATTCATTGGAGACCAACTATGAAAAGTCAATAGTTTTTTAGAAAAAAAGCAAAAATTTTTAGCATAAAAAAAGGTCAACTTTA
>CALXMM010000029.1 GCA_944389475.1 uncultured Clostridia bacterium
TAATATCTTATTCCATTTTCACTAAATGCTATTATACTATTTACTGGTATCGTATATTCATTTACTACTGTCTTTAATTTTATCTCTTGTAAATTTATATATATTCCTTCACTTGTTTTTACAAATATATATTCTTTTCCATCTGCTCTTTCTAAATTATTTCCATCATATACTTTTCCTTCTGATATACTTAAATTTGGATATCCTGATATTTCTTCAAAATCCTTACTTATTAATGTTGTTTCTTCTGATAAATTATATATTGCACTATTTTCATTTATATATATTGGATATTCCAAATTTATCTCTGTTTTATTCTTATCTCCTACAAAGAAACTGTTTAGTTTTTTAAATATTGTTCCCTGTTCTTCTATCTTCGTAAGCTCTATATTTTTATTTGCTCCATTTTCTTCATCTCCAGATGAACCCAATAAATTCTCTGTTATCTCTTTTCCACTTATGGCATAGCCTCCATATTTAAAATTCATTATTGGACTATATTTTAAAAAGATAAAATATATTAATACTATTATTGCTACTAACACTATTAATCCTATTACTAAAAACACTGGGCTCTTTACTATTTTAGAACTACCTATTTTTTCTCCTACATTACTCATTGCCTTTTTTAAATTCATTACTCTACACCTCCAATCTCTAATTGTTTATTAAATATTCTGTCTGGTTTGGTGCAGGGTTTTAATCTTTTCTTGCCCGTGCATAAAATAAATTTATATTTTGTATAAATCATTTTAATATTGTTTTTTCCACGCAAAAAACAGGCTATTTCTAGCACTTTATTTTTTTCTTCATATAGTACTACAAACAACCTGTTTCCCACACAACATAGAGCAGCCTCATTAGCTACCCTATTTATTTTTCTAAATATACTTGTGTGTGTGTGTGTGTGTGTGTGTGTGTGTACAGCCTCAAGGCTTACACGGTTTGCTTCTCCTAGCATCTCTACGACCTCGCTTTTTACTGTTTTCTCAATTTTTTACTTTACTTTGAATTTCAAATAGTTTTTATTTGGAAATATTTGAAGATTCATTTTATTGTTGTTCTTTAGTATCTTCTCCATATTGTTTTAAAAAACTTAATCCTTTTATTAATAATTGATCTTTATCTGCTGTTTGTAATGAATCTACAGCCATATTAACAGTATATGTATCTGTTATAATTTTTGCATCTTGTGTATCTTTTGTATCTATAACTTTGTATTCATCTTTTTCATAGTTATATATTTCGACATTTTGTTTATATCTTACTATTACATATGATAATGGTGAAAGCTCATAATTTGTTCCATTAACAGAAATTGTTGTTCTATCTATAAAGAAATACAAATCTTGACCATCATATAAAAATGCTTTTTCTAATTTAGATTTATTTGTTTTAGTTGCTGAATTAGTTTCTAAGTAAATACTTCCATTTTCCTCTATAAGATCTGCAAAGTGATTAATTCTATACATCATACCATTATTATTTGGAAATACAATTGCCATATCTTCTGGGAAAATAACTTTATTTTTTTCATCCGCATAATATACGGGAGTAGAATCCAATGTTACATTTCTATCTGTAGCTTTTAACTCCGTAAGTCCCTCTTTTCTTGTAAATGTTAATTCTCCCTTATATTCTACTTTTTGACCAACAAACCATTGATAAAAATCATGATTTTCTGTTTTAGTACTATTCAAATTTCCAAGAATTATCATTACAATAACTATAATTAATATTAATGCGGCAACTATTGAAGATGTAATTATTTTGCTTCTTCTTTTTTTCTTTTTATCAATCATTTCAGATTGCTCTTCTATTTTTTCTTTTCTCTTGTCACTTTCTAAATTATCATCTTCTAAAGATTTTCCAACTTCTTCAGCTTTAACCTCTTCTGTTTTTGTTTCATCTTTTACATCATTTTCAGTTTCAACTTCTTCAGCTTTAATTAACTCTTTATCACTTTCCAAATTATCATTAACATCATTCTTTGTCTGAGCTTTTTTCTTGGTTTTCGATGTTTCCTTTTCTTTTGTTTCTTTTTTCTTTTCTTCCTTCTTCTGTATTTCCATTTCCTTTAGAGATTTTTCCATCTCTTCTTTTTTCTTTTGATTTTCTTCCTTCATCAACCATTCTCCTTTTATGATTTGTAATAATATCTTCAAAATTCTTTAAAAAGAAATACATTGCATATACTATCAAAAATACTATTAAACATATTTTTATAACAAGCACATATGTATCATTACTTTCTTCTATCATATAACTTGTTAATATATTTATTAAATATAGTGCTACAATTTGGGCACCAGTACTTACTATTTCTAAAATTGCTTTTCTATAATTAAGTATTGCAAATACAATGGATGAAATAGCTATCATTAATAAATATAATAATATATTTTTACTATAAACACAAGCTGTAAATATTACTAAAAATGTTCTAATAAAAATAGAAATTATCATAATAATTTGTTTATTACTTAATCCCATAAACATTCCACATACCATTACGCTTTTTTTATGTATGTCGAATTTCTTTGTAATTAAATATATTATAAAACTTAATAATAATATTATACCTAAAAATATTGGCAATACCCAAGCAACTTTGCTTAATTCATAAAGTATTGTATCTAACATATTATTCCTCTTTTATAAATAATTTAAATTCATTATGTTTTAACATAAAATATCCTATAATATTTTTTAATTTAACAAAATCATCTAATGCAACTATTTCAACATCTCCATCGACTTCGCCAATAACAGGTAAATAATCTTCCATAATACTTAAATTATACTTTTTACTTTTTATTTTTATTATAGAAACATTATCAATAGTTTTTAGACCATCTCTTATATTTAAAATCTTAACATTCATCCTTGCAACTGGTCTATTATTTTCATCACTACTTTTATTTACCTCTTTTTCTTTTATCATTAAGTTTTCATTTAAGTTTTCGGCTGTTGCATTTTCTTTTAAATTTTCTTTTTTCATGTAATTACCCCTTAATTCTTTCAAATAAAACAAATAATTATATTTGTTTTTTAATCGTGTAATTTACCTTTAAATAATAATTCTCCTTCATCTACATCATCATATTTTCCATTTAAAATATCTTCAACATCTATTAGTGTATCCTCAATATCAACCATTACACCTTTTATACCTGTATAATTTTCTGAAACAAACATTGGTTGTGTAAAATAATTTCTTAACTTTCTAGAACGATAGAATATTTTTCTATCTTCTTCTGATAATTCATCAATACCAAGAACTGCAATTATTTCTTCTAGTTCTTCATATCTTGATAAATATCTTAAAGTTTCTTGTACTAAATCATAATGTTTTTGTCCAACGATTTCTGCATCTACAGCTTTGCTTGTTGTCTTAAACACATTTATTGCAGGATAAATACCTTTTTCAGCAACCTTACGATCAAGAACAACTTGTCCATCCATATGTGTTGTTATGGCTTGAACAGCCTCATCTGTTATATCATCAGCTGGTATATATATAGCTTGGAACGATGTTATTGAACCCTTATCCGTAGAGTTAATTCTTTCCTCTACATCCGTTACATCTGATACCATTGATGTAGGATATCCATTTTCAATTGGAACCCTCTTCATTTCTGTTGATATTTCAGATTTTGCTTGTATAAAACGATATATATTATCTATAAATACTAATACATCTTGATTTTTTTCATCTCTTAAATATTCTGCAAGTGTTAATCCACTATATACAGCCTTAGATCTAGAACAAGGATTCTCTCCCATCTGACCAAATACCATAGACATTTTATCAAGTAAGTCTGATTCTTGCATTTCTTGTATTAGTTCTTGTCCTTCACGAGAACGTTCACCAACACCTATAAATACTGCATTAGATTTCAATCTTTTATAAACATTATTAATTATTTCTTTTATTAATACTGTCTTTCCAACTCCAGCTCCACCTAAAAGTCCCATTTTAAAACCTTTTTGAAGTGGGGCAAAAAAGTCCAATGCTTTTATTCCTGTCCATAATGGAGCATTATTTATATTTATTTCTTTAAAAGAAAGTTTTCTATCATATACATTTCTTGTCTTTACTTTTTTTATTTTTTTATGATTAATTACTTCCCCATATGGATTAAATACTTTACCTAATATTTCATCAGAATACTGTATCTGTAATCCACCCTCTTGAAGTTTTACAGTACCACCTTTTTTTAGGCCCATAACTCTTTCAAAAGGTATAGTAGAAGCTACATTATTATCAATTTGTACTACTTCAAACTTTCTAATTCCATCTTCATCTTCATAAACTAAAATATCATTAAGTTTTACATCTTCACTAAATAATAATATTTTAACATTAAGTTCGGAAACACCGATTATTCTTCCTATTATATCAGTCTTATTAGCCATTATATCTACACCTTCCTATTAATCTTCATCTTTAAAATTTATATTAGTAAAGTTCTCTAAGACTTTTTTAAAATTCTTATTTTTTATAATCTTTCTTTCTTTTCTTGCATTTTCTTCTTCAATTTCATCTAGTTTCTTTAAAGACTCCTTTGTAATAGTCTGTCTCATAATATTTTCAGAAGCAAAACTATTTTCTGTTGCAATTTTTATTTCATATGATAAATATAATACAATAATATTTCTTAAAATACTATTCAAGTCTCCTTCTATTGCAAAATCTTCCAGATGACACTTTTTTTCTTGATCTTCTTCTTTAATTTTCTCTATTGGCAATATCTTTTTCTTTCTAAGTTCGATTCTACTAATATTATAATAATGATTATAGATGATATTTATTTCACTATATTTTGCATTTAGTATTGCATCATACAAAATATCTTCAATCTCTCCTATCTTACTAGGATACTCATCTTTTGTCATCGATAAAATTACATTTTCTTTATTACTTATAATTTTCTTTCCTATAATAATTTTGTCTATCTCAGAATCATTTTTTGCCAAATCATTAACATTTGTATTAAAGTTTCCACAAAAGCCCAAATCATTTCCTATATATACATTTAAAGGCTTATATTCTTTGTTCAATCTTAATATTTTTTTATCCAATATTAGATTTCTATTATTTAGTATATTGTCTGCAAAATCTGTTATTTCTTTTTCATATTCAAAATATTTTTCTGCTCTCCTTCTAGAAGAGTCTACCCTAAGTAATGAATGAAAGTTCATTACTTTTACAACATTTCTTATTTTCATCTATGCATCCTCACCTAACGTTTTAAATCTCTCTTTAATTTCTTTTTGTGTTAATGGAGAAAATTTATTTTGCTTTAAAGCTTCTTGTATTAATTTACCCTTTCTCATTTTTTCTCTTAGTTCTGGACTCATTTCATCCATATTAGCTAGTTCATAAACTTCCTTAGTTTCAAGATAACTTAAAAGTTCACGTCTTATACTAGCACCTAATTTCTTCATTTCTTTTGCTTGCACTGCTCCACCTAATCTTGAAACAGATACACCATAATTTATAGCAGGCTTTTGACCTTTTTTAAATTCTTTTTCTGATAGAACTATTTGTCCATCTGTTATAGATATAATGTTTGTAGAAATATAATCTGTAATATCTCCACCTTTTGTTTCAACTATAGGAAGAATTGTTATAGATCCACCACATTTGTGTTGACATCCTTTTTCCAACAATCTAGAGTGTAGGAAGAATATATCTGCTGGATATGCTTCCCTTCCTGGGGCCTTATTAGATATTAAGCTTATTTCTCTGTAACTTTCGGCATGTGCCTTCAAGTCATCAATTACAACAACTACATCTTTCTTTTGCATCATATATTCTTCTGCAATAGATAACCCTACATATGGTATTAAACTTTGAACTGTAGTTTTATCATCATTTGTAGCTGCAACAATCATTGTATATGATAAGGCATTTCTTCTTAATAATTCATTATAAATGGATTTAATTTCTTTCTTTGTTTTACCAACAGCTATATAAATACATATTATATCATTTTTATTAGCTTTGGCTTTCATAATTTTTCCTTGATTTACTATTGTATCTAGCGCTATTTGAGTTTTTCCTGTTTTTTTATCACCAATTATTAATTGTCTTTGTCCTCTTCCTATTGGGTATATTAAATCTATACCAGCAATTCCAGTTAACATTGGTCTATCTACTGGTGTTCTATCCATAATAGGTACAGTTGGTCTTTCGATTTCAATATATTTAAATTTTTCAAAAGCTCTTCCAGTTAATAAATCTATTCCAAATAAATCTGTAATTCTGCCTAAAGCCTCTTCTGCAAAAATTGCTCTAAACCTTTCTCCTGTTGTATTTACAGTATCACCAATTTTTATTGGCTCATTTTCTTTTACAACAGCTACCATTACAGAGTTTTGCTTTATTTCATTAACATAGCCCATACCTTTTCCTCTAATAATTACTTTTTCAAAATAAGCAACATTTTCTAGTCCAGATACTTCAATAATATAATCCTTTAATCTTATTACTTTTCCTGTATCAAATACATTTTTTTCCTCTTTAATTTGTTTTAATTTACTTTCTACAAGATTACTAATATGCTCGCCCATCTCTTCACCCTTTTTCCTTATATACTATAGTCATAAATTTTATCTTTGTATTCAATAATAATGCCCTTAGACATATTTTTAAATACTTGTGTTTTTATCTTAGAACTTAAATAATCATAGTTTTTATTTTTTTCTCCTCCTACATATACATATATAGTAGGAGAAATCTTATCCATTTTGTCTTTTATTTTATCCAATAATTCTAAGACATTAAATTTCTTTATATCTTTTATTATTGGTTCTATATATTTTTTATTATCTTTAGTTAATACACTCTCCACCAAGTCCAATTGTTCTTCTGGTGTCAGTGTTAAAGATTCATATATTGCATTAGGAGTAAACTGACTTGCAAAACTATTAAGTTCTTTATATTCTTTAGTATCATCCTTTTCATGCACTTTTATAAATTCTTTAAGAATCTTTTCTTCATCAACATCGAAATCTTTGTTTAAACCTTTATAATTTTTGAAAAATTCTGCTTCTCTAAATTCTGGAGTTGGTATATCGTAAACAATTTTTTCTTCAGGCTTTTTAATTTCTTCTATTTCTACCACTTTTCCACTTTCAGCACTTTTATTTGCTTGATTTAAACGCTTGATTTGCTCTGATAAAATTTCAATTTCTTTTTCTTTTTCAGCTATTAAATAGTCAAAATCTTCTAATTTGTCTAAAAAATACTTCTTTGTGCTATTATTTATTCTTTTAACTAAATTCTTAAACATAAAGAATGTAAAAACAAACATTATTATGACTATTACAACCGCTGGTATTATTAGTTCCATAATTTTCACCTACTATACTGTTAAAGGATTATAAAATAATAATAAAAATATAAATGCGAATAGTAGTAATAAGAATATTGCAACTACTATTAATATTGTCATTACAGAATGAACAATATCACTTTTTGTCTCTGGGTTTCTTCCAACAGCTTCTGCTACCTTAGAACCCAAAATTCCAATTCCAATTCCTAATCCTAGGAAAGTTAATCCAATCATCCAACCGATGCTTGATACTGTTGCTACTAATATTTGATCCATCTTCTATCCCTCCTTTTAATAATTTCTATATTTAGCTTGTATATTAGAATTTACAACACTACCATCATGGGATATTCCCTCTAATTGTAATGTTATTTCACTACCATTTGATTCTTCATATGATAATACATTTGACCAACCATCTGCTTTTACTGCTTGTGATAAGTCTACATTCATTTCACTTTGATGTACACCATCAATATACAATACAATTTTAGCTGAATCAAATGGATAGTTTTGATCTAATTTTACATTGAAATATACTTTTTTACTTCCTGGTGCAACTCTTGTTACATCTATACTTGCTTTTATTTTTGCTGTTCTTACAGATAATACATCTTCTATATTATCTACGACTCCATTATCTGAAGTTATTTCTTTATATCCTAATGTTATTTTATATTCTGTATTTGGCTCTAAATCTGTTAATCTATATGTTGTAGCATTCTTATCTAACGCTATTGTATTTTCGTATCCTACTGCTTCTACTAAAGCATATACTGTTTGATATTTATTTTCTGGATCTTGTACTGCATATTCAATATCTATATAAGATGATGTTGCAATAGCACCTCTTAAACTTACACTCTTAGATAATGGTGTTTTATTTGTATTTGAATTACCATTGGCTATTGACTGTCCATTATTATTATTTCCTGTATTTATTCCGCTTCCAGAATTTATATTTGATTGATTTTGTTGACCATTTATTGCACTACCATTGTTGTTTTGAACACTACCACCATAATTTGTACCACCATTTGAGCTACTACCATTTGCTCCATTATTTGAGCTTCCAGAATTTTCTTGTTGAGATTGTTCATTTGGTTGAGTTTGCTCTGTTAAATTATTTTGTTCTTCTTTATCATCTTTTTCTACATATTCATTTGAACTTCCAATGATTTTCTTTAAATCTATTTCATTGTTTCCTACAATTAATTTTTCATTGGCTATATCAAATTTATATGAACTAGTAGCTAGTACAATTGGATTTATTGTTTTTGCATATATTTGATTATTTAATAATAATGTATTTCCTGATTTATCTATAATTATATATAAATATTTTGAAGTGTTTATGCTACCAGAATCATTTTTTATAGAATTACTTATCATTAAATATTGTCTTTCTGCTATTTTATAGAATTGATCTTCAGATGTATTTTTTATTTCGGTATCTTTAGAATATTTTTCTACTTGTCCATCAAATAATACTTTATATATATCACCGTATAAAGTTACTTGTGAATTGTTTTCATTATAACTTACAACTTCTGGATTTAGTTTGAATGTTTCTTTAGAATTATCAGAAGTAACATAATAATTTCCATCCCATTTTTTTGTCATTGTACCTGTTTCTTCTAATTCCAATGGTTCAAACTCACTATCATATAAAGTAACATTACTTTCTATTTTATATTCCTCTGTTTCATGATTTAAGGCTAATCGTAGACAAGTAATTAATAATATGATTATTAATATTATTATAATTGCAAAAATTGCAAATCTTTTTTTATTTCCTGCTGCTAATGCTCTCAAATTATTCACCCCTATTTAATTTATCCTTGTGGGGGATATTTTCCCCCACATTATTTTAATTATCAATATAAATATGTTCAAGACTAGCTGTATCTACAATTTCACCTTGTTCATTTAAGAACTGCAATTCTACATAATATCTACCTTCTGTTGGTAAATTCTTATCCAAAGTAAATGAGTAGTAGTTTGCATTATCTGTTATTGAGGTTGTTAATGTTGGTTTAAATTCTTCTGTATCACTTTGATTGTATCCACTTGTATTATAAATAGAATATTTTACATATTTAATTTCTGAAATTTTATAACTATTATAGAACAATAAATCTATTTTATTTGTTTCTGTAGCATTATTTCTTGTTGTAATATTTCCTACAGAAATTCCGCTTTCATTTACAGGTTCTACCACTTTTATATTTCTATTATCATGTGTATATGGTTCCTGTCCATCATTAGTATAGTCTAAATCCAGATTAACTTCTAGGGTATAACTTTGATCCCTGGCTACATTCTCTAATATAAATTCTCTATTAACATCATTTGTAGAATATTCTACCTTATATTCTTCTGGAGTAATTTCTTCGTGATTTTGATTGTAAATCTTTATTGTATATTTATCATTTACTGTTATTCTATCATTATCATACATAGTTACTGTAAATCTAATTTTTGTACCAGTTTCTACTATTCCATCATCTTTTACTGTGTCTTGACGATATCCATTTATACCAACTAGTGGAGCTTCTAATGGTTCTAGATAAAACTCATATTCTTTTGTACCTAAATCTAATTCTTTTTGTCCACCTTCTTCATCTGATACCATTGCAATAGGTGTTATTACAATTTTATATTTTGTACCAAATGTAAATTTACTTCCCGGATTAATATCTACATATTCTTCCATATTTGATTTTGGTAAATCATCTTCAAAATTAGCTATTTCTTCAGTATAATCTTGAGTTTCATCATTCCATCTGTAAATTATATGTCTAAGTTTTTGATATCCTAATACTTTATCCAATGTATATGTTATTTTTAAGTCTTTGTCATTATATGTTTTTGGCTCATATACTACATTAATATTGTCAACATTTACATTTGCAAGTGTAGAGAAGTAATAATATCTTCCTATAGTATCTGCATCTACATCATATAAATATATTTCTTGATAATCTTGTGAACCCGATGTATTACGTATAGCTGTTTTAAATCTTACATAATAATATGTTTTTGGTTCAAGTCCCGTTATTATTATTGATTTCTTAAAATCTTCTATAGGTATTTCTATATCTCTAACATGTTCACTATTACTTAAGTTTTCATCCGTTTTCCATAATTCTGCTATAATAACATTATCTTTTATTTCAATACTATCTTTATTTACTAATACAGCATTTAATTGAACTCGATCTAGTTCCTCTACAATATCTAGTTCACTAGTGCTACCATCCTTTACCAAACTAATTCCTGGAATAATTAAATTAAATTTAATTATATTGTTTCCATCTGGAGCTAGAGATTGTGTTCCAATTTGTTTTTGTAGCATTACATCATTTTGATATTTATATCCATTTTCGGAATAATTTAAATTCAATGTTGCACTACTTCCATCCATTGGATTTCTCAAGCTAAATGTTTCAGTAGTATTATCCGTACTTGTTCCCTTTTCAACAGAAAACATATTTGAATTAATTGTTGTTGTAGGAACCAAATTTCCTTCATTATTTATTGCATAATAATTTATTTGTTCTCCATTTTTGTATGCTTTTTGATAAGCTACATAATCACTTTGCACATCATATCCAGTAACTCCTGTATCATAATATGCTTCAACTGTAACTTCTGTTTCTTTGTCCAATAAATCTGATATATCATTAAAGCTTATTGTTAACATATTATTAGTTACTTTTTCTAAGTCTTTATTAATTACAATTGTTCTGGTTTCCGTATCTGTAAATATTGCCTTTACAGCTACTATTCTTTCCAACTTACTTGCATCTCCGGAAATTGTAATAGTAGTACTGTTTTCTTCCAAATTTACTTTATATTTTAAATCAGATATATCTACTACCCCTTCAAAGTATTGATATGCTAATTGCTCTTCCACAACTGGGTTAGTCTTTACAGTTCTCATTGATGTCCTTATTTCTAAATTTCCTACTGCTAAGTTTTCAAATATTATGCTATCATACATATTTCCTGTATTAGCATTTATTGTCTTACTATTTTTTTTGGTATTATCAATATATGCTGATAATTCATTAACTTCCAATGCATGGTCAACATCTAAACATTTATATTTATAAGTTATTGTATTTTCTGTAGATGTTGATGGATACATTATAATTCTTGGTTGTTGTTTTTGAGGTGTAACATCCTCAGATTTTAATGTTACATTATCACTTGGTAATGGCCATTCTGTTTCTCCAAATTCATCATGGTTTAAATCTAAGTATACTTTATAAGTAAAATAATAATTGTTTCCTCTTCTTGCTTGATCAGTATCTTGAGTTCCATAAGGTGTTCCATCACCAATATTAAATGTAGCTGAAGGAATAACTCCATCTGTTCCAACATCTAATTCTTGAGTTGCAATGATTTTACCAGTATCTTTATCTATCATATTGTATACAACTTTTTTAGCATAATTTTGACTATTGTCATATTTGGCTTGTACATTATATCCCACTATCGTTTGAGAATCTAAATCTTCTCTTGGATGTGTTGTATCACGATTTCTAATAGGCAAAACATCTATTGCTTTATCAGTTTCTGTTGGATAATCTGGTATATAGCCATTTGCAGTTATAACGTAGTAATCATATCCTAGTCCCTTAACAAGAGGTATTTCATTTCCTCCATTATAAGTATAATCATATGCATTTAAAACTTGTATAGTGTATTTTTGATCTTTAAAATCCTTGTTTTCTGCACCAAAGAATTCTGGTGTTATTACCTTAGATTTATCATAATAATCTTCTTTTATTTTACTAGAATATGGATCTTGTGCATATTCATCTTTAATTTTTACTGTTCTTATAGGTGTATCAGGCATACTTACAGTTCCATCTTCATTTTGTAAAGGTTGTCCTGCATAAATTCTAAACTCTAAATTAGAAAGTGTCTTTGCTTCCAAATCATTTAAAGTATCATCATTTTGATTTATTGTATCTATACTTCCTGTATAATCATCCCCATTTAATCTTTTTAATTGAAAAGTTAAATTAAATGTATTTCTTGTATCACTATTATCTTGTACAAATGATCCTACTAAAGCACCTGGAGATAATGTTTGTATAATTGCTCCACCTATGTAACATTCATCTATTGGATCATTATCATCTTTTAAATCAACTGTTGTATAAATTCTTAATTTATATGTTTCATTACTTCTTAAATCATTTATATCAATTGGGATTGTTAAGCCGCCTTTATATGTAAATTGTCTTGTATATCCCGTAGAATCTGTATATGTTATAATAAATGAATTGTTTTCATCCGTACTTATTGTATTGTTTGGATCTTCAATTATTAATTTTCCTTGGATTCTTTCGAATGTGATTGTTTCCTTTTCAAATCTTACTGTCGGGAAAGCAACACCATCCATTTTCATAACATCACTATAATTACTCTCATATTCAACTATTTTCTCATTATCATTGAATAAAGCAATTACTTTAAATGTATAAGGAACTCCTCTAAATAAAACTTTTTCATCAACATTTACTACAATTTCTTGCTTACTTGATACCTCTTTAGTATATACTGGTGCTTGGTCCAATCCTGTTCTGGCATCATATATTTCATATCTATATCCTTGTATGCCATTATTTGGATCTTCTACATCATTTATTTTTAATGTAAATGTAGAATTTCTCTTATCTATTTCGTATTCTGGTATTCCAAGATTTGGTTTATCTTTTAAAGTTCTAAATGTTTGTTCTTGTTCAAATCCATTTGAAATTATTTGCCCATCATATAGTACATTTGTTAATTTTATTGTATATTCTGTATCTGGTTGTAATCCTATAAATTCAGCTGTTGAACCAGATGCAGTACCATCACCTACAGTATATGTCTGGTCAATTGTTCCTGTAGCTGAAACTAATGATAATTGTGCACTCTTTACTTTAGAATCTGTATCAACAGAAATTTTAAATTTTAATGATGTATTAGTAAATACCTCTTTCTCGAATGTAATTCCTACAGTCTTTGTTCTAAAGATTTTATATACGAAATTTTTCGTATAAGTTATTCCATCCACATCATATGCGGATTCTATAACTAAAGTATAATCCGTATCAGGAGTTAAGGTTGAAACTGATACATCAATATTATAAGTACCCATAGGTTCTTCTCTAGCATATACTGTTTTTCCTGTTGAATTTTCTAATATTTTAATTGAACTATTTCTAACAAGTCTAGATTCATCATCTTTTATACTAATTTTAGCATTTAAACTTATTGAATCCACATCAAAACTTTCTACTTTATACACTGGTGCTACCAATTCTGGTAAATCCTCTACTACAGATTCTGAACCACCAACAATTGTTGTTCCACCTGTGCTAGTGTCTCCACCAGTTGTTACTCCAGTACCCTCATTTCCTGCAGTTGTTCCTGCATTAGTAGTATCTTCTCCTTGAGATGCTCCATTATTTCCCTGTGTACCTGCAGTTTCTCCTTGATTACCTGCGTTACCTGTGTTTCCTGAATTTCCTTCATTATTATTTTCATTATTTGAATTTTCAGTATTTCCACTTTGTTGTGAATTTATTTCATTTTGCATTTCATTTTCTACAACATTTTGGTCATTTGTATTTCCTTCAGGTTCTTCCTGAATTTCTATATTATCATCTGAGTCAATTACCATGTTAGCTAAATTCATTTTTGTTTCTCCATTTTTGCTAACAGCTTTGCTTTGTAAGTTAATTTCAATATTATCTGATAATTTTAAATTTACTTTGCTAGAAATTGTTTGATAAATTATTTCTTGATTATATATTTTAATAATTTGATTATCTAAATATTCTAATTCTATATATCCATTAATCTCTTTTGTTGTTCCATCATCAAATGTAACTGTCATTCCATTTCCAGCAACTAAATATTTAGTATCAGAAATTTTCCATATTAAATTAGTAAATTTTAATTTTCCTCCAAGATGATCTATTGAATAATTATCTCCTTGTTTAGTTAATAGTTGATTAGCAGCTATACTATAATATGTTATTGGATCTTGATCTATATTTTCAAGATTTATCAAAACACCTTTCTGTAAACTGCTTATAGAACCATTATTAAAGTGAATAAAGTTATCTTTTCCTGTTGTAACTTCATCACCGCTAGTATCTTTAAAAATTACTTTTTGATTATTTTTAATTCTATATTCTTCATCAGCATTAAAATAATATTTATCAACTTTTTGAGTTTCACTATTTGCGCTCTCCAAAATATAGCCAGGATCTTTAAAGATTTTTGTGTTTTCTTTTTGAATAGTATAAACATTAAAAATCAATAATCCTGCAAGAATTATTCCAATGCCTATTATAAAAAATATGTATTTCTTCATAGCCGCTCTCTCCCATTACATTATTTTATCAAGGAAATGTTAACATAGAATTTTTGGCATTTCAATATATCTTTTTGGACAGTTTTTCCATTACAATTATATTACATCTATGTCTTTACGGAATTCAGTTCTTTTGATTTTAATTTTTAATTTCTTAAAATATTAAATTATTATTACATTTTAAAAAATCTTTATTTTACTTTAAATACATTAAAGACTTTTGATTTAATTTATAATTCCTTAAATATTTATCAAGTAAAGTAAATTTTGTATTTAGTAATCCTATTACTTATAGAAAAAGCAGAGGATATTAAAATATACCCTCTGCTTTAATATTTTAAAAATTATTTATTTAGATTATATATCTCTTAATTAGGAATACTCCTCCACCAAGTACTACTGTTACTAATGCTGCTATTCCAATATATAGTTTTGCATCTCCTAAAGTAACTGTTAGCATTACTGGTGCATCATCTATATCATCTTCTCCATCTTTAAAATTATCTGGAGTTGAATCTATATCCGGTGTATCACTATCATTATAATCTTGGCTTATTTCTGCTATATTTGTTTTTAAGCCCATATTATCTTCACCATTTATCCATGTTAAAATAAGTGGTACTGTTGCACTGTCGCCAGGTTGTAATAATGTATTTTCTAATTTCTTTGTTGCAACTCTTTCCTTTCCGTTTAATGGGTCTCTCGTGTACCAATCTGGATTATCTTCTTGTACAAATTTTAGTCCATCAGGTATATAATCTGTTATTTCTTTGGCATATCCAGCTATTTCGCCTTCATTTGTTACTTTTATCTGGAATTCGAATTTTACTGTTACCTTATCTATGTCCCTTCTTCCCAAATCTACCTTTGCTGGTGGTTCTGGGTCTTCATCCCCTGTATGTCCTGTTTCTTGTACTGTTTGGTTTCCATCTGCATCTATAATGATTGCTTTACTTACCCATTTCTTTAAACTTAAATCAAAATATTTTACTTTTACAAATTCTTTATCCAAGTCATCTTCTTCGTTCCATTCATTGTTGTTGTCTGGAGTAGAATCTATATCATCTATATCTTCGCCAGTGCTGTCACTATCATCTTTTATTTCTGCAGTATTTACTAATACTCTATCAGATGTATTTGGCTCTGTTACTTGGAATGCTATTTTAACATCTCTATAATCTGGATTATCTTCTGTTAATCCTTTTTCTGCATCATATGCTTTTAATAGATTTGCTCCATCTTCCTTTTCTTGTTCCTTAGATAAATAATCTGTTAAAACATATTGTCCATCTTCTGATTCTTGCCATCTATATTCTTTGTTTATAGGATTATCTGGTAAGAATTTTAATCCATCTGGAATATCATCTTTTATTTCTTTAGCATAACCATCTATTAATCCTTCGTTATAGATTCTTATTGTATATGTAACAATATTTCCATTTTCTACTTCAACAGGGTCTTTTGTATGGTCATATTTAATATTTCCATTTTCATCTAAACTTAATTGTGGGATTCTGTTTGTTATTTCTTGGTCATTTACTGCTGTTATGAATTTTCTTAATGCTAAATCGAAGTAAACAACTCTTACTTTTTCGAAGTCATCATCATCTTCTTGTCCTGGTACATATTCATTATTTATTTCATCATCTTTATAATTTGGTAAATCTTCATCACTTGCTAATTGAATATTATTTGGTTCTGAGTCTCTGTCTACTACATCATTTCCATCTCTATCTTTTGCTTCTGTTATTTCTGCTAAGTTTGTAAGTTTTTTACCAAATTGTGCATCATCTTTAACTCTAAGTACTATTTTTACATCTTTATATGATAATGTTGTTCCATCAAATGCTTTTATTAGATTTTGTCTATTTGTTGTTTCATTTTCTTTTGAAAGGTAATTAGTTGTAACTGTTCTACCATCTTCTGATATTTGCCATTCATATTCCTTATTTGTTTCATTATCTGGCAAGAATTCTAATTCTGGTGGTAATTTATCCACTATTTGCTCTACATATCCATCTATTGAACCTTCATTATATACTCTTATTGTGTATTCTATAGTGTCTCCCCTATTTACATCTATAGGTTTCTTTGGATGATTATATGTTGCTGTAGTTGATGTTTTATTTGCTAGATTTGTTACATCAACAGATGGTTCCCTTCCTATTAAAGCTGTACCATTTTTACCTGATACGAATTTTCTTAATGCTAAATCAAATTCTTGTATAATTACTTTTTCGAAGTCATCATCATCCTCTTGTCCAGGGATATATTGCTTATTAGAATTTATCTCATCATCTTTATAATTTGGTAAATCTGTATCTACTGGTAATGTGAAATTTCCATTAGGTGTAGAATCTCTATCTGTTACAGCTCCGCCTTGTCCATCTGTCTCTTGTGTTATTTGTGCTAAATTTGTAATTTTCTTTAAGCTTTCTGTACTATTTTTTACTTTACATTTTACTTTAACTTCTTTATAACTTAATGTAGTTCCATTATATGCTTTTATTAAATTATTAGAATTTTGGTCCCTATCTGCTGCTTCTTGTGAATATGCAAGCTTATTTGTTGTTATAATTCTGTTATTTCCCGGATTTATCATCCATCCATATCCAGCATTAAAATCTGTTTCATCTGGATAATTTGCTGTATCATTAATAAATTCTAGCTCTGCAGGTAAATAGTCTGTAATCTGTGTTGCATATCCATCTATTTCACCTTCGTTGTATACCCTTATTGTATATGTTACTATATCTCCAGGTTTTACAGCTACTGGTCTTTTGTTATGGTTATATGTTGCTGTAGTTACTTTTGTTCCATCAATTGTTTTATTTAAATTTGATGTATCAACTGTTGGTTCTCTGTTTATTGCTTTTCCATTTACTTCAGAAATAAATTTTCTTAATGCTAAATCAAATTCTCTTTTTGCTACACTAACATCTTTTTCACCACTCATTGGTGATTCTTCTTTTTGTACTGCAACCAATGGTTGTGTAGTATCAGGGTTTTGTGTGCTTGTCCAAAATCCCTTAGATGTTGTTCTATATGTTCCCGTATAACTAAATTTTATTTTATTTATATCATCTATATTTGATGATGGTACAGAAATATAGAAACTTTGTCCTACTAAATCTTTAATTGTTGTACCATCTTGTACTGGTTGTTTATTTGAATCTAACAATGTGTATTTACCATTTAAGTCTGCTCCATTTTGGTCTGTAAATTTTGCATCCAATTCATATGGTAAATCATTATTTTTATTTATTTTATATGGTCCTACTATATAATTACTTCCATCTAATTCTACTGTTGGATTTACAGTTGAATCCATTGTAATTGGTTCTTGTATTTGTCCATTATGAGTTTGGTAATAATTTATATTTGCTGGATTTTTAGCTGTTTCAACAATATATTTATATAATTGTTCCATTGCTTGGTATCTTGTTTCATTAACATCTCGAATAGATGTATAAGAACCTACAGATTTCTCTGCTATAGATAATTCTTGAAGTGATGGTTCTCCATTAAAGTCTACATGATATATATCAGAATTTTCTGTTGGTTTAGTATTTGTAAAATACCAGATTGCCATTTGTTGAATAACATCTATATCATCATCAGTTAATTCTCTCTTTAACTCATCAGACATTCCTGAGGCATTTAGCAAATCTTCTCTATCTTGTGCAGCTTGTTGTGTTTTCTTTTCTTGATATTCTACAGAGTCACTTGTTTGTTTATAATATGGTATATATGCATGGTCCAATATCCAAGTAACAGCATAGTAATTATCATCATTTTCAAAAATTGATGGTACTAAACTTGCTTTATCTGAGAAACTTAACATTTTATCATAAGTTTGCTTAAAAGAAGTAGGTGTTGCATTATAAAAACCTATCTCAGCCTTTAAACAATATATTGTATGGTCAAAATTCATGGTTGTCCCATCATTTTCATACAATATAACTTTCCAAACTCTTTTGTTTCCATTATTTATTCTGTATCCATATTGTTTTCCATTATTTTCTCTTCTATATTCACTTAATCCAAATGTAACTGGATTTGTAGCTGCAAATACTGATGTTGACATCATTATCGACAAAAGCATTATTATAACTACAAAAGCCATCTTTTTCAAAACCTTCATAATTACCATCCTTTTTTATAACCTATTTTTATACCGATTTATTTCTTTAGGCATTTTTTCTACCAAAATATTTTGCCCTATCTGTTTTAGCTAATAGCATATTTTCGCCAATAGTATTTTAGGCATAATAGCTCTACTATGTGTATTTTACTATATAATAATAATAAGTCAATAGTAAAAAATAGCAGTTTTAGATCCCAAATCTTAGGGCTTTTTACACTCTTACGGATAATGTATTTCCAGATATCGCAAAATACAAAAATCCACATTACAATTATATTACATTTTTATTAATTTTTCAATATGAACACAGGGGACGGACCTAAAAGTTCAAAAAATTTACATAAAATTTGAACTTTCAGGTCCGTCCCTAGAGTTCATAAAAAATGAACTTTAGGGTCCATCCCTAAAGTTCATTTTTATTTTATAAAACAAATCTCTTTATTGCCCATACTCCACTTGTTAACATTGCTACGATTACAAATCCTAATCCTATATAAACTGGTGTATCACCTAGTTTTACTGTTAACATTACTGGTGCATCATCTATGTCATCTTCTCCTGGTACATCATTGTCAGGTGTTGAGTCTATATCTGGTGTGTGGCTATCGTTGTAGTCTTCACTTATTTCTGCTATATTTGTTTTTAATCCCATATTATCTTGTCCATTTATCCATGTTAAGATTATTGATACTGTTGCGCTTTCTCCTGGTTGTAATAATGTGTTCTCTAATTGTCTTGTTCCGACTCTTTCTTGTCCATTTAATGAATCTCTTGGATACCATTCTGGATTATCTTCTTGTATGAATCTTAATCCTTCTGGTATGTAATCTGTTACTTCTTTTGCATATCCGGCTATTTCACCTTCGTTTGTTACTTTTATTTGGAATTCGAATTTTACTGTTACTTTATTTATATCCTGTCTTCCTAAATCTACTTTTGCTGGTGGCTCTGGATTTTCATCCCCTGTATGTCCTGTTTCTTGTACTGTTACTGAGCCATCTTCATTTGTTATTATTGCTTTGCTTACCCATTTCTTTAGGCTTAAATCAAAGTATTTTACTTTTACAAATTCTTTATCCAAATCATCTTCTTCATTCCAATCATTATCATTATTTGGTGTTGAGTCTATATCTTCTACTGGTTTATTGTCTTTATCTCTGTCATCTGCTATCTCTGCTGTGTTTACCAATATTCTATCTGATGTATTTGGTTCTGTTACCAAAAATGCTATTTTTACATCTCTATAGTCTGGGTTTGTATCCGTTATTCCTAATTCTGGATTGAAGGCTTTTATTAAATTTGCTCCTTCTTCTTTTTCTTGTTCTTTAGATAAATAATCTGTTGTTATTGTCTTTCCATCTTCTGATACTACCCATCTATATTCTTTGTTTGTTTCATTGTCTGGTAAGAATTGCAATCCATCTGGTACATCATCTTTTATTAAACTTGCATATCCATCCATTAGTCCTTCATTAAAGATTCTTAATGTATATGTTACTATGTCTCCATTTTCAACTTCTACTGGGTCTTTTGTATGGTCATAATGGATATTTCCATCTTCACCAATACTTAATTGTGGTATTCTGTTTGTTATTTCTTGGTCATCTACTGCTGTTATGAATTTTCTTAATGCTAAGTCGAAATATACTACTCTTACTTTTTCGAAGTCATCATCATCTTCTTGTCCTGGTACATAGTCTTGGTCTGATTCATCATCTTTATAATTTGGTAAATCTTCATCACTTGGTACATTTACATTATCAGGTGTTGAATCTCTATCATCTACATCATTTCCATCTTTATCTTTATCCTCTGTTATTTCTGCTAAGTTGGTTAATTTTTTACCAACTGTTGCTGTATCTTTTATTTGTACTGCTATTTTTACATCCTTATAATCTAATGTATTTCCATCAAATGCTTTTAATAAATTTCCACCTGGAGTTGTTTCTTGCTCTTTAGATAGATAATCTGTCGTTACTGTTCTTCCATCTTCTGAAACTTGCCATTCATATTCTTGGTTTATTTCATTATTTGGTAAGAATTCTAATTCTTCTGGCAAATAATCTGTTATCTCATTTGCATATCCATCCATTGATCCCTCATTATAAACTCTTATTGTATATATAACTACATCACCTATTGCCATGTCTATAGTATCTTTTGGATGATTATATATTGCTGTTGTATCTGTTCCATCTTTTAAATGTGTTACATCTACTTGAGGTTCTCTTCCTGTTATTGTTTCATCATTTTTACCTGTTATAAATTTTCTTAATGCCAAGTCAAAATCATTTGCCTTATTTTCTACTGTTACTGTTATTGTATTTCCAGATAAACTTATACTTGCTCCTGTTTGAGGATTTGTTATTTGTGCATCTGACATTGAATATGTATTATCTTCATATGTTTTTGTTACTTGTACTGTTATTGGATCTGTTATTATTTTTTCATATCCAGTAGGTGCTTTTGTTTCCTCTATTGTTATTGTGTCTATTCCTTCTTCTGTCATTTCTATTGGTCCAATATTTATCTCACCATTTGAATCTGTTGTTTGAGTTTCTGTTCCTTTTGGTGTTGTTATTTTAAATTCTGCACCTTGTAATTTATTACTTGTATTTCCTTCTTCTACTTTTATAAGTTTAAAGTTGTATTCACTTGTTTTTGGTATTAATTTATTTTCAACTGTTACTGTTATTGTATTTCCAGAAAGTTGTAAACTTGCTCCATTTTGTGAATTTGTTATTTTTGCATCTGACATTTTATATGTATTATCCTGGAATACTTTTGTTACTTGTACTGTTATTGGTGAATTTATAACTTTCTCATATCCATCTGGAGCTTTTGTTTCTTCTATTGTTATTGTATCTGTTCCTGTAGCTGTTACATCTATTGGTCCTACATTAATTTCACCATTTTCATTTGTTGTTTGTGTTGTTGTTCCTAGTGGTGATGTTATCTTGAATTGTGCTCCTTGTAATTTCTTACTTGTATTTCCTTGCTCAACTTTTACCAGTTTTAAGTTGTATTCACTATTATTAGGTTTTAATTTATTCTGTACCGTTACATTTATTGTTGTTCCGGATAAACTTAAACTTGCTCCCGTTTGTGGATTTGTTATTTGAGCATTAGAAAGACTATATTGGTTACCTGATAATGTTGTTGTAACTCTTATAGTTATTGGAGAAGTTATAATTTTATCATATCCAGCTGGTGCTTGTGTTTCTTCTATTGTGATTGTCTCTGTTCCACTAGCTGTTATTTTAATTGGTCCTATATTAATTTCACCATTTGAATTTGTTGTTTCTGTTGTTGTTCCTAATGGTGATGTTATTTTGAATACTGCTCCTTGTAATTTTTTACCTGCATCTGCTGAGTCTACTTTTATTAATTTTAAATTATATGAACCTGATGAAGGGAATATTACTGTTTGTGAAGCACTAAAGTTATTCGGTGTTCTTGTTACTTCTACTATTGGTTGTACTGTACTATTACCAGTTTTTGTCCAATATGTTGCTTTTGTTGTTGTATAACTTCCGTTCATAGCTATTTCTATATTTGTTATATTTTCAGAATTTATAGTATTAATTGGAATTCTTAAATAGAAATTACTTCCTATTAATTGATCCAATGTTTTGTTTGTAGCATTTTTATTGCTGTCTAATAATGTATATTTTCCATCTAAACTTTTTCCACTTTGGTCTGTTATTGAGAATGATACTGTATATGGTGTATCATTATTTTTACTTACTTTAAATGGTCCTATTATATAGTTAGTTCCATTTACCTCTAATGATGGCTTTTGGTTGCTCATAGAAAGTGGTACTCCAGTCGTATTTCCGTTACTTGTTGCATTCTCTGCATTGCTAACTAAATAAACAAATAATCTGTTCATTTGGTCATATCTAGTTAAGTTCGTATCTTCTATTGCTTTATATTCACTTGTTGCTCCTCCAGATTCCTTTTTAGATTCTAAAACTGTTTGGAATGAAGGTTGACCTCCAAATTCTTTGTGATATGTTGAATCATCATAATTTGTGAAATACCATATTGCTAATTGTTGTACTACATCTATATCATCATCTGTTAATTCTATGTTTCCAGTTATTCCTGCATCACTTAATAGCTTTGCTCTATCTGTGCTTGCTGTTGATGCACTTGGTATGTAAGCATGATTCAAAATCCATACAATTGAATCATAGTATTGTGATGGTACTGGTAAAGTACTCATACTATTTTTATTCATAAAATCGTATGACAAATCATATGTTTCTTTAAATACTCCTGGTTTGGCTGTAAAGAATCCTTGTTCTGCCTTTAAGCAGTATAAAGTTCTATCATAATTTATTGCACTTCCAGAATATGTTACTATCTTCCAAACATATTTATCACTTACTTTATAGCCATATTGTGCCCCATCACTTCTTGCTTTTCTATATTCTTGTAAACCAAATTCTTGTGATGCTGCTTGTACACTACCCGTAAGTAATGCAATTATCATCATTGCTATTGCAACGATTAAAATCATCATTTTCTTTTTAAATAATTTCATACATCATCAATTCCTTTTATTTTTTCATTTTTAAATAAACCAATCTAGTATAAATTATACTACTTTTCATATGGTAAAGTCAATCATTTTTTACGTAAACTAGAATTATTTTACATTTATTCTCAAAAAAGTTTAAATTTTCTTAAAATTTGCCATCTTAATGCAGAAAAAAGAGCAACAAAAACTTGTTGCTCTTTTCTTTATTTTCTATCAGATTTCAGGCTTTTAAGCATTTTCTTCTTCTGCTTTTTCCTTTCCTTCTTCCTCATCTTCGCCTTCAACACGAATCTTTAGATTTTTGTATCTATCCATTCCTGTTCCAGCTGGTATTAATTTACCAATCATAACATTTTCTTTTAATCCCATAAGTTCATCTGTCTTACCTTTTATTGCTGCATCTGTTAATACTCTTGTTGTCTCTTGGAATGATGCTGCAGATAAGAAGCTTTCCGTAGCTAATGAAGCTTTTGTAATACCAAGTAATACACGTTTTGCTGTAGCTGGTCTCTTTCCTTCTGCTATTGCTTTTTTGTTTTCTTCCTCTAATTCATAAATATTTACTAAAGAACCTGGGAATAAGTCCGTATCTCCGTTATCTTCTATTTTAACTTTCTTAATCATTTGTCTTCCGATAACTTCGATGTGTTTATCGTTTATATCAACACCTTGGTTTCTATAAACTTTTTGCACTTCTTGTACAAGGTAAGTATAAACACCTTCTACACCTTTTACTTTTAATATGTCATTTGGATTTAATGAACCTGTTGTAATTGCATCTCCGGCTTCTATTTGGTCGCCATCCATAACTTTTAATTTAGCTCCAAATGGTATTGTATATGTCTTAGAATTGTCTTTAGAAGTAATAATAACTTCTTTCTTCTTTTTATCATCCACTACTTTTACAGTACCAGAAATTTCTGCCATAATAGCTTGACCCTTTGGTTTTCTAGCTTCGAATAACTCTTCAACTCTAGGAAGACCTTGTGTGATATCTGCAACACCTGCAACACCACCAGAGTGAATAGTTCTCATAGTAAGCTGTGTACCAGGCTCACCAATTGATTGTGCTGCAATAACACCAACAGCTTCACCAATGTTTACCAAGTCTTTTCTTGCTAATCCCATACCATAGCATTTACGACATACACCTTGTTTAGATTTACAAGCTAAAACAGAACGTACTTTAACTTTTTCTATTCCTGCTGCTACTATTTTGTCTGCTATAGCTTCTGTTATCATAGTATTTGTGTCTACTAAGATTTCTCCAGTCTTTGGATCTTTTAAATCATCTATAACAAATCTACCAATTAATCTTTCTCTTAATGTTTCGATTATTTGATTTCCTTCTTTTATATCACATAAAACAATTCCATCATGACTTCCACAATCTTCTTCTCTTACGATTATGTCTTGAGATACATCAACTAATCTTCTTGTTAAGTATCCAGAGTCTGCTGTTCTTAAAGCTGTATCAGAAAGTCCCTTTCTAGCACCATGTGCAGAAATGAAGTATTCCAATGCATCTAGTCCTTCTGCAAATGAAGATTTAATAGGTATTTCGACTGCTCTACCAGTAGTACTTGCCATAAGACCTCTCATACCTGCGATTTGTCTTAATTGGTTCATATTACCACGGGCTCCAGATTGAACCATCATGTATATTGGGTTTAAGTCATCAAAGTTTTTCTTCATTGCTTCTGTAACTTCATCAGTAGCATTCTCCCAAACATTTATAACTGCGTTATATCTTTCTTCATCTGTTATTAAACCACGTTTAAATTGTTTTCTAATTTGTTCTACTTTCTCTTCTGCTTTAGCTATAATCTCTTTTTTCTCTGGTGGTACTTTAACATCTGCAACAGAGAATGTAACTCCGGCTAAAGTAGAATATTTAAATCCTGTTGCCTTAATATAGTCTAATACTTCTGCTGCTATTGAAAGACCATGTACATTAATACATCTATTAACAATATCACCTAAGTTTTTCTTTATAACAGGGAAGTTTATTTCTAAGTCAAATTCGTGTTCTGGGTCTGTTCTATCTACATATCCTAAATCTTGTGGAATTCCTTCGTTATATATAATTCTTCCTACTGTTGTTAATACTTTCTTTCTCTTTATTTGTCCATCTACTTCTTTGCTGAATCTTACATATACTTTTGCATGTATTCCTACATCATGATTTTCGTAAGCCATAATAGCTTCATCTTTATCTTTAAAGTACATGCCTTCACCTTTTTCTCCATCTAGAGCTAAGGTTAGATAATAACTTCCTAAAACCATATCTAGTGTTGGTACTGTAACAGGTTTACCATCTTGTGGTTTTAATAAGTTATTTACAGAAAGCATTAAGAATCTTGCTTCTGCTTGTGCTTCTGGTGATAATGGTAAGTGAATAGCCATTTGGTCACCATCGAAGTCAGCATTGAATGGTGTACAAACTAATGGATGTAATTTTATTGCTCTACCTTCTACTAGTACTGGCTCGAATGCTTGAATACCTAGTCTGTGAAGTGTAGGTGCACGGTTTAACATTACTGGATGGTCTTTTATAACATCCTCTAGTATTTCCCATACTTCTGGGCTTAATCTTTCTACCATTCTTTTTGCATTTTTTATATTGTGTGCAATTCCTCTTTGAACTAATTCTTTCATAACAAATGGTTTGAATAGTTCAACAGCCATTTCTTTTGGAAGTCCACATTGGTATATCTTAAGTTCTGGACCTACAACTATAACTGAACGTCCAGAATAGTCAACCCTTTTTCCTAAAAGATTTTGACGGAATCTTCCTTGTTTTCCTTTTAATAAATCTGATAATGATTTTAATGGTCTATTTCCAGCACCTGTTACTGGTCTACCACGTCTTCCATTATCTATTAATGCATCTACAGATTCTTGTAACATTCTCTTTTCATTTCTTACAATTATTTCTGGTGCACCTAATTCTAGTAATCTCTTTAATCTGTTATTTCTGTTTATAACTCTTCTATATAAATCATTTAAGTCTGATGTTGCAAATCTACCACCATCTAGTTGAACCATTGGTCTTAAGTCTGGTGGAATTACAGGGATAACATTCATAACCATCCATTCTGGTCTATTTCCAGATAGTCTAAATGCTTCTACTGTATCCAATCTTTTTACTAATTTTACTTTCTTTTGCTCACTTGCTTTTGCAATTTGTTTCTTTAAGTCTGCTGATAATTTCTCAAGGTCTATTTTCTCTAATAGTTTTCTTAAAGCTCCTGCTCCCATTTCTGCTTTAAATGAATCTTTTCCATATTTTTCTACTGCTTCTTGATATTCTGCTTCGTTTAGAACTTGTGCTTCCATTAATCCAGATGTTCCTTTGTCTGTTACGATATAAGAAGCGAAATATATAACTCTTTCAAGATTTCTAGGAGAAACATCTAGCATTAAAGCTATTCTACTAGGTATTCCTTTAAAGAACCATATATGTGCAATTGGTGCTGCAAGCTCTATATGTCCCATTCTTTCTCTTCTTACTTTAGATTTTGTAACCTCTACACCACATCTATCGCAAACTATTCCTTTATATCTAACTCTTTTATATTTACCACAATGGCATTCCCAGTCTTTTACTGGTCCAAATATTCTTTCGCAGAACAAACCATCTTTTTCTGGTTTTAGTGTTCTGTAGTTTATAGTTTCTGGTTTTTTAACTTCACCTTTTGACCATTCTCTTATTTTTTCATCAGAAGCTAAACCAATTTTTATTTTATCAAAGACTTGTAACTCGTCCATTTTTTGCCCCCTTGACTTCATTTTTTAGTTTTTACAAACTAATTATTTAATTGCCTGCCCAAATAAAATTTGGGCAACAATTTTATTCATCATCTTCATCATTATTTTCATCAAGATTGTCTTTTGCTAAGTCATTACCATATAGGCCTTCATCATCTAAAATTTCATCATTTTTAAATAGTTCATCATTGTCTTCTTCTTTGTCGACATCTATTTCTTCATTATCGGCTTCTATATAAGAATTTTCTATTTCATGTTCATTTAGAACTAAATCTTCTTTCTTCTTTGCTTCGTTATAATCTATTCCATCATCTATATCTTCTTTAAGTTCTACTTCTTGATTGTCTTTTGTATACAATCTAATGTCTAGTCCTAATGATTGTAGTTCTTTTATTAATACTTTGAATGTCTCAGGTACTCCTGGTTCAGGAATATTTTCTCCTTTAACAATTGCTTCGTAAGTCTTAACTCTTCCTACAACATCATCAGATTTAACTGTTAACATTTCTTGTAATGTATGTGCTGCACCATATGCTTCTAGTGCCCAAACTTCCATTTCTCCGAAACGTTGTCCACCGAATTGAGCTTTACCTCCTAGTGGTTGTTGTGTAACTAATGAATATGGTCCAGTTGAACGAGCATGTATCTTGTCATCTACTAAGTGATGTAGTTTAAGCATATACATAACACCTACTGTAATTGGTTCAGCAAATGGATCACCTGTTCTACCATCATATAGAATTGTCTTACCATCTGGAGAATTTCCAGATTTAACTAATAAGTCTTCTATTTCTTCTGCTGTTGCTCCATCAAAAACTGGTGTTGCAACATTCCATCCTAATTCTTTAGCTGCTAGTCCTAAGTGTACTTCTAGAACTTGACCTAAGTTCATACGAGAAGGAACACCTAATGGGTTTAATAGGATATCTATTGGTGTACCATCTGGCATAAATGGCATATCTTCTTCTGGTAATATTCTAGATATAGTACCTTTGTTACCATGACGTCCAGACATTTTATCTCCAACAGAGATTTTTCTCTTTGTTGCAATATAACATCTTATTATTTGGTTAACTCCAGGTCCTAATTCATCTGAATTGTCCCTTGTAAAGATTTTTACATCTACAATTGTTCCTGCTTCTCCATGTGGTACTTTAAGAGATGTATCTCTTACTTCTCTAGCTTTTTCTCCAAATATTGCACGAAGTAATCTTTCTTCTGCTGTTAGTTCTGTTTCTCCCTTAGGAGTAACTTTACCAACTAAGATATCTCCAGGTCTTACTTCTGCACCAATTCTTATAATTCCGTTTTCATCTAGGTCTTTTAAGCTTTCTTCACCAACATTTGGTATATCTCTTGTTATTTCTTCTGGTCCTAATTTAGTATCACGACATTCGCAGTCATATTCTTCTATATGGATTGATGTAAATACATCTTCCTTAACTAATCTTTCATTTAATAGAATAGCATCTTCGTAGTTATAACCTTCCCAAGTTGAGAATGCTACTAATACATTTCTTCCTAATGCCATTTCTCCATTTTTTGTTGCTGGTCCATCAGCGATTGCATCACCTTTTTTAACCTTTTCACCTTTTACAACAATAGGTCTTTGGTTAATACATGTACCACCATTTGTTCTCTTAAATTTGCTTAGTTTATGTGTTTTTGTTGTTCCATTATTATATTTTACAGTTATGCTATCACCTGTAACTTTTTGGATTACACCATCATCTTCTGCTAAAATTAATATTCCAGAGTCTTTTGCTGCTCTATATTCCATACCTGTTCCAACAATTGGAGCTTCTGGAATAATTAATGGAACTGCTTGACGTTGCATGTTTGCACCCATAAGTGCACGTTTTGCATCATCATGCTCCAAGAATGGTATCATGGCTGCACCAATAGAAACTAATTGTTTTGGTGAAACATCCATTCCTGTTACCATTTCTCTGTCGACTTCTATAATATCGTTTCTATATCTAACTTTTACTCTCTTATTTACAAAGCTTCCATCTTCGTTTAATGGTTCCTCAGCTTCTGCAATGTAATTTCCATCTTCTACATCTGCACTCATATATTCTACTTTGTCTGTAACTTTATGTGTTTCTGGGTCTACTAATCTATATGGTGTTTCGATAAATCCATATTCATTTATTTGTGCAAATGATGAAAGTGCAGATATAAGTCCAATGTTTGGTCCTTCTGGAGATTCTATTGGGCATAATCTACCATAGTGTGTATAGTGAATATCACGAACCTCGAAACCTGCTCTTTCTCTAGAAAGTCCTCCAGGTCCTAATGCAGAAATTCTTCTTTTATGTGTTAATTCTGAAAGTGGGTTTGTTTGGTCCATAAATTGTGATAATTGTGAACTACCAAAGAATTCTCTAATTGCTGAAGTTATTGGTTTTGTATTAATTAATGTTTGTGGTGTTACTACATCTAAGTCTTGAATTGTCATTCTTTCACGAACAACTCTTTCTAGTCTTGTTAAACCAATTCTAAATTGATTTTG
>CALXMM010000030.1 GCA_944389475.1 uncultured Clostridia bacterium
ATTATATTAAATATTAATAAAAATTTAAAGAAAGGAGTGTATGGTTATTTAAGTTATTAAATATATCATACAAGGTTCATATGGAAATTAGAGTATTAAAATATTTCTTAGCAGTTGCAAGAGAACAAAATATTACAAATGCTGCAGAAGTTTTGCATATAACTCAACCAACTCTTTCAAGACAATTAAAAGAATTGGAAGATGAAATTGGAAAAACTTTATTCATAAGAGGTAAAAGAAAAATAACTTTAACCGAAGATGGTAGACTTTTTAGAAAAAGAGCTGAAGAAATTGTTGAGTTAGTAAACAAAACTGAATCCGAATTTTCTAATTCTACTAATGAAATTTCTGGAGAAATTGCAATTGGTGGAGGTGAAACAAATGGAATGAGATTAATAGCTAGAACAATAAAGAAATTAAATATAAATTATCCTCACATTCATTATAGTCTTTTTAGTGGAAATGCAGATGATGTTACCGAAAAGCTAGACAAAGGTTTGTTAGATTTCGGACTTTTAATAGAACCTGTAGATGTAACAAAATATGAATATTTGCAATTACCTTTTAGTGATACTTGGGGATTGCTTATGAGAAAAGATAATCCTCTAGCTAAGAAAAAGTTTATAGAACCAGATGATTTGTTAGATATACCAATAATCTGTTCCAGACAAATTATAGAAAAAAGTAATCTTACAAATTGGCTTGGCAATGATTTTAATAAATTAAACATTATTTCTACCTATAACCTAATTTTTAATGCATCTTTAATGGTTGATGAAGGTATTGGCTGTGCAATTACTTTAGATAAATTAGTAAATACTGGTGTAGATAGTAATTTATGCTTTAGACCATTAAAAGATAGTAAAAACTCAAATTTAATATTTGTATGGAAAAAATATCAGATTTTTTCTAAAGCCCAACAATTATTTTTAGAAGAATTGCAAAAAGAAATAACTCCTCATATTAACTAATTGCTAAATAAATTGCAAAATAAAAGCCCTCTATAAAATTATAGAAGGCTTTATTTGATTTTATGCTACTATAAGACTTGGATCTACATATTGTGTAACAACTGCATCAAGTAATGATTTTCTATTGTATGTACGACCTTTAAGAACTTCATCATTTTGATCTACTAATAAATATCTATCATCTGATTGTGAATTTGAACCATTATCAGTATCATTCCATGTAACATCAACAACTTTCCATGTACCATCTATATTAACAAGATTCCATGCATGACCATTATTTTTTTGTCCCGGCTGTTTTTGAACATGTCCTGTAGCAATAACACAATTTATTCCTACTTTATCCGCTATAAGTTTAAAGATTGCAGCATAACCAGAGCAAACTACTTTACCATCTTCCAAACCTTCAGCTGAATGAGCTGCTTGCTTTGCTATATTAGTCTTTTCAACTACATTTAAAGCATCATGATCATAAGTTAATGTATTACAAAGATAATCATTGATTGCATTAACTTTCTGTTGGTCTGTCATTCCATCTTTTATTACAGTAGAAACAATTTGATTGATTCTATCATCAATTGACTTACGTTTTTCAGTTAACTCTTTAACAGTACTACTATCTTGGGTATTATAAAATGCATTAGCTGATGTATCTAGAATAAGACATGTACGATTATTTTCTTTTTGAATTCTTGGACTAGCTGTAGTTGAAATATATAATGTAATTGGATTTTGATATATAGCTTCATAATATACATCATATATATCAGGTGCCCCAATTTGATTATAATAATCAGTTATATCTATATAAGTACTTCCTGAAATTATGTTTGCAGCAACATATTTTACATAATCTGTTGAACCATTAACCTTATATGGCACATCCTCTGGCTTAACAGTTGATGGTTTAATATTTTTAATTTGTTCTTGAATACTATTCCAATCTACATCATCATCATTATTAACATCAACTCTTTGTAATGTACCAGCCTTAGGTGCTGATTGTTCTAGCTCTTCAAGAGCTTGATTTGTTGCTTGTTCTATTTGACTTACTCCTCTTGGCCAATTCATTTCCAAGAACTCCATATTTCCACTTAGGTTTGTATTTTCAATAGTATATGGAACTACATATCTATTCATTTTTTCTGTTACGAGATGAAGTTCATCCGGTCCATGAGTAATATTGGCTTGTTCAGTTTTAACTTGTGAAAAATCTAATTTGTACTGTTGTGATGATATAGTTCCATCAGCCATTAACATGTAATAGTATGAACTAGCTTTCATATATCCAACAGGATCTTGAGTAGGGTCTATATCTTTATAACTAACTTCTCCATCATAACTAGATTTCTCTAATGGCATTTGATTTAATAAATCATTGATTGATTGAAATTTAAAAGGTGATTGTTGGTCTTCTCCGCTTCCCACAGCTATTACAGTAACAGCTGCCCTTTTTACATGTTCTTCATTTGGAATATAATCTGTTACAACCCTACCAATCAAGTCCGCTGAGTTAATATCTTTTTTTTCTGCTTGTTCTCTATTAACTATAACATCATCCTCATTTTGTCCTATAACTAATTCATCAAATGCATAATTTTGAAAATAAGTATCATACTCCCCATCCATATTTTCATTTACTTTCTTATTTCTTTCTTCATCTATAGTAATAGAATCAAAGGAAGTATCTTTTGTGGATGCCAAACGAGTATAAGTATATCTATCAAAACCATCCGTATTTGGATTTATTGCTTGAAGATAAACCTCATAATGATCTGCTCCTTCAACTGGTGACCAATTCAATTTTAAAGTACCTTTTTCTGTTACATAACATTCAACATTCTCTGGTGATGCTAGTTTATTTTCTTCTGAATCAACATCATTTTCTACAGTAAAATATGTAACTTCTGGCTTTTCAAGTTTGCTTCCATCTTCTCCAGCATAACGAACTAAATAATATCCACCATATCCATACCAACGTCCAAATGCAAATTCATCAAAATCAGCATTATTTTTATGAAAAATATCTATAGAATTATGAGAAGTATCTGAACAAGATACAGAATTTGGTTCTATTTCAATTCTATTTCCATATTCATCATTTATTTGGTAAACATTTGTTGGAACTTCCTGTGTAAGGGAAGCATCAGCATAAACTCTAGCCGCACCATAAACCGGTTTATATTCATCGGTTTCAGTACCTGGAACTACGGTTGTAGTAGTACCTATACTAGAAGAAGGCACATTACCAACCTCTCCATATTCATTTGAAAGGTCTACACCACTATTTAATGGTAACTCGAAATTATGCTTTTCATCCAATCCAAATTCTGGTTCATTTAATGTATACTTATCCTCACTTAATATATCAGGATACACTGAAGCATATACTTTCTCCTCCTGTTGTTTATTTAAAAAATAAAATGCTAAAGACCCAATTATTGCTAAGATAACTACTACAACTATAGCAATAATTATAACTTTAGTTTTTTTGTTTTCCATATTTTTTTATTCCCCCTATTTTTACAATTTAAGTCAATTATATTATAAAGAAATTTTTTAGTAAAGTATTTTATGCATATTCATTTTTTAATTATTTTATCCAAGTGCTACATCTAAAATCATCATAATTACAAATCCTATTGCAACCCCAATAGTACCTATATTTGAATGTTCACCGGATTGTGATTCCGGTATTAATTCTTCTACCACAACATAAATCATAGCTCCTGCAGCAAAAGATAATAGATAAGGTAATATAGGAGTAACTATATGTATAAGTAAAATAGTTATAATAGCTCCTATTGGTTCAACAATACCGGATAATGTACCATAAAGAAATGCTTTTGCTTTTGACATTCCTTCATTTTTTAAAGGCATTGAAATTATTGCTCCTTCAGGAAAGTTTTGTATTGCTATACCTATTGATAAAGTAAATGCTCCTGTAAGTGATATTGTAACATTATGAGCTAAAAATCCAGCAAATACAACTCCAACTGCCATTCCTTCTGGAATATTATGAAGTGTTACAGCCAATACCATCATAGTAGTATTTTTTAGCTTTGATTTGATTCCTTCTGGCTTTTTCGAATCCAAATGCAAATGTGGTATTAAACTATCCAAAACTAATAAAAACAATATACCTAATAAAAATCCAACAGCAGCAGGAATCCATGATATTTTTCCTTGATTTTCTGCCATTTCAATAGATGGTGTTATTAGTGACCATATAGATGCAGCTATCATTACTCCAGATGCAAATCCAAGTAATAATTTTTGTACCTTTGGATTTATTTTATCTTTCATTAAAAATACCAAAGCAGAACCCAAGGTTGTCCCTAGAAATGGTATTAATAATCCCAATAAAACATTTTCCATATCAACCTTGTATGATATATTTAATAACTTAAATAACCATACACTCCTTTCTTTAAATTTTTATTAATATTTAATATAAT
>CALXMM010000031.1 GCA_944389475.1 uncultured Clostridia bacterium
ATCGTTGTGGAGACGGCCAAAAAACAGCTTACAGTCAGCAAGACGGTCACCAATGCCACGCTCGGCGGGCTTAAAGAAAGTTATACTTTCGGCGAAAACGTGCAATTTACCGTAACTCCCGAAACGGGTTACGAAGTAACTGAAGTAAAGGTAAACGACAGCGTGATAGAAGCCGTCGAAGGCACATACAGCTATACCGTTCTTCCCGAAGATACGCAGATAAGCATCACGGTAACCACGCAGCTCATAGCGCTCACTCCCGAGCTTGACGAAGGTGACGGCGCAACTGTGAACGGGCTTGAAGAAAGTTACAATATCGGCAATACCGTGACCTTTACCATAACGACCGAAGAATATGTAGCGGTTGATTCTGTAACGGTAAACGGCGATGTTGTCGCCGAACAGGACGGAACATATTCCTATGTCATCAAAGAAAGCGACAGAAAGTTGACCATTGCGGTTGCCACAACGCGGCACGCAACCGTTTACGACGGCAAGGGCGAACTTATCAAAAACTTTACCGATATAACGGCAAGCCCCGATGACAACAAAGGGAAGAATAATGTAGTCGGTGCGCTGTATTCGTTCGGCGACCACGGCAATGCAATGCCTTCGCCCTCGGCAATAGAAGCCGTTCTTTACGGCGAAAACATCAGTGCGATTACCGAAAACGGAACCCGCTTCGGCCTCCGTTTATACAACAGGGCAAACGCCTCAGAAAGCAATAACTATTTCGCCGACGTTGTTATAGCAAGACAGGGTGGCAATTGGGTGCTTGACATAGGTGCAGGCGTTTCGGTCGATACAACTTCACCCAGCACCGCATACGTGCTTAATGCCGGACAGATAGCCGCCGTCGAGGCAGGAACTTTCAGAATATTCATTATTCAGAAAGGCAATATCTATACGCTCTATGCTCAGAACGGTGATACGTATGATAAGGTAGAGGCATTTACGGGAACGGAAGGAAAAATATCCGTAACGGCAATAGACCTTGTAGTAAACAGTGGTTCAGTGGCATTGCAGCGCAGCGGCGACAGGGATTTCGGCGTGAAGGAACTTACAGTATACGGCGGATTTGACGACGGCCTTTCCGACGAGGAGCTTATACAGCTCCTCGTCGGCGGACAGGTTGCCGCAACAGAACAGCAGTGATGACGGAGGAAAATTAAGTGTCTGACGTAAGGTTAAACAACATCTGCAAAGTTTACGACAGCAGGGAAAGAGGGCGCGGCGGAGTGCTTGCCGTTAAAAACTTTTCAATGGACATACGCGACGGCGAGTTCATCGTGTTCGTAGGCCCTTCCGGGTGCGGCAAATCTACTACCCTGCGCATGATTGCGGGGCTTGAAGATATTTCGAGCGGAGATTTGTACATCGACGGAACGTATGTAAACGATGTCCCCGCAAAGGACAGGAACATCGCGATGGTGTTCCAGAACTATGCGCTTTACCCTCATATGACGGCGTACCAGAACATTTCTTTTGGGCTTACTTTGCAAAAAATTCAGGAACCCGTCTATGAGGAAAATGAAGAAGTAAAAGCGGTACTCGCCGAAATCGACGCCTTAAAAAATGAGTTTGCCCTTATCGGCAAAAAGAACGCAGCCGGGGAAAAGAAGATCGATTCTATCGAAAAGAGCAACGCCGCTTATTCAAAATCGCTCGATGCGCTCACCAAAAAGATTGCGCATCTGAAAAACAGAGGCATGCACCAAAGCTCTGTCCGTGCCGCGGTTTCAAAGACTGAAGAAAGGGTCAAATCGCTCAATAAAGCAATTTCAGAAGGCTTGAAGCAGATCGAAGGCATAATTTCCGATATAAACGGAAGCAAGACGCGTATGTCTGAAATCAAAAAGGCAATTCTTGAAAAACAGCAGTCGATTGCCGGCTATCAGTTAAAGCGAATAGATCAAAAAAAGATTGCCGAACTCAACAAATCGCTTGCCTATTACCGCAGGCTTGCCGTTTCTGATGAGGCAATCCGTAAAAAGGATGAGGCCGAACTTCAAAGATTGGAAAGCGAGCTCAATTTAATAAACAAGAACGGCAGCCTTTCGGAGGAACAGCAGTTCAGAGCGGAGGGGCTTCAAGACCTTATCCGGCGTTATCGCGAAGAGCTGGATATTCTGGCGCAGAGGAAAATTTCCATCGAGCAGAATATAAGCCGCAATCAGGGCGAGATAGAACATTATTCTCAAACCCCCGTGCCTGTATTCAAAACCAGACATTATACAAAGGCTGAGATCGACGAAAAGGTCATGCGCGCGGCGGAGATACTTGACATTAAGAAGTTGTTGCGCCGCAAACCGAGAGAAATGTCCGGCGGTCAGCGTCAGCGAATAGCTCTTGGAAGGGCGATAGTGCGCGAGCCTAAGGTGTTCCTTTTGGACGAGCCGCTCTCTAATCTCGATGCAAAGCTGCGCACTTCCATGCGCTCGGAGATTGTAAAGTTGCATAAGCAACTCAACACCACTTTCATCTATGTTACTCACGACCAGGTAGAGGCGATGACGATGGGTACGCGCATAGTCGTAATGAAGGACGGCGAGGTGCAGCAGATAGACACTCCTGTAAACTTGTTTGATAACCCCGTCAACACCTTTGTAGCGGGATTTATAGGTACTCCGCAGATGAATATGTTCGGCGTTGATATGCAGGCTTGCGGCGACAAAATCAACTTTACATTTGAAGACGGTTTGGTGCTATGCTTTGAAAAAGCAAAAGTGCGCGAGATAAAAGACGAATATCTTGACGGACAAACACATCGTGTGGTTATGGGAGTGCGTTGCGAAAATCTGTTCCTTACTGAAAAAGGGAAAGGATTCACTTGCAAAGCTTCCGGTATAGAGCTTCTGGGCAGCGAGACAAATATTTATACTTCGGTAGAGGGCGTAAATGTAACGCTTAAACTCAACTATCGCCCCGATGTTTCCGTCGGCGATGAAATTTATGTGGGTATGGATGAGAGCAAGTTGTATCTTTTTGACTCCGTTACCACAAAAACAATATTAAAATAATGAGGTGTAAAATGAAAAAGAAGTTAATTGCGCTTGCTATATCCTCTGTACTTGCAGCAACATGTCTTGCCGGTTGCGGTGGCGGCGGTGATGACGGAGCCGGCAATGGAGAAAGAATAACTTTTTGGGGTATAACCGACCAATATACTTCAAGCAGTTACAGTCAGCTGGTCGATGCCTACAATGCAGGTCAAGGCAAAATTGACGGGGTTTATGTAAAGTATTCGCCTAAAACCGACTCTTCGGCGAACCATATGTCATATTGTGCTTCGGCAAGGGGTACGGTTGACATAATCGGGGTGAGCGACCGTTATGTATTCAATAATATCGCACAGGGGTTCTATACAAACCTGCAGGATTATATCGATGATTCTTCCACGTATACAAAGAATGCCGACGGGGAAACTTATTTCAGCGTCGATAATTATGCGGCGGGAAACATAGACAGATTCCGTTTCAATAAGGAAACAAGCGAAGCGGGCGAAGGCGAAGACTTATATGCGCTGCCTCTCGTTGCCAACGCCAGCGTTATCTATTACAACGAAGATTATTTTACTCAAAAAAACATCAACATTATTTCCGTAACGGAAGAGGAACTCGAAGCTTACAACAAGGCGAACGGAACTTCGTATGCGCCGAGGGGATATGCCGAATATACGGTAGACGCAATGCCCGCCGCAGGACTTAAAACTTCTGAAAATCTTGAGGATGAGGAAGTTGTAAAGGTATTCAACAATCTCATTCCCATGAGCTTTCTCGAAGTGAATACGCTTAGTAAATATTTCACGAGAGAATACAATAAACAATCTCCTTCGCTTTACGGCGTGCTCAACGAGTGGTGGTTCTCGCACGGCTGGGCAGTAGGCGGCGACTGCGTAAAGTGGGATGAGGATATGGGACAGTATAAGTTCACGCTCGGCGACGAGCAGCCCAATTATCTGGTAACTGAAGCCGTCACCGTAAACGGTACCCCCTATGACGCAGGCGACATATTGAGTTATGCCGACAGGAACTGGGTTCTCGATAATTCGTCCTCGGCGGTAGTATCAAGCTTGTACGAACTGCCTTCCCAGTACGAACAGTTCAGGGAGTTCTGCGCCTGGTCGCAGGTAACGGGCAAAAAAGTTGACAATGAAGTTGACGGTTATGGCATTTCACCTTCGCCCGCAACGCTCAACAACAGTTCCAAAGTGCAGTACTTTACGTCGGGCGAAGTGGCAATGCTTGTTGACGGCACTACCGAACTCGACCCCGTGTATAATGCGCTCGTCGGCAAAACGGAGTGGAATATTGCGCCGATATATACTTATCGTGAATTTGAAGGCGAAGATCCCGCAGGAAGCGGTACGTTAAAGGTCATCGGAAAGGAATATGACGGCGTAGAGTTCACCGGCGAAGTGAAGGAAGTGAACGGCACTCCGATCGTGGGCAAGCTGTCCGGTTCGTCACAGAATTTCGGCTGGGCTATTCCCGCAAATTCCTCACATAAAGATGCTGCATGGAAGTTCCTGCAATATCTTACTTCCGCCGAAGGTCAGAGCTATTTCGTGGCAAACGATGCGGGCGCTCCTTCCGTAAGTTCGTACATCAACAGTCCCGAATATTACGATAAAGACAATAAAAAATGCGATAATTACAGGGCGATATCCATAATGGCCGAGGCCTGTACTATAGGCGACTGGTCTTACTTTGAAAACGGCGAATGGATATCCGATTGGTCCCTTGAACTCAACGGCCCTGTAAGAAACGGCGAAACGTCGTTGACTGAATTCTTTGATCATCAACAGGGACCTACGGATACGATACTTGCGGGATATAAGTTCAAATTGCACGGTAAAGAATAAGGGGGTGCATGATGGAAAGAGTAGCGACGGGGCGTATATCGCTTGATTTGCATAAAAAGAAGAAGCTTTCGGGCGAAAAGATATTCGCCTATGTATGTGTGTGCATTCCTATTATCGGCTTTATTCTTTTCAGTTTAGTGCCTCTTGCGATTTCGTTCATTTCAATGTTCACCACTATGGAATATTATGACCTTTCCACAATGACATGGAATAAGTTTGAAACATTCAAGGTGGTTTTTTCGGATAAAGATTTGTACAAGTCGCTCCTTGTAACGGTCATGCTTGCATCAAGCCAGTTCATAAGCCTTACCATAGCGTTGTTTATATCTTTTCTGCTTTCAAAAAAGCCGAAAGGGAGAAAGATATTCCAAATAATTTATTTTATTCCGTATATATGCAGCAGCGTTGCTACGGCGTATATGTGGATGACTATGTTCGATCCGAATTATGGTATCATAAATACGATTCTTACAGGTATATTCGGTGAAGGCGCAAGGGTTAATTGGAGTTCCGATGCGGCAGCCTATGTGTTTGCAATTATAATAACCATTGTTTGGCAGGCTCCCGGTTATGGCATCGTTATGTATAAGGCTGCATTTGATGCTGTAAATCCGTCGCTGTATGAAGCGAGTGAGATAGACGGCGCATCTGCCTGGAAAAAATTCTGGCGTATAACGTTTCCGAGCATTGCCCCGACGACATTTTTCCTTTTGATGACAGGCATTATCGCGGGTATGCAGACTTTCGACATTGCGCGGCTGTTTGCGGTATCGTTCTTCCCCGATGCCTGGACGGGCACGGCAGGACCGAACAATATCGGACTTACGACGGTAATTTATATCTACAATAAGGGCACGTTATATTTCAATATACCGGAAGCTTCCGTTGCTTCGTGGATGCTGTTTATTATAATTCTTGTGTTGTCTCTTGTGAACTATAAACTCAGGAAAAGGTGGGTGAATGTATGAAGGCTTTCAAAAGTATCGTCGGCTCATCGGAATCCATACACGACCTTTCTCCGCGCGTAGCTTCATATAAAGAAGTGAAGGAGCGCAGAAGCAGAAAGACTACGGGAATTATAGGCAAAATGGTAATGTTTACTTTATTGCTTATATATGCTGTTTGTCTCATGTTGCCGTTTTACGTGTTGTTTGTAACAAGTATAACGCCATATCAAGAGCTTATGGGTTCGATGAGCTTTATATGGTGGCCGGAAGAAGTTACTTGGGATGCATTCATTCCGTTTATCTCTACCGATAATATTCTCGCGGACGACATCGGCATTCCCATATTGCACGGATTTTTCAATACGTTATGGTCGACATTGCTTACGACGATCGTTTCGTTGTTTGTGAGCGGTCTGGCGGCGTACAGCTATTCAAAGATCAGGTTCAGGGGAAAAGAAGCTCTATTCATGTTCCAACTCGCTACAATGATGATTCCCATGGCAACGATGACCGTGCCGTCTCTCATTTGGTATGAGACGCTTGGATGGACGCATAGTTGGTTTCCAATCATCATTCCGGGGCTTTTCGGCGGCGCAACTACAATATTCTTTTTGCGCAGTTATATGGCGTCCGTTCCAAACGAAACTCTGGAAGCCGCTAAAATCGACGGACTCGGTTCCTTCCGCATATTTTTAAAAATAGTTCTTCCGCAAACAATTCCCGCATTTATAGCTCAATTTATATTTGCATTTGTAGGCGGATACAACAATTATATGGGGCCGCTGTTGTATTTAAGCGATAATCCGCAGAATTATACTTTGCAGTTGGTGGTCACGGAACTCAGAACTTTTTATAATCAACCGGGACAAGTGTGCGCAAGCTGCCTTATAGCGCTTATTCCGTTGATAATAGTTTATATTATCTTCCAGCGCTTCTTCATAGAGGGCATATCAGTAGGTGGCGGCAGGGAATAATGACAGTATAATATAAAGTGTTAAAGGAGAATTAAGCTATGAGCAAAGTATCTGACAGCGAATATCAATTTAATTCTCCTTTTTTGCTGTCAAAAAGAATAGTCGCATATCTCATTGACAGTCTGTTGCTTATACTTGCGGTAATACTCTGTTTTCAGCTTGTAGATATGATGTATGTTAATTTCAATACAAGGCTGAAAGAGATAAATTCGCAAATGACATCGGAGCAGAACGATATTATAAGGTGCCTTGCAGATTCTGGGCTGATGCAATACGATGAACAAGCAGGTATTGCTGTTGAAGATGAATTGCAGGGGCAAAATTTTATTTATTCGATGGTTTTGTCTACCCTCGGCGGCAATGTCTCAGACAAGGCGGCATATAAAGGCGAATATATCTTTTCGGATATGGGACAAACAGATCGCTCTTTCATCTATTATTACGCGCAGTTCAAGCCTGCCCACAGCGACGGATTCGTCGGCTATGATGAAAGCAAAACAGGCAGGGCGTATGCAGAAAGCTTGTTTTTGTCGGCGTGCAATAATTCGGAAAACGGTTATTTCGGGCAGTCTTTCCCTCTGCTTGAAAGGAACGTAGCCGTCGCGCTCGATCGTCTGATAGTCAATCGTGAAAACAGTTGCGAAATTGACGGAGTGACCTATTACGGACGCGATATATTTATAGAGCTGTACAATGCGTTCAACTCAGTCCTTGAAGGCGCGCGGGCAGAATTTACTCAGTCATACCGTCCGTTTACTGAACTTAACGAAACTTTTTCTTCATCGAGGGAACAGCTCATTAAAATCAAGACGGGTGAACTGTGTATCGCTTATTTTGCGGGCGCGTTTATCTGTTTTATGATAGTCCCGGCTATTTCCGGCGGCAATTCCGCAGCGCTGCTTTTGCTTCGCGGAAGATGTATAGGGCGTTCAGGTCTTAAAATGCGTTGGTATAACTATGTTCTCAGATGGATATGCCACAGCCTGTTTTATTTCAGCAACATAATGTTTGTTTTATTGCTCACATATGGCAGATACGCTTCTTTTTTCCTGACATGCAACATTGCCGGCGGCTTAAAATTTTATATGCTTTGTCTTATCCCGATAATCGTGATGCTTATATCGTTTGTAATTTTTGTATTCGACAAATCGGAAAGAAGGACTCTTACGGACAGATTGTCTTTGACTGTTGTCAAGGAGAAGGAATAATTTAACTGTTTATGAAATATAAGGGAATAATTTTTGACCTTGACGGAGTGCTCGTGCATACGGATAAATATCATTATCTGGCATGGAAACAGACGGCCGACCGGCTCGGTATATATTTTGATGAAAAAATAAACAATAAGCTACGCGGCGTTTCGCGCATGGCCAGCCTTGAAATCATTCTTGAAGGAAGCACGAAAAAATTTTCTGACGGACAAAAACAAAAACTTGCCGAAGAAAAAAACTCCGTTTACAGGCGGTATCTTGAAGGTCTTACGCAAAAAGACCTCGGAGAAGGCGTGTTGCAGACACTTGAAAAGTTAAAGGCCATGGGTTTTAAACTCGCGGTGGGCAGCAGTTCCCGCAATGCCGTACTTATATTAAAGAAGACGGGAATCTACGGTTTTTTTGACGCCGTATCAGATGGCAATAATATTTCAAAGCCAAAGCCTGACCCGGAGGTATTTATAAAAGCGGCGGGAATGCTCGGCCTTATGTGCGGGCAATGCCTTGTCGTGGAGGACGCCGTTTCCGGGGTGCTTGCCGCAACAGCGGCAAATATGGATTGTGCCGCCATAGGCGATGCCGCAAAACATAAAATAGCAACTTATAATCTTGAAAGTATCAACCAATTGACGGATATAGTTTCCTGAAAAAAGATGCGGGGAGAAAAGGAGTTATTATGAAAGTAAGTGAAAAAGTCCGTGTAGGCAGCGTATTGGACGATAATATTCTTTATGCCGTAAATAATCGCTTAAAGGGACGCAGGATCGCAAAAAATTCAGAAGGCATCAAGTATGCCGAAAAAATAAAAATAAACGGCGTGATGGACGATTATGTATCGTTCGTACTCGAACATCAGCTTAAAAACAGGGAAATCTGGCATAAAATATGCGAAGTTTTTTCAACCCGTGAAGATATTGCCGATGAAGGCTGGCGCGGAGAGTATTTCGGAAAACTCATGCGCGGAGCGGTGTATGTGTATCGCTATACAGGAGATAAAGAGCTGTACGATATTCTTACGGCGGCCGCGGAAGATCTGTTGTCCCGTCAGGATGAATACGGCAGATTTTCCACATATACCGTTGAAAAGGAATTCTGCGGTTGGGATATGTGGTCAAGGAAGTATGTACTCACAGGGCTTCTGCACTACCGCTCGATCTGCAGTGACGAGGTTCTTAAAGAAAAAATACTTTCGGCCCTTGAAAAGCACCTGGATTATATAGTTGAAAAAATAGGTGGAGGCGAGGGGCAAGTTCAGATTACGGATACATCTTCCTGGTGGGGCGGAGTAAATTCCTGTTCGATTCTTGAACCTGTTGTGGAAATGTATAAGCTCACCCGCAAGGAAAGCTATCTTGATTTTGCAGAATATATTATCTCAACGGGCGGCTGCAAAGACGGTAATCTTATTGAACTTGCCATATCCGAAAAGGCATTGCCGTATAAATATCCCTCGGTAAAGGCATATGAAACCATGTCTTTCTTTGAAGGTGTGTTGGCATATTATGAGGTCACGGGGGCAGAAAAGTATTATATTGCCGTATGCAATTTTGTTGAAGCCGTCAACGAGAGCGATATAACGCTTATCGGCTGTGCCGGCTGTACCCATGAACTTTTCGATAACGCCGCGCTTAAACAGACGGAATATAGCGAAACGATAATGCAGGAAACGTGTGTTACCGTCACATGGATGCGGCTGCTTTCAAGATTGTATCTTTTAAGCGGCAACGTAAAATACATAGACAGGATAGAGTGTTCGGGGTTCAATGCTCTCTATGGCAGCCTGAATACGCAGGGGAACGAACAATACAGCTTTGAAAGGAAAAAGTATGTTCCGGCGATGCCGTTCGATAGTTATAGCCCGTTGTATATGAATAAGAGAGGACGCGGTATAGGCGGGTATAAGGAATTTAAAAGCGGGGGTTACTTCGGCTGCTGTATAGCCATTGCTGCCTGCGGCATAGCTCTTATGCCTCTTACTGCAGTAATGGAGAGTAATAATGGATTTATTATTAACATTTTGTGTAATGCCACAGTACAAGGCAAAAATTGTACGCTTAATATAAAAAGTGATTATCCTCGCGATGGTCATAGCATCATAAAAATTAAATGTTCCAAACCAATTTACCTTAATTTGCGTATACGCTGCCCGTCATGGTGTAAATCAGTCCGCGTAAAGGCAAACGGCAAGCTTAAACTTACGCAAGGGTATTATACCGTAAGCGGTACGTTTAACGATGGGGATATTGTGGAAGTAAAATGGCGCGAAGATGTCCAGGCTGTTCATCTGAATGGTAAGATTGCCTTTACATATGGCCCTCTCGTTCTTGCGGCGGATGCGCTTAAATCGCATAATAATATCTCTGCGCCAGTTCGTATGCCGGAAGACGGAACGGAATACAAGGTGCTGCCATGCGAAAAAGGCGAACTTGTACGTATTGAAGTGGAAACGGAAAACGATATAATTCTCCTTACCGACTATCAGTCGTGCGGCAAGCAATGGTTGAAAAAAAATGCTATAATGTCCGTGTGGCTAAACGAGGAATAAAATGAATTCCGATGTAAAAAAACTTACTTATGCCGAAAAAGTCAGGCTTTTGATGGCGGAAAATTACTGGGGCAACAACAGCCTCGGCGGAAAGATATATTCTTTTGTAGTGGCGGACGGCCCTCTCGGCTTACGCCGCGCCAAAGATTTGAAGGACGGGGGAGGCAAAGGCTGTTATCCGTCTGTCGCATATCCTTCCGCGCAGACGGTAGCCCAGACATGGAATAAACGGCTCGCGCGCGAATTGGGTAACTGCCTTGCTTATGACTGTATAGATTTGGGCGTGGACATACTTCTCGGCCCAGGCATAAATATCAAGCGTACCCCCGTTGCGGGAAGGAATTTTGAATATTTTTCTGAAGACCCCATTCTATCGGGAATTATGGCTGAAGAGTATGTTCGCGGCGTACAGGAAAAGCATGTCGGCGCAACGGTAAAACACTACTGTGCAAATAATCTTGAATACTGCCGACACTATGTTTCTTCGGAAGTGGCCGAAGCCGTTCTGCGCGAAATTTATCTCAAACCCTTTGAGCTTGCCGTAAAGGCGAAACCCTATATGGTCATGACGTCGTACAACCTTGTAAACGGCGTGCGTATGTCGGAAAATGCCGACCTTATCAGGGTGTTGCGCAAGGAGCTTGGTTTTGAAGGGGTGATAGTGACCGATTGGGAGGCCTGCAAAGACGCCGAAGCGGGTATAAAAGCGGGAACTACAATGATTTTTCCCTTCAACGAGGACAGACAGAGGGAACTTGAAAAAATCATTGAATCCCATTCCGTTCCCGATGAAACGGTTGACGAGGCTGCGCAAAAAGTACTTGAACTTGCACAGAAATGCGAGCGGGATAAACCTCTCCGCAAGGCGGAAAAAACCGTTGCAGAGCGTATGGAAACGGCAAAAGGCATTGCGGAAGAAGGTGTTGTTCTTCTTAAAAACAACGGCGTTTTACCGCTCGGCAAACAGCAGAACATACTCATGACGGGCGCGCCGTGTAAAGTTTATTACGCCGGAGAAGGTTCAAGCAAGGTTGTGCCGTGCGAAGAGTATGATGGGCTCGATGTTGAATATGAAAGGCTTGGCGGAAAAGTAAAATATTGTCGTTCCACTTACTTTGAGTTGATGACTCCGTGGATGAACAGACTGTGCGGCGCAGATATTCCCGTCTGCTGTAAAATGGCAGAGCTGGCCGATGTGACCGTAATATGTGTCGGCGATGAGCCTGGCGTTGAATCTGAATTTTATGACAGGGAAAAAATTACCCTTTCCAAAGTGGAGGAGCAGGCTATATCAGATATTTCGTCGCACGCAAAAAAGACGGTCGTAGTCGTTTATGCGGGCGCACCCATAGATATGACCGCCTGGATAGATAAAGTGGATGCCGTAGTATGGGGCGGCTTCGGCGGACAATGTTCGGCAAAGGCGATAGCCGCCGTGCTTGCGGGCAACGTAAATCCTAGCGGCCGTCTTGCCGAAACTTTTCCGCTGCATTTATCTGACGTTCCCTCCGAACAGAGCTACCGCGATTCGTTTGTAATAAAATACAGCGAAGGACTGAACGTGGGCTATCGTTATTTCAATACTTATGGTAAGCCTGTTTTGTTCCCGTTCGGGTACGGACTTTCGTATTCGGAGTTTGTTTATTCCGATCTTTCGGCGCGGTACGAAGATGGAGTAATGCGCGTATGCCTCTGCGTTGAAAATATATCGGAGGTAAGCGGAAAAGAGGTCGTTCAGGTGTATATCGGAAGCGGTCATGAGGGTTACCCTTTAAAGGAGTTGAAAGCTTTTGAAAAGGTTACGCTGAACGCGCGTGAAAAAAAGAAGATCTGCATAAATATCGCATTGAGTGAACTTCGCCATTTTGTGGACGGGGAGTGGAGGCGACCCGCCGGAGAATACACCGTTTATATAGGCAAGAACGTCAGTGATATTCAACTCTCGGCAAAAATAAATATATAAAATACTGCTATGATAATTTCAGATAAGTTTTTCAGCGGGGACGGCCGCATATGTACTTTGCACAGGCATGTCCCCGCGCCGCTTTTCAGGCATTCTTTCAATATCGGCAAAGCGCCGTCGCTGTTTGAGGTCACCATTTGCGGGCTGGGCGTCTACGAGTTGTTTGTAAACGGCAGGCGGGTAACAAAGGGGTATCTCGCTCCTTACCGCAGCAATCCCGAACACATTGTGTATTACGATAATTACAATATCACGCCGCATATCCGCACGGGTGAAAATGTTGTGGCAATCGCACTTGGCAACGGCATAATGTCGTCCGAAATGCCTGTATGGGGTGCTGATAAATATCCGTGGCGCAGCGCGCCTCGCTTTGCGTTTGCGGCTGAAGCGGACGGGAAGTTTCTTTTCGATGGTTCTGCGTTTGTGACGCGCGGCGGCGAAGTTACGTTCAACGATTGGCACTGCACCGAGAGCATAGATGCCCGTCTTGCAATAGAGGGCTGGAACGATACGGGGTTTGATGATTCTTCCTGGGAAAATGTATCGCCCGCGCGGGAGCCGTCGGGTGAAAAAAAGATTTGCACCGCAGAGCCTGTAAAGGCATACGATTACAGAAAACCCGTAAAAATGTGGCAGGGCGAACGCGGATTTATATTTGACTTCGGTATAAGCGGCGCAGGCACTTATAATCTTAAAATAAAGGGCGAATGCGGACAGCAGATAGAAGTTTATACATCAGATTGCGTCATCGAAGGTAAAAAAATCACCAACAGAAATCTTTATTGCTGGTCGCTTACCGATGAAATGGCCGATAAAGTACAGCACGATTTTTTAACTCTTTCGGGAAAGGCCGACGAGTTTGAGCCGCGCTTTACCTTCCGCGGTTTCAGATTCGCTGAAATCACGGGCATCACACCCGAACAGGCCCGGTCATTAGATATAACGTTCATTCTGTTTTCAAACGGCTTTGCGTCGGCAGGCTCATTTCTGTGTGACGACGATCGGATCAATAATTTGCAACAATATGTTCTCAATTCCGACAGATCTAACTTCATACATTTTCCGCTCGATTGCCCGCAGAGGGAAAAGAACGGTTGGACGGGCGACGCCGCACTTTCATGCGAACAGATGCTGCTCAATTTCGATTGCGCAAATTCGCTCTTTGTATGGCTGCAGAATATCTGCAAATCGCAGAGGGGAAACGGTTCTTTGCCGGGCATAATTCCAACTTATACCTGGGGATACGACTGGGGTTCCGGCCCTGCGTGGGACAATGTTCTGTTCGAGTTGCCGTGGAGGATATATGTTTATACGGGCAGCGACGAAGCTATAAAACTATGTGCGCCGCATATGCTCAGATACCTTGAATATATGTGGTCGAAGCGCGACGGGGCGGGGTTGTTTGCCTACGGGCTTGAAGACTGGCTTCCCGTAAACGTGCATACGCCGCTGTGCGTTACGGATACAATAATGTGCAAGTCCATTGCCGATACAGCCGCAAAGTGCTTTTCGGTAATCGGTATGGAGGAAGAGGCACGGTACGCGTCTTCGCTGTCGTATAAAATCAAAAAAGCGTTCCGTAAGGAAATTCTCCGACCTCATGAACTTGACGGCCCCCTCGGCGCAAACGATACAACGGCGACGCACGCAATGTCTGTTTATTACGGAATGTATGAGGAAGATGAGCTTGACTCGGCAATATATAAGCTGAAATGCCGCATAAAGCAGTCGGGCGGGCATATCGATTTCGGCGCACTGTGCAACAGAGTTTTCTGGCGCGTAGTCGGTGAACATATGGGCGTGGATGAAGCGCTCGATATAATGCTCAATAAAACTTATCCGTCGTTTGCTGCACTGCTTGGAAACGGAATTACAACGCTTTGGGAAGGTTTTGAATACTTTGAAGGCGACATGGCGCATGTCCCCGCCAAAATTCCTCAGGGCTTCTGGTCATTCAATCACCATTTCTGGGGCGATATTTCGGCGTTTTTTTACAGGTATCTTGCAGGAATAAGGATAGATAAGCCGGGAAAGGTAAATTTTGCGCCGCTCTTTTCCGAAAGATTGAAATATGTATGCGCAGAACACACTTTCAAACAGGGCAAACTGCGCGTTGAAATTTGCCGCAACGGTGATGTCGCCCATTGCAAAATATACGTTCCCAATGGCATATGTGTACGCGTAACTCCTCTGCAAGGCTGGACTTCCGATATTGCCGAACTTGATTGCGGTGAGAATGAAGTGTTTTTTTCAAAACTAGGCTAAAAGGGAGACTGATTTATTCGTGAAAACAGAGCTTATAACAAAGTACCTGCTCGGTAAAGCAAAAAATATATTTAAACCCGCCTGCAACAATTTAAGGCATCCTTTCATCGTTCCCGGTGAGGGTTATATGAACGAACTCTGGGGCTGGGACAGTTATTGGGTTGCACATTCGCTGCGATATATGTTCGGGCGTTTCGGCGATTCGTTTATGGAGAAACACGGAATTGAACGCGGTGACGCCCTCTTGCATATGAAGGGCAGCGTGCTCGATTTTCTCGATTCGCAGTCGGCCGACGGGTTCATCCCATCTATGCTTGCCGAGGACGGGATATTCAAAGATTTTTTTGCCGGCGAACTCAAAAAGAGGCATAAACACAATCAACATGCTCCGTTTCTGTGTCAGTCGGCATTGGGTGCGGCTCAGTTTGCAGACGACTACAGTTGGCTGAACGAAGAAAAACTTATCACCTATCTTGAATATTATAAGAATAATCAATACGATGTAAAATCCGGTCTGTTTTTCTGGCAGAACGATATTATGATAGGCATAGATAATAATCCCACCGTATTTTGCCGACCGCCGCGCAGCAGTGCCGATATATTTTTAAATTGTTTTATATATCTTGAATATGTTGCTCTCGCAAAAATACTCGCGGCAAAGGGCGACGGCCGTTCGGATAATATAATGTCGCAGGCGGAAAGATTGAAGCGTGCAATAAACGACGAAATGTGGGATGAGCGCGACGGAATATATTATTCGCAGGACATATCTTTCAGCATTTCTGACTTTTTGGCGTGCGGAGTAAAGCTCCATTCGGGCATGCCTCCGCATTGGAATAGTATGCCGCTCAAAATACGCATATGGGCATGTTTTTTACCTATGTATGCGGGAATTTGCAGTGCCGAACGCGCAGATAGAATGTGCGCCCACCTTATGTCGGACGATGCCATTCTGGCAAAATGCGGCATAAGAACGCTCGCCTCGAATGAAAAAATGTATTGCCTTGAAAACAGCAAGGGCAATCCGTCAAACTGGCTCGGTCCCGTGTGGACGGTGGCAAACTATTGCGTGTATAAGGGGCTTAAAAATTACGGCAAGACAGAACTTTGTGAGGAAGTTGCCCGTCGGACGGTTGAACTTATGTGTAATTCCCTTGAAAAGTACGGCGATCTGTTTGAAAGCTATAATCCGGACAGCGGCAAGCCGTATATGCATCCGGGATTTCTCAGTTTCAATATGCTTGTTTCGGAGATGATGTAAAAATGGGCGTTTCAAAAGATTATTCTTTGAATTCGGTCCCTGCAACGGGACAAATCAGCGATGCCGAAAGCGTTACAATCTGTGAAGATGGCAATGCCGGATTGAAGATTTTGTTTTTAGGCAATTCAATAACGCGGCACGCGCCCGCCCCCGAACTTGGTTGGCATGGCGATTGGGGCATGGCGGCTTCGGCACGACATAACGACTATGTACACAGGCTTATTGATATGTTGAACAGCATAGGTGTAAGGTGTGGATACTGCATAGCAAATTTAAGCGAATGGGAGCGTTCCTGTGATATGTCGCTTCTGCAATCAAAATATAAAAGCGCGTTTGACTATCACGCTGATATAGTCGTGATAAGGCTGGGTGAAAACGCGCGGCTTTCCGAAGAAATAGAACAATTTGAAGAAAGTTATGCGCATCTTGCGGGCAATCTCGCAGCAAAAGGGAGGGTGGTAATCTGCACCGATCTATTTTGGGAGAACACTGTTTTTGACAGGTTTGTAAGAAAACTCGCCGAAGAAAACAATTACGGTTTCGTTGAAATACACGATCTCGGAAATGACGAGGCGATGAAGGCAGTCGGCAGGTTTGAAAACGTCGGCGTTGCCGTTCATCCCGGTGACAGGGGTATGGAACAGATTGCCCGCAGGCTTTTTGAATCTATAATGCAAAACCGCTGTATTGAAGCGGGCAATAAAGGTAAATGGAGAAATGCTTGAAGAATTAAAATATTTAATAAGCATACTCGTTTCTGTAATACTCGGATTTGCGATAGGTTATGAGCGCAAACTCAGGTTCAAAGAGGCGGGTATACGAACGCACACCATCGTCTGCGTCGGCTCCGCATTGATTATGGTGGTATCAAAATATGGTTTCGGAGACAGCGTTGAGGCGGATGCCTCGCGTGTGGCGGCGCAGATAGTTTCCGGCATAGGTTTTCTCGGTGCGGGAATCATAATATACCGCAAACATGAAATACACGGTCTTACCACTGCCGCAGGTGTATGGGCGACTTCTGGCGTGGGAATGGCGGCAGGCGCAGGATTATACATAGTCGCCTTGGGTGCGACGATTATTATTATAGCCGTACAATGTCTGTTCCATCTCAACTGCCGCATATTCCGTACTAAGAAGTATTTCCAGATAAAAATATGCTTTATCAATGGGGGAGAGGAGTGCGGAAAAGTAAAAGAACTTTTTCAGACAGACCGATTTAATCGATTGGTAATTGAGCGAAAAGGTGCCGAAACTTTATACCATGCCACATTGAATACTGACGAGGAATACTCTTCCTCACAGCTCCAGGAAATTATGAAGGAAAATCCCTTTATTAAGTCAATCGAACGATGTGATGAAGGATAAATTTATATTAAAATTTAGTTGATTTAATCAGGGACGATGCAAAGGAGATGCAATGCCGAGGAATGCGGAACAAAAGATAAAACTGTTGGTTTTATATAATATATTGTTACGCGAAACGGATGAAGAACATCCGCTTTCAACGGATGAGATCGTAGAAAAATTGCGGGAGCGCGGTATAGATATTGCCCGTAAAGTTTTGCCGAGTGATATAGCGCTGCTGAACAAATACGGCTTTGAGGTTCTTTCATATAAAAAACGCAGCTATTATTACTATGTGGCTTACAGGAAGTTTGACGTGGCGGAGCTGCGCGTTCTTATAGATGCGATACAGGCAGCTAATTTTATACCTGAGGCACATACCATAGACTTGGCAAAACGACTCGCGGGTCTTGCCAGCGCTCATTCCGCAGAAGAAATGGGGCGTAGGTTCGTGTGCTATGACACCGTAAAGAAAAACAACGGCAATATTTTCTATTATACAGATAAAATAGAACGCGCTATAGAAGACAGAAAAAAGGTTTCGTTTCGCTACTTTTCCTTAAATTATAAAGGAGAAAAGGTGTTTCGGCGCGAAGGCAGACGGTATATTGTCAATCCCGTTGTGCTTGTTTGCGACAATGACAATTATTATCTCGTCTGTTATGACGACAAGCATGAAGGAACAGCAGATTACCGTTTAGACAGAATGGACGAGCTTGCCGAGGAAGATACGCCCATAACGGAGTGCGAGAAAAGCCGGGATTTCAATCAACATATATATCGCAGGCAGTCTTTTTCAATGTACGCAGGTGAACCGACAGACGTTTATCTTATTGTAGAAGAGCCGTTGGTAGAAGAGATGTTTGACAAATTCGGCATGAATATCAAACTAATTCCTCTTGGAGACGGTAAATATCGGCTTGCCGTTTGTGTGCAGGTAAGCCTTGCCTTTTTCAGATGGGTGGCAGGCTCGCTTGGAAAGATACGAATAGACGGCCCTACGCAGGTTTCGGAAGAATTTGCCCGATTTATTGAACAACTGAAAAGCAGTTATTGAAGAGTGCGGAAAATTTTCCGCATTTTTCTTTTTCAATGCCCGTTTATGGGAAGTGAAAATTTGCAAACAAACGTTCGTATATGATATGATAAGCGGGCAGTCGAGAGAAAGGGGAGGCGATATGGCAGGTGAAAGAGAAATGGAACACAAAGCCGTCCAAGCGGATATGCCGAAGCTGCGGGAAATTGCTTATAGGCTTCCGCAATGAGGTCGGCATTTTGAAACTTAAATGTCCCGTGTGCGGGCTTGAAGAGGTCGGCAGGATAGTGGGCAGACGGCACGAGCGGTGCGATTTTTATGTGCCGACTGGCAACAATATAGATAATTGGATAAATTGGGGATTGTTTGAAACCATCTTCGGCAATATCCCCGACGAAGAGAGCCGCACCGTCGCGCCCATCTATACCGTCAAGGCGGAAGATCTGAGCGGCAGCGATGCGGAAGTATCCGAACGGCTGCTTATAAACAGCAACGACGTGTCGGCGCTCAAGGCCTTTTATACCGACGCGGTGACGGTTGACAGTACATCGGACGAGGAAAAAGTCGTCGTTCTGTTCCGCTTTGCAACGAGCGACTACTATTCCGCGCCCGTTGACATCATCGAGCTTGGCGCGGGCTTTCTGTGGCAGGACAAGCATACGAGCGGACAGGCGTACAGGGCTCGGGAGAGCGTGTTCTTCGACTTCGATATTATTCAACTCTCTTTCCAGAAGGACGGCAAATATACAGTCATACCGGCGGTGGCTAGTCCCATCGACATTGTGAACGACATCACGCCGCCTGTACAGATGCCCGACGATACGCCGTGGTGGGTAAAGCTGTTGAGCGTAATCCTTATCATCGTGCTGGTCGTGCTTATCGTCAAGCTGATTGCGGTTATCGTCAAAAAGGTCAGGCAAAACA
>CALXMM010000032.1 GCA_944389475.1 uncultured Clostridia bacterium
CAACAAACAAAGGTATTAACATTGGGAGGACATGGAAATTGGAGAAGAGCAGTATATGATTTAAGAGAATATGCAGGTAAAGAAGTAACCATGAGCTTTAAAGCAAAAAATGTAAATGGTTCTCAAGGTACATATATACAAAATAGTAAAACAGATACAAATAGAACAAAGATAGATGGTTTAACAAATGAGTGGAAAGATTTTCAATATACATTAACCATAGATAGTACCGGTTATTTAGGATTTTATATAGTAGGTGGAAATGGAATACAGATAAAAGAACTACAAATTGAACTTGGAAATAAAAAGACAAGTTATGAAGAATATAAATATACACTAGAAAGCAAATATAGCATTAATCTAGAAGACAAAAGAGATGAAATAACAACAAATGACTATTATCTAAAAATATACGAAGATGGAAATTTAGTAAAGACAGATAGATATGAAGAAATACCGGAAAATAACATAATAACAAATGCAATAAAAACTTATGATACAGAAAGTGGAAAAGACTACAAAGTTGAGTTAACAATAAAGGTAAATGACAGAGAGTACACAATATCAAACTTAGAGTACAACACAAAAGACACAGAAGAAATAAAAGGAATATATAATAAAGAAGACTTCTTAGAAATCCAACCAAGGGGACATTATATAGTATTAGGAGATATAGATTTAAGTGGAGCAAGTGGAAGTGAATGCATTTTTGGAAATAGTAATTTACCTTTTGAGGGAATAATTGACTTTAATGGGTATAAATTAATTAGAGATTTTGAAAACACCACATATAGATTAATGGATAATATAAGCGAAACAGGAATAATTGAAAATATTGTTTTTGACTTGTATTTCAATAATAAAATTGAAAAAAATGATATGTATGGTTTATGTATTAATAATTATGGAACAATAAAAAATATACAAGTAAATATAGAGGAATGTACACCGCTACCAAATATAGGCATGTCTTGTATAACACAAAATAATTATGGCATAGTTGAAAATTTTGCAATAAATTTGGATAGTCCAATTTACGTAGATCGATATTTGGGATTGGCAGTACATAATAACCACGGGGTGGTAAAAAATGGATATTTATATGGCCAACCTATAAATGTAACTAACTATTCAACAGATAGTAAATATATAGGTGGAATTGTATATAAGAATTTAGAAGGAGGATTTTTAGAAAATGTATACAATTTATCTGACATTAACTTAATACAATCTAAAAATGATGGAACGATAGGCAATATAGTTAGTCAAAATGCAGATAATTCTTTAGCTAAAAATATGTATTCTACAGGGGTGCTAAATAATGTAACATCACCTAATAATGGTCCGGTAATTGGATTAAATACTACTGGTGCAAAGGCTGAAAATATATATTATTTCTATGGTGATATAAAGAATAATACATTTAACACAAAAACTACACCTTTAGCCTTATATGATAAAAACTTCCAAAATAAAATATTAAATTCAGATAATGCATTTAATGTAGATGAATTGATAGACCAAGGATTTTATCCTCAAGTAATAATGCCGGATTGTATGCCAAATCAAGAATATTTACCATTACCAAAGGTAGAAGATTCAGACTTGCCAGATATACTTTCAACAGAAGTATTGGAGCAAGGTTCAAACACAGTAAAAGTAAAATTTATCGTAAATAATCCATCATCTGAAACAATAAAAAATATAGCAATAGAAGACTTAGAGTGTAAAATAGAAAGTCAAGAATATAAGGATGGTCAAAGTGAGGTAATCGCTATATTATCAAATCCAAAGGTATATACGACAAATTATTCCGTATTAAGTATTACAACCAAAGGAGCATTTAGCCAAGAATATACAAGAGAATATAAGGATAATGAAAGAGTAATACCAGTAGAGTTATTTAGAGAAATAAGAACAGTGGATGATTGGATCGGAATAAATAAATCACCAACGGAAAATTACATTTTAATGAATGATATAGATTTTATAAATCAAGGTGACAACATTAGAATTACAAGTCATTTTAGTGGTAAACTAGAAGGAAAAAATTATACTTTGAAAAATATAAATGTAAATTCATTTTTATTTTCATTACTTTATGGGAAAATTCAAAATATCAACATTGAAAACATAACAATAATACAAAGAAAATATGATACTTTGGTAGGACTAATTGTAAATGGACAAAACAATATAGAATTAAATAATGTTAATATAAAAAATGAAACAATTATAGCTAATGAAGAAGATTGTGAAGTTGGAGGATTAATTGGTTGGACTCAAAATACTAATATATATAATTGTTCTATTACAAATTTAAATATCGAAGCCAATAATTTTGATGGAAAATTTAAAATTGGTGGATTAATAGGATATGCTAATCAAAATGTTACTATACGAAATTCATTTGTACAAAACATTAATGTTAAAGAAACAGGGTCTCTAGAAATAGATGGAATTGGAGGAATTATTGGAAAAGCAAGTGAAATAAATAACTATAAATCTATAGAAAATTGTTATGTAGTTGGAAATATATATACTACTAAAGGTAATGTTGGTGGAATAGTAGGAAGTGGAGAAAATATAGATATAAAAAATTGTATAAGTAAAGTTAATATTATTGCCGAAAATAATAATGTTTCTGGAATTATTGGAGAAATAACTACAGCAAATAGAGATTCTATATGTGAAATAGTTAATACCTTAAGTTTGGGCAATTTATTTTCTGCTAATACTGACACCAATAGTATGAGAAGAATAATAGGTAATCAAGATGATACAGAAAATAATTATGCATATGAAAATCAATTGATTAATGGTGAAGTCATTAGGAATAATTTAGGAGGTAAACTAATTTCATATAATGACATATTTAAAGAAACAACATATACGGATAAAATGAACTTTGAAAATCAATATGATTTAAGCGAACTAAAACAACATATATTGCCAAAATTAAAGAGTACTAATGGCGAATTATTGCCAAATCAACAAGATAATACTATAGAATTAGAAAATGATATACAATTAGAAGGTGTGGAAGCACAAAAAACAGGAAGTACAACATTTGAAGCAAGAATAACATTAAAAAATACAGGTGGAGTACAAATAAATAAGATAATAGTAGATGGTGCAGATGTAGAAATAACAAAAAATGTAAATCAAAATGGATATACATATATAGACATAACTGGAAATGTAACAAAATATTTTGATAATTACAGAATTGAAAAAGTAGAATATACAGATTTAGATGGAACAACAAAAGAAGAAGAAATAAATGGAAAAATAGAATTGCAATATTATAAAGAAATATATAATTATAATGATTGGCAAAGCATAGATACAAGTAGATATCAAAATTATCGATTAATGGGAGATATAGACTTTAGTGGAAAAACGAACATCAAAGATAATTTATTAGTAAATAGACTGGAAACAGATGGAGGTGCACATACATTAAAAAATATAAATCTTGAATATACTAGTTCATATAATGGGTTAATAAAAGGTTTATCTAATACTTTGGAAAATATTAATTTTGAAAATATAACAATAACAAATACAACTAGTGATTCTAAATACATGGGAGTAATTGTAAGGTCAAACGCAAATGATATAAAAAATGTGAATGTAAAGAATTTAACCATAAATGCCAAAGGAGATTATATTGGATTTATTTGTAATGCAGAAGGAAATGAAATATCTAATATAAATTTTGATACAGTAAATATACAAGGAAATTCATATGTTGGTTCATTAACAGGCAATTTATATGTAAAAAAACCAGAAAATATTTATGGTACCGATATAAATATAAATGCTAATGGAGATTATGTAGGAGGAATAGTTGGAAATATAGAAAATTTTGAAAATGGAAAATTGAATAATGTAAAAGTAGAAGGTAACTCTGTTATACAAGCAAATGGAAATTATGTTGGAGGAATAGTTGGATATAAAGGAAGTGGATCAAGCTACGGTGCAACATATTTATATGCAAAAGAAATACAAGTTAAAGGTCATGATAATGTAGGTGGCTTAGGAGGATGCTTAATTGATGCGAATAATTTATATGCAGACAAAGTTAAAGTAGAAGGAAATTCTAATGTTGGAGGAATTCAAGGTACCAAGGGTGCAATAGGAAATATACACATAAAAGATTGCGATATAGTTGGAACAGGTGACAATGTAGGAGGTGTATCTGGACTTGTACAATGGAACTTTTACAACATAGAAATAATAAATACAAAAGTTACAAGTACAGGTAATAACATTGGAGGTGCAGTAGGAAATATCATTTCAGGTAGTTTAAATGATATATTTGCTATTAATTGTATTGTAGAAGGAAATTCATATGTTGGGGGATTATTTGGAACAGGTTTTGCCATTACAATGTATAGGACATATAATAATTCTGAAGTAATCGCAACAAATCATACCGCAGGAGGTTTGCTTGGATATTTAGATAATACAAATATGACTGCAGTTAATAATACATCTAAAATATATGAAAATGGTATCTATGGAGCTATAATAAAGGTTAAATCAAATGCAGGAGGTCTTATAGGAAATATAGCTCAGGATTTATACATGCCCGATTCATATTACTATAGTAACTACATAGAAGCATATATGGAAGGCGAAGATCAAAATAGTACATCATTAGGAATCGGAGGAAAAGAGATTCAAAATCAATATCTAAAAGATACATATTATTACAAATACTCTAGCATAAATGAAGAAAATCCAACAGCTCAAAATGAAGTGTTTATCTCACAAGATAGCTATGTAGCAGAAGCTGATTTAAAACAACAATCAACATATACATCAAAATTAAAGTGGAGTACATCTGAATGGAACTTTAATGTACTTTCTAATGGTAAATATCTAACAATAAATTCAAGTTTCCTTACAAATCAAGAAGGAATAGACATTCCAAAAGATGAGAACCACATTATTAGTACAAATGGAATTAATATGATGAGTTTAGATGAAGATAAAGAACAAACTCAGGAAAAGACCTTGGAGAATACAGAAACACCTGAGCAAAGTTTTGAATATGAAGGCAAAGAAATTCAGACATATAGTACATATTCTTTGATTAAGTCAGAGGATGGAAGTTCTGTCAAAAGAAATGCTAAACTATATGTAAAGGATAATACTTTATATGCTGTGCCAACAGTTTTATCTATGAGCGAAGATTCAAGAATTAATAGTGAATCTGATAGTAATAATTCAAGTAATAACAAAGTAATTCCAGTTGCAAACAATTTAATTTTAGATAGCTATAATGGAAAAGAATATGAAACGGTACTTGGTTCAGATGGAAGAATGTATGACTTAAAAGAGCCAATAAATTATCCAGAAAACTTTGTAAACAAAGATATAGAAAGTATAGGTAATAATCTAAATTCTGATACAAAAGAAATAGAAGTTACATATAAAAATGGAGATAAGCTTAAGTTTAATTACCAAACAGGAGAAGTCATAGAATCAAGTAAGAATACATCTGAACAAAAAGGATTATTTGAATATATTAAAGAAAAACTTGGTGATATAGGAGATAGTGTAGGAACAGAGAATGAAGAAATAAGAAATAAGTATGAAGAAAGTAAAAAATTGCAAAGCAAACTAGAGGAAACACCAGTAGAAGAGGCAATGGAGGAGCAAAGTAGAGAAATAGATAATAATAATGGAAAAAATATTGAAAATAATAATAGCGGGGCAAATGCAGAAAATAGTAATAGCGAAACAAATATAACTAGCCAAGGAAATACGAATAGCAACTTAGGCAATACAGCAAGTGTCGCAACCACTGAAACAAATAGTGCTAATAACTCTAATACAGAGAAAAAATATATAAGTATGTACAACGAAGAAACAGGAAACTATGAAATATATGATGAAAGAGAGTTATTAGATACAACGAAAGAGGAGGTGGTAAGTGAGAACGAAAAAATAGAAGCAAATAATTTAAATAAATATTATGCGAGTGAAGGAAATACTAAAAATAGGAGTATGGGAATACTATGGATAGTATTGAGCATAATAGGAATTGGAATAATATTATTTGTTTTAAAGAAGAATTTAAAGAAAAAGAATTAGGTGAGAAAAGGAAAAATAAATGAAAAATTAGACAAGAAAAAATTAGACAATAATAAGTTAAAAGCCTAATAAAACAAAGACAAATTTGCATAAGTGTGAATGCAAATATAATTAAATTAAGTGTGTGAAAAAGTCAGCATATTTATAATTAGGTGCTGACTTTTGTTTTTAAAATAGATATAAAGAAGATAACAAAAAATCACTTTTAACTGAAGTTCCGTACAATTAATATATAATTGTGTTATTTACAGTAGATAATGTTATAAAAATGTAAAATTTTTTCTAAAAAGAAGAAACCGTAGGGAATTTTGAATTTATATAAGAAATCAACTGTTTACAAATTTAAATATTATATTTATTATAAATGATATAGAGGTTCGAAAAAAAGGACTACTACTACACACATACACACTTAATTTAATAATGGAAAAAAGCAGTATTCACACTACTGCTCTATCTGTTATTGGTAATTAATTAAATAACAGGAGGAAGAAAAAATGGCCAAATTTGTCTTTATTAAAAAAGGGAATAGGACCATTAATAAACCTATGTACTTCGCCATAGGTTTGTTAATGATGCTTATAATTATTGCAATAATATATTTTATCTTTTTAAAATATAGTCCGATAATGAATTTTAAATATGGAGGTTATGCAATAAGTGGAAAAGAAGTAACAGAGAATTTATTGGGTTCATCAGGTGATGAAGAAAATGGAGCAAATAAAAATATAGAACTTACCAAGATAGAAGAACAGGGGTTAATATTTAAAAAACTAAACAGCTTTTTTGTAGGAGATAAGAACAAGACAGAGATAAATTTGGAATATCCAATATATATAAATGAAAATAGTGCAATATATAATTTATCAGAGGATGCCATATTAATAAGTAAGGACTTTGAAGAAGTATCAGGATATCCAAATTTAAGTATATCAGAAGGAAAAGTATATGATGGAAACAATTTAGAAAGAGCAGATGGAAAAGAATATATATTTGTAAAAACAAGTGAAGGAATATATATAAATTTACAGGAAATAAAGTTAAAGACAGTAGTAAATGAATATACGATACCAGTAAATAGTATAATAGCATTTAGTGAAAATGGAATAAGATATTA